>CALKXX010000219.1 GCA_938003725.1 uncultured Sphingomonadaceae bacterium | reverse complement strand
TTTGAAATCTATAAAGATAAAAAAGGCGAGTTCCGCGTCCGTTTCAAACATAATAGCGAGATCATGTTCTCCACTGAAGGATATTCGAGCAAGGCGAGCGCTAAAAATGCGATCAAGTCGATTCTGAAAAATGGCCCGAATGCAGAGATAGAAGACAATAGCTAAGTCTTAGCTCCCTAACAGTCTCAGATCGGTACACCGTATCGGTTATTTTGAGGCGAGCTTGTGAGAATTGGTCATTTAGGTTAATATACTATTGAGGAAATTACATCCGGGTCGCGGATTTTAGGTTTATGCCGGTTTGGCAAGGCCATTTGAAACGAGGATATTTCATGAAAAAGATTCTAACGGCGCTTGCTGCGTCGACTATATTCATCACACCGGCGCATGCAGGTGTTGTTTTTTCTGATGACTTTGATGCTGAAAATGGCGGAGCGTCTCAGCTCAACTATGCGGGCTTTGCCAATTTTGACGTCGAAGACGGCACGGTTGATATTATCAAAGAACCTGGTTTCGGGCTTTCCTGCAATACCGGCTCTTGCGTAGATCTGGACGGTTCTACCAATGATGGCGGGATGCTTATCACTCAACAGATATTCTCATTCTCTGCAGGACAATTGGTGAGCCTGTCCGTGGACGCCAGCGGTAATCAGCGCGGTTTTGCCGATGACAATTTTGATTTCGGTTTCCGTTCTATCGGTGCAGATGTAATGTTTAACGACCGGGTTGTCACATTCGGATCGGGCCCTACTATCAATGCAGGCGATTTCACGGGGCCGGAATCCTTCGGGTTTCTTGACCTGGCACAAGACCGGCCTTTCGAACAATTCGTGTTCAGCTTTACCGCAGGGGCAGCTGGTTCGGTCAAAGCGTTTGTTCGCACAAGCAGCGCCGATAGTGTTGGCCCTATCGTCGATAATTTCTCGGTTTCCATCGGCGGTGTTCCAGAGCCAACGACCTGGGCATTTCTGATCTTTGGTTTCGGTGCAATTGGCGGTGCGATGCGCAGCAAGAACGCCCGTAAGCGGAGCAGCGTATCGACGAAGGTCAGCTACTCCTAAACATCAGATATTATTTTTGAAAAACCCGCTGGTGAACATCCGGTGGGTTTTTTATTGTCAGTGATAACGGTTCAAATGTTTGTCAGAACGCCGCCATTGCAGCATTGCTGGCCAACAGGTCTGCGCGCTCATTATCCGGATCACCGGCATGCCCCTTTACCCAGCACCATTCTATTTCGTGCGGTTCAACCGCTTTCAGCAAGTCTTGCCACAGATCGGCATTTTTTACCGGTTTTTTTGCGGCGGTTCTCCAGCCATTTTTCTGCCAGCCAAAAATCCACTTGGTAATGCCGTCTTTCACATAGGTGCTGTCGATCGATAGCTTCACCTTGCACGGGCGTTTTAACGCATTGAGGGCTTCGATGGCGGCGCGCAGTTCCATCCGGTTATTGGTTGTTTCCGGCTCGCCGCCTGAAATTTCCTTTTCCGTGTCGCCATAGCGGATGAGCGCACCCCATCCGCCGGGACCGGGATTGCCCTTGCACGCGCCATCTGTTGCGATTTCGACATATTGAAGTTCACTCATGCGGTAAAAATATTCCGATGTTGTTGATAAAATTTCAGGCGGTTTAGAAAGGCGAGCGGGTCCTTTCGCGTAACCAGCGCATCGGCCGGCGTATTGATCCAGTCATAGGCACGGGTGAGCAGGAACCTTAATGCGGCGCCGCGTGCCAATATCGGCAGTGCCTCTCGCTCTGCGCCGGACAATCCAAAACTGTCTTTATATCCCGTGATCAAAGCGTCCGAAATATGCTGATCAAATGTTTCGCCGTCATCCGAAAAACACCATGCCGTGTGGGTCACGGCCAGATCATAGGCACGGATATCGGTGCACGAGAAATAAAAGTCGATGATGCCGGTGACTTCATCGCCCAGCATCAGGGCATTGTCTGGAAACAGATCGGCATGAATGACGGCATGCGGTAAATGCATGGGCCACTCCTTTTCCAATGCGCGCAGTTCTGTTTGGACAAGATCGTTCAAACCCTCGGAAATGGCATTTAATTCATCTGCGCCGCAACTCGCGGCCAGTTTGTCCCATTCTGTCCGGTCCATATTATTTTGTCGTGTTCCAGCAAAATCTCTGGCGGCCAGGTGCATTCCTCCCAACGCCCGTCCGGCGGAGGCGGCCTGACCGGGGGTTGGCGTGCTCACAGAGACACCCGGGAGAAAGGCAATCAGGCACGCAAATTTTCCGCAAAGTTCATGGATCTGTTCACCCGCAATATCCGCGATTACCGGTGGAACCGGACAGCCTTTTGCGGAAAGATGATCTAGCAGGCTGATGAAAAATGGCAGATCTTTTGGGTCGACCCTTTTTTCATACAGCGTCAAAATAAATCGGGATTGATCCGTTTCGAGCAGGTAATTGCTGTTTTCAACACCTTCGGCAATGCCCTTTACAGAGACAAGTTGTCCGACTTCAAATCGTTTCAAAAAGGCGGCGATCTGCTCGGCACTGACTTTAGTGTAGACCGCCACTAGGCTATCTCAAGCCCGCGCGGTAGCTTGAATGTCATGCCTTCATCGACGGTTCGGACTTTGTTTTCGTCCACAACATAATGTTCGGACAGATAATCGACGACTTCGCGTACCAGAACCTCTGGTGCTGATGCCCCGGCCGTAAGGCCGACCGTACCTACACCGTCGAGCCAATCCAGATCAATTTCTGATGCTCGCTGGATCAAATGGGCATCTGTGCCTTCACGCTCGGCAACTTCCACCAGGCGCAGGCTGTTGGAGCTATTGGGCGCGCCAATGACCAACACCAGATCACTAGAGGCCGCAATATTCTTTACGGCTTCCTGCCGGTTGGAAGTGGCGTAGCAAATATCCTCCCCCTTCGGTCCGACGATATTTGGGAAACGTTCTATCAAAGCCGCAATAATTTCATGCGTATCGTCTACCGACAATGTCGTTTGTGTCAGATAAGATAGCTTCTCGGGGTTTTCAGGGCGGAGCGCAGTAACGTCCGCCAATGTTTCGACCAGAGTCATTTTGCCCGTTTCAACTTGGCCGAATGTGCCGATCACCTCTGGGTGATTGGCATGCCCTACGAACAATATGTGATTGCCGGCCTCGACTTGGCGTTCGGCCTGCCGGTGGACTTTGGATACCAGCGGACAGGTCGCGTCGAGATATTCCAAGCCGCGTTCTTCCGCCTTGTGGGGAACCGCTTTGGGAACGCCGTGGGCTGAAAACACAACCGGAATGCCATCGGGCACCTCATCCAGTTCTTCGACAAATATAGCGCCCTGCATCTTCAATTGGTCCACCACATAGCGGTTGTGCACAATTTCATGGCGTACATAGACGGGTGGGCCATATTTTTTAATGGCCAGTTCAACGATCTTTATGGCACGATCCACGCCGGCACAAAAGCCGCGAGGTGCGGCTACAAGTAAGCAAATCCGGGGTTTTTCGTTTTTTGAGTGATTCATGATGATGGCCTTAGAGAAAAACGAAAGCGGCGAAAAGACTGTCCGTTCATCTTGTGGACGGTTGCACCCTTTTAAAGGCACCGATAAGGGATTGCGAGATGTTCGTTCGTATATTCCATGTACGACAATTTAAATGGCTCTCAGCAGGAACAGATACAAGGAACGGGATGTGAGATCGAGTAAGGTAATATTAGCTGGCTTTGCTATTCTGGCCGTATCTGGCTGTGCAAGAGATGGACAGCTTGATGTAAGCTCAGGCGTCGGAATTACCGTAACGCGATCCGGATGTCCGGCCGTTGCCGTGCCCGATCATACTGGCGATATCACCATTTTTGATCCGGTGAACAGCACCGATGCAAATGCGATTGATGTGGTGGCACACATTACCAATGTCCGGTCCACCTGCAACAACGAAGGCGCGAAAATCTATAGCGAAGCGACATTTGATGTATATGCCGTTCGGTCCCGGCCAAATGGTGCGCGCACCGTTACTATCCCCTATTTCTCGTCGGTTATACAAGGCGGTACGGCCGTTGTTGCCAAGCGGGTGAATACCGTCACATTGCAATTTGCCGACGGTCAATACCGGGCATCGAGCGCCGGAAAGGCAGCCTCCTATATCGATGCATCGGCCGCTCGTTTGCCGGAAGATGTGATCGAAAAACTAACTAGGCGGCGGAAAGCCGGGGATCCGGATGCTGCGCTTGATCCTTTGGCGGATCCGGCGGTTAAAGCCTCGGTCGCGCGCTCCACATTTGAAATGCTGATAGGCTTTCAGTTGAGTTCGGCACAGCTGCAGTATAACGCTACCCGATAAAATTATTTTATTTGAACCCACGTCAGCTCGCAAATCCCGGGCTGGCTGATTCTATATATTTATCGAGTTGATGCCATGCTCTTCCCCAAATTTCAGAAACATATTGACGACGCATTGAACAGCCTTGTCCGTGACGGCGTATTGACGGATGGGTTGGATCGAAAAAACATTACGCTGGAACCGCCGCGTGATCCTTCACATGGTGATATGTCCACCAATGCCGCGATGGTTTTATCCAAGGCGGCCGGAATGAAACCCCGTGATTTGGCGGAGAAGATTGTCGCCAAATTGGAAGCGCTAGATGATGTCACTTCGGCTGATATGGCGGGGCCGGGATTTATCAACATGCGCCTGAGCGACGCGGTGTTGATCGAGGAACTTTGCCAAATTGCCAGCCTAGGCGCAGATTATGGGCGTTCCAATGTGGGCAGTGGCATTACCGTCAATGTCGAATATGTATCCGCTAATCCCACTGGTCCAATGCATATGGGGCATTGCCGCGGTGCGGTTGTGGGTGACGCATTGGCCGATTTGCTGGAATCTATCGGGCACAAGGTCATTCGCGAATATTACGTGAATGATGCAGGGTCTCAGGTCGATACGCTGGCGCGTTCTGCTCACCTGCGATATCTTGAAGCGCTGGGCGAGGACATCGGTGACATTCCTGAGGGACTGTATCCCGGCGAATATCTAAAGCCGGTCGGCGAAGCGCTTGCTCAGCAATTTGGCGACAAATACCGGACGGCGCCGGAAAGCGAATGGTTGCTGATTTTCCGCAGAGAAGCGGTCGCCAAGATGATGGATATGATCCGCCGTGATCTCGCATTGCTGGGTATCAAGCATGATATATTCTCCTCCGAGGCTGATCTGCACGATGCTGGTAAAGCAGATGCGGCGGAAGCAGAGCTGCGGTCCCGTGACTTGGTCTATGATGGCGAACTGGAAAAGCCCAAAGGCAAGACGGTTGATGATTGGGAGCCGGTTGAACTGCCCTTGTTCCGGTCGACCCAATTTGGCGACGATCAGGATCGCCCGATCAAGAAATCTGACGGCAAATGGACCTATTTTGGCGGTGATCTGGCCTATCATTTTCAAAAGGCGCAATCGGCTGATGAGTTAATCGATATCTGGGGTGCGGATCATTCGGGCACGGTTAAGCGGATAAAGGCGGCGGTTTTGGCTCTTACCGAAGGCAAAACCAAGTTTGACGTTAAACTGGTTCAGATGGTGCATCTAATGCGCAACGGTGTACCGGAAAAAATGTCGAAGCGTTCTGGTAACTTTGTGACGATTGCCGATGTTGTAGAAGAGGTCGGTAAAGATGTGGTGCGTTTTACCATGCTCACACGCAAAGCAGACGCTCAAATGGATTTTGACTTTGCAAAGGTCATGGATGCATCACGTGATAATCCAGTATTTTATGTGCAATATGCCCATGCAAGAATTCAATCGATCCTGCGCAAGGCGGCGGAAGAAGATATATCTCCATCAGACAAGCATCTTGATCTGCTTGAATCAGAAGATTTCGACTTGATCAAACTGGCAGCGCAATTTCCACGAATCGTCGAATCAGCAGCGGCGGCGCGAGAGCCACATCGAGTCGCTTTCTATCTAAACGACCTCGCAGCGGCGTTTCACAGCTTCTATAATTTGGGCAATGATCGGCCTGAAAAGCGGATCATAATGGTTAATGCCCCGGAAATTACATCAGCTAGGCTTTTCTTAGCCAAAAATATCGGGCAGACAGTTAAGAACGGTCTTTCTCTCATGGGGGTGGAAGCCGCCGAAAAGATGTAGTTTGATGGAGTGGAGCCCGAAATGTCGGACGTAAATCGTGATAGCCTGGATCTGGATGACGAGGATCGCTTACCTTGGCTGGAATCTGCAGATGATTATGATGGTGAGGGTGAATATTCACCGATGCGTGTCGCGTTATTTGTGCTGTGCGGACTGGTCTTGCTCGCCGCCATCGTCGGCGGTATCTATTGGCTTCAAGCGCGAGACAATGGCGGTTTGAACGGGGATGGAGAGCTTATCGCTGCGCAAGAGGGCGATTATAAGGTACGCCCTGATGATCCGCAGGCCAAAAAATTCGAAGGTGAAGGCGACGCCAGTTTTGCCGCTAGTGAAGGCAAAGATACGACCGCCAAATTGGGAACCAACGCGCCGACGGAAGCCCCGATAAAGAAAACTCCGGCTGCGTCGACCGGTGATGGTGCCTCGACAACTGGCGGTGTGATGATTCAACTAGGTGCGTTTAGTACCGCTGGACTTGCCGATCGCTCTTGGGCCGGTTTTGCACGAAGGTTTGAATCGATTGGCTCTTTGCCCAAGAAGATTGTGCGCGGTGCGGTGGATGGCGGAACGATTTATCGTCTGAACGCGGTCGCGCCTGATGCGGAGCAGGCACAATCGGTATGCAATGGCCTGAAAGCCGCAGGAGAAAGCTGCATGGTCGTCCGTTAAACCACATGATTCGTGGGGATTCGCTGTGGATAAGGGCGGTTTCCGCTTTACCCGAACTTCCGGACTCCCCATTAATAACCTGATTGTGTTGCGTTCGGATGGATAGCAGATGAAACCGGTTATATTCGGGACGTCGGGCCTTAGCCTGACCGATGATGAGAAAAGCTTCTTTCGGGAAAGTGATCCCGCCGGATATATTGTGTTCGCGCGCAATATTGAGAGCAAGGCGCAGCTACGTGCGTTGACCGACGATCTGCGGAATCTGCACGGCCGGGATGATCTTGCCATATTGATCGATCAGGAAGGCGGCCGGGTTCAGCGGATGACCGAGCCGGTTTGGCCGAAATTCCCTTCTGGTGAAGTTTTTGACAAACTCTATGATATCGCGCCGGCAACGGCGATTGAGGCAGCGCGGCTTAATGCGCAAGCCTTGGGAGAAAGCCTCCGCGAGGTCGGTATCACGGTTAACTGTCTGCCATTGCTCGACGTGCGCCAGCCCGAAACGGTGGCGGCAATTGGTGACCGGGCCATGGGCAGTAATCCCATGCAGGTTGCGGCGCTGGGTCGTGCGGTGATTGATGGGCAGAAACGGGGCGGCGTTGTGAGCGTGGTCAAACATATGCCGGGACATGGGCGCGCGGTTGTCGATAGCCATATGGAATTGCCCCGGGTCAGTGCTTCACTCGAGGAACTGGAAACCGATATTGCACCATTTAAAGCTTTGTCGGACGTGCCGATGGGGATGACGGCGCATATCGTTTATCCGGCCTGGGATGAGGAGTATTGTGCCAGCTTGTCACCAACAATAATCGGCGAAATCATCAGGGAACAGATCGGCTTTGATGGCCTGTTATTTTCCGATGATTTGGATATGAAAGCGCTGAAAGGCGAAGTGCCGGAGCGTGCGCGAGATGTCGTTGCTGCGGGCTGTGATATTGCGCTCAACTGTTGGGGCCGGATGGACGAGATGGAGGATATTGCCAACCTGCTTGGCGATATCGGAGAAAAACCGCTAGAACGGTTGAACCGGGCGATGGCAACACTTGACAAAGACCGTCAACCCGCTCCTTTTGCTGAACTGCTCGCTCAGCGTGACGCACTTTTGGCGGCGGCATAGTGGCGGAACAAGAGCCAGAGAGCTTTTTCTTCCCCCCCGAATCCGTGGAGGCAGAAGATGCGCTGACGCTCAATATTGATGGATGGGAAGGGCCGCTTGATCTTTTGCTGGCCCTCGCGCGCAATCAAAAGGTCGACCTGCGCGAAATATCGATCTTGGAGCTGGTGCAGCAATATCTGAAATATATCGCTGATGCTCAGATGTTAAAACTGGAATTGGCGGCTGACTATCTGGTCATGGCCGCTTGGTTGACCTATCTGAAATCGGGATTGCTCCTCCCCAAAGATCCAGAGGTTGATCCATCGCCAGAAGAATTGGCCCTGCGTCTGCAAATGCGATTGGAACGGCTCAATGCGATGCGGGAGGCTGGATCGCGGCTGCTTGCCCGTGACCGTATTGGGCGCGATGTATTTGCCCGCGGCGCACCAGAAGGCCTGCGTGTGGTCAAGGATCGCCAGTGGCAGGCAGAATATTACGATCTGATCACCGCCTATTCCCGGGTAAAAGTGCGCAATGCCCCCGCCATTCATATCGTCAAACAGCGTATGGTGATGACGTTGGAAGATGCGTTGGCACGGGTGTCGTTGATGCTTGGCGAAGCGATCGACTGGATGGATATTCGCGAATTTCTGCCCGCCGAAGCATCGCCGGAATTACGTAAATCTGCTCTGGCATCAAGTTTCCTCGCTGCACTGGAACTGGCGCGGCAAGGGAAATTGGTGATGGAACAGGATCACAGTTTTGCACCGCTCAAACTAAAGGCAACCAGCAATGGCTGAAGATATTAACGATCAAGAAACGGCGATGGAGGACGATAGTCTTTTCATGGATATGCCGGACCATGTGAAACAGGACGTACGGGCGGTGGAAGCGACGCTATTTGCTTCTGAAAAACCCATGACCCTTGCCGATATCAAGCTCTATGTTGGCGAAGATATCGATATTCGTCAGGCGCTGGCGGATTTGCAGCGGGATTATGAACATCGCGGCATTGTGCTGTTGAAGACCGGCGACCGCTGGCATTTTCAGACTGCCCACGATTTATCACATTTGCTCAGGCGCGAACGTGCGGAGCTGCGCAAGCTAAGCCGCGCCGGCATGGAAACACTAGCCATCATCTCCTATCATGAACCGGTCAGCCGAGCGGAGATAGAAGCGATTAGAGGGGTTCAGGTGGCCAAGGGCACGTTGGATGTCCTGATGGAAACCGGTTGGGTGCGCCCTGCTGGCCGGCGCGAAGTGCCCGGAAGGCCATTAATATATGCCACAACCGCCGAATTCTTGACTCATTTTGGATTGCAGAGCCGCAGAGATTTACCGGGTATAGATGATCTGAAAGCCGCAGGATTGCTTGATCCTGTGGATTTGGCGCTGGAAAGAATGGAGATGGAAACCGACGAAGAAAACCCTGATGGAGAGGCGGCTTCGGTATCAACGGAAATGAAAGATGTTGATGAGAATGGTGAACAAAATGGTGTTTTGCTGGAAAACGAACCCGAAAGCGCCTAAATAGGATATATATTCAGGAGAATTTTGATGAATCCCGGTCCATGGCAAATTGCTTTAGTTGTTCTACTCGCCCTCATTTTTTTCGGTCGTGGCCGTATCTCGGAAATGATGGGAGATGTCGGCAAAGGCATTAAATCGTTCAAAAAGGGTATCTCCGACGAAGAAGAAAAAGTTGTCGAAGCGACCCGTATTGATGGCAAATCAGCGGACAGTCCCGCTGAAGCAAATTCGACAGCCGACAAGACGGCTAGTTGATAGGCCGCCTCAAGCGCGAGGCGTTTAGATCATGTTTGATATAGGTTTTCCGGAAATGGCGGTGATCGCGATGATCGCGGTGATTGTCATTGGACCAAAGGAATTGCCGCGCGCGCTATCCACCGCCGGTAAATGGATGGGTAAAGCACGAGGCGTCATGTCCAATTTCCGGTCCGGCCTGGATGCGATGGTGCGAGAGGCCGAGCTTCAGGAAATGGAAAAAAAATGGGCTTCGGAAAATGACCGGATCATGAAAGAGCATCCCGCGCTTCCCGATCCAGGTGAGCCGGAACCGATGATGGAGGCCAAAGAGAGCCCCGGTGTTGATGCGGCGGGATCGACCCAGCCAACCGGCGATCCGGCTGATAATAGCTCCAAGTCATGAATGAGCAAAGCACACCCCAAATCGATGGAGAAATCGATGACAGCAAAGCACCGTTGATCGATCATCTGATTGAGCTGCGTCAACGTTTGCTGTGGGCGGTTGCCGCACTGGTTGTTGCCTTTGGGTTCAGTCTGTTTTTTGCAGATGAAATTTTTGCGATTCTAGTCAAACCACTGACGGCGGCTTTCCCGGTGGGAGAGGGCAAGATCATATATACCAAGCTTTACGAAGCCTTTTTCGTAGAGATTAAAGTCGCAATGTTTGCTGCGTTTTTTCTCGCCTTTCCGATTATCTCCAATCAACTTTGGGCCTTTGTTGCGCCCGGTCTGTATAGCAAGGAGAAGAAAGCGTTTCTGCCGTTTCTGGTGGCAACACCTGTATTATTCGGGGCCGGTGCGGCGTTGGCCTATTTTATCGTGATGCCTACCGCTTTCCGATTTTTTATCGGCTTTGAAGGAGAAGTAGGCGGGCTGACACAAGAGGCGCTGCCGGCAATGGGGGATTATCTGTCGTTAGTGATGCAGTTCATATTGGCATTCGGCGTTTGCTTTCAGCTGCCGGTATTATTGCTGCTTCTCAACCGCGCCGGGCTAGTGACGCGGCAGCAGCTAAAAGGCATGCGCCGTTATATGATCGTCGCGGCATTCGCTCTGGCCGCGATATTGACACCGCCGGATGTTATCTCGCAACTGATGCTCGGTATTCCGCTGATCATGCTCTATGAAGTCTCTTTGGCAATTATGTGGTTTGGTGACCGCAAAAAAGCCTAGGTCCTGACCCTAGTCAATCGCATCCTGTCCGGCTTCTCCGACAGATTCGATATCACGCCCAATACCTTTTACGGTGGCGCACGCGCTCAGCACGAGCAATGATGAAATCATGATGCCTGCAAGAATTTTCTGCATATATGATGGTCCTAGAAGCTAAATTTTGCACTTACGCGGAAATCGCGTCCTGATAGGGGTACAAAATCCTTCGTGAACGAGGCATGACGACGGGCCTCTACATCAAAGATATTATTTGCAGATGCCAACAGGGTTACACCGCCATCTTTGCCCATTGGACGCCACGCCACCGAGGCATTGACCATTGTGAAGCCGTCCGTCGCCGTTTCAAAGGTGGTCACCCGGTTCTGGCTGTCCGCCCATTCCAGTTCGGCGCGAACGTCTATGGCATCACTTTGTGCTTCAATCCCGCCAAGCAGCCTTAGCGGTGGGATACGCGGCACGGGACCGCCACCATTTTTGATTTTCGCGCGCACATAATCGGCTACACCGTCAACGACGAAGTCAAAACCACCAGCGCTTCCGACTCGCGCGGAGGCCGAGGCTTCAAAGCCATAATAGGTCGCATCTTGTTGAAAAAACTGGAACACGGGCAATTCATCCTGTTCGGCACCAGTCTCAGTCTCAAAAATATAATCGTCAAAGAAGTTGGCATAGACTGTCGCGCTAAGCTCAATATTATCGCTGTCCCAGCGGGCATATAGCTCGCCGCCCCAGCTTTTTTCCGTGGTGAAATTGGGATTGCCAATCTCAAACGCCTGCGTGGCAATATGCGGCCCGTTTGATAGCAATTCTTCCGCTGCCGGCGCCCGTTCCGAACGAGACAAGTTCGCCCCGATTTTCAACGCCTCATCGCCCGGTGAATAGGCAAAGCCAAGGGCCGCGGAAAAGGCCGTAAAGTCGCGGTCAAAATTGACGACATTTGATGATATGTCAGTGCTTTCAATGCGTGCGGCACCTTCCACCTCAAAGTCGCCCAGATCGACCTCCTGTATGGTGAACAAAGCCCAGCTTTCGACTGTATTCTTAGGCACAAAGGCCTCTGCCCCAATGGCGTTGAAATCGCGCGCCAAATATTGTGTCCCGATGACACCGCGCCAGCCATTGCGGTCGGCCTGCACCAATTCGGCTCTCGCCTCTACGCCGGACACATCAAATACGGTGCCAACCTCGTCGCCCTCAAACTCGGTATGCGTATAGTCGGAATAACCGGCACGAAAATTCAACGTTTCAAAAAATCCGCCCAATTGCACGCCGCCACGCAAATCAATCCGAACTTGTTCCAGATCGATGGTGACCGGACCTTCTTCTTCTTCCTCGCCGCCTTCTTCCTCGCCTTCTTCTTCACCATGATGGCCGGCGCCCGGGCGGGCGGGTATGCCATATTCGGTGTCATAATATCCGAATGAGACACCTAAATGGCCGCCGTCACCGATATAGGCGAGGCCCGCACCAGCCGTATATGTCTGGCTTCCGGTATTCGGCACGCGGTCGCGCAGGTTGGCGGTTTCGGTTAATTCAGCAGCTTCTTCAAGCTCGCCTTCTTCCAATTCCTCTGCTGCAGATTCCAGGACTTCGGCGCGCAGTTCGGGAGCGAGCACAAAACCGGGAATGCGAACATCGTCGGTCTCGCGGTAGCTGCCATCCACGTGGAGTACGAGTTTGCCGGTGAGCGGCACATCCACTGAACCTGCTGCGCTATAATCATCCGCTGCGGTGCCATAGCCCGCGAGCGCGTCGATATGGATGGCATCCTCCGGCACATCGCGTGGAATGCGCTTGTCGATGACATTGACCGCACCGCCAATGGCGTCACCGCCGAACAGCAGAACCGCCGGGCCGCGAAGTACTTCGACCCGTTGGGCGGTCAGGGGATCAATTGTCACCGCATGATCAACCGAAGTGTTGGAGGCATCGAGCGTACCAATTCCATCGGTCAAAACCCTGACCCGAGGCCCCTGAAACCCGCGCAGAACGGGGCGTGACGATCCCGGTGCAAAGCTGGTGGAGGAAACACCGGGCAGGCTGGTCAGGCTATCACCAATTTGCCCACGCAGATCCTCGGCAAGGTCTTCACCGGACAAGGCCGATGTACCTGCAAGAATATCTAGTTGATCCACATAGGGGGCCGTTACGATAATCTGATCATCGTTGTGAAAGTCGTCGGTCAAACCGCGCTCGGGACTGTCCGTTGTTTCCTGTGCCAAAGCAGGAGAAGCGGAGAGGGCGATGATTGCGGCGGAAATCAGGTATTTGTGATGGGACAAGATGTACTCACTTGGTTTGAGGGATATTCGATGAGGTCCGTAATTGTAATGTTATGACATATCAATTGTCAAAATGACAATGTCGCCAAAGCGAGCCAAATTTGCTATGAAGCGTTTTTGGAAGGTGAGGATAAGCAAAATGGTAGATTGGAAAGAGGACGGTTATCATAGCGTCACAGCCTATTTAACGGTGGATGATGCAGCAGCGGCGATCGAGTTTTACAAACAGGCATTCGGCGCGGAAGAAGTTATGCGGATGCCAATGGGTGACAAGATTGGCCATGCGGATATTATGATCGGCGATAGTCATGTGATGATTGCGGATGAATTTCCGGAAATGGACAAATTGGGACCCAAGGCTCGCGGCGGATCGGTTTGCAGCATGATGATCTATGTGCCCGATGTTGATGCCGCATTTCAAAAGGCGGTTGATGCCGGCGCGGAATCTGTGCGTCCGGTAGAGGATCAATTTTACGGGGATCGATCCGGTTGGCTAAAAGATCCGTTCGGCCATGAATGGACGCTCTCAACCCATATCGAAGATGTGACGCCTGAAGAGATGAACAAACGCATGAGCGAGATGATGGCGGCGGGTTAGAAGGCGGTGGGTTAGAAGGTGGGGCGCTATGCCAAGAACAAGTTCAGGATGACGAGGCCTTTCTGTTCAGTTACAGTCCAGCCCCATGACCTTTACCAAAAAAATCCTGCTGCTTGGGTCCGGTGAACTGGGCCGCGAATTTGTAATTTCTGCCAAACGGCTGGGCGCTTACGTCATTGCGTGCGATACCTATGACCATGCCCCCGCGATGCAAGTGGCGGATGATAGCGAAACATTCTCGATGCTTGACGGCGACAAGCTGCGCGCGGCGATTGAGAAACATCAACCCGATCTGATCGTTCCGGAGGTGGAGGCGATCCGCACTGAAATTCTTGCCGAGATGGAATCTGAAGGTTTTAATGTCGTGCCATCTGCCCGCGCGACACAGCTCACCATGAACCGCGATGCCATTCGCGATGTCGCAGCGAAAGAATTGCACCTCACCACCTCGCGCTATCATTATGCGGAAAGCTTTACCGAGGTTGCTAGTGCGGCGGACGATATTGGCCTGCCGCTCGTGATCAAACCCGTCATGTCCTCTTCTGGCAAGGGTCAGAGCAAAGTCGAAGATGCGGCTGATCTCCAAACCGCTTGGGACTATGCCGTGGACAATATGCGCGGCGACCGAGCGCGGGTCATCGTCGAACAATTTATCGATTTCGACTATGAGATCACCTTGTTGACCGTGCGCACGGGCGGCGGTGTATTATTTTGCCCACCCATTGGGCACCGCCAAGAGCGCGGTGATTATCAGGAAAGCTGGCAACCGGCGGCGATGACTGCTGCGGCGCTCACCACCGCACAGGATATGGCGCGCAAGGTTGTCGATAATCTGGGCGGATATGGTCTATTTGGTGTAGAGTTTTTCATCACCAAAGACGGCGAGGTGATTTTCTCCGAACTCAGCCCGCGTCCGCACGATACCGGGATGGTGACGTTGATCGGGCAGAATCTGAGCGAATTTGATCTGCACGCCCGCGCGATCATGGGGATGCCGATCCCGCATATTGCTCTGACGGCCCGGGCGAGCGCCAGCGCTGTGATCCTGGCCGACCGGGATGGAGAGCAATTCGCCTTAACCGGTGTCGAAGACGCACTGGCCCTTGGCGGGGAGGGGGCGGAAACGGACGTTCGGATTTTCGGCAAGCCGGTGACACGGTCCTATCGCCGCATGGCCGTAGCTTTGGCGACAGGGGCCGATACGGACGCGGCGCGGGCGTTAGCAAAGAAGGCGGCCGACGCGGTTAAGATTGCGTACTGACTAAACATATTTGCATTTATCCCATTTGTCGGTGCATTCAGTTGTATCCTATTACCAAATTTCAAGGAGAGCCCCATGACATCGCGTGAAAATTTTGGAGCAGAAACGACCACGGATGAAGTGTTGGAAGGTATCGATCTGTCTGGCAAGCTGGTGGTCATAACCGGCGGTGCATCTGGACTGGGTGCGGAAACCGCGCGCGCGATGGCGGCGAAGGGTGCGCAGATTGTCATTCCTGCACGGGACATTGCGAAAGGCGAAGCTGCTGCCAGCAAAATCAAAGCTGCGACAGGAAATGAAAATATCGAAGTTGTGGAAATGGACTTGGGTTCGATGGATAGCGTCCGCAGTTTTGCCGGCGGCTTCCTTGCAAAACATGATCGCATTGATTTGCTTATAAATAATGCTGGCGTGATGGCCTGTCCCTATGGCGAAACGGCGGATGGATTGGAGATGCAATTTGGCACCAATCATATCGGACATTTTCTGATGACCAACTTGCTGATGCCGGCCGTTCTGGGCGGGGCAGGAACGGGCGGCGGCCGTATCGTGAACCTTAGCTCGCGCGGCCACCACCGTGATCAGGTCCATTTCGATGACCTGAAATTCGAAAATCGTGAATATGAGAAATGGGATAGCTATGGTCAGGCAAAAACCGCCAATGTGTTGTTCAGCGTCGGCCTTGAGAAGCGCCTGGCGGACAAGGGGGTACATAGTTACGCCGTCCACCCCGGCGGTATCGTCACCAATTTGGGGCGGCATTTGAACGAACAGGATGTTGCGGACCTG
>CALKXX010000218.1 GCA_938003725.1 uncultured Sphingomonadaceae bacterium | reverse complement strand
AAATAGCCATGAAGCGTTTCATCATAGCAAGCCTTGCGCTTTTGTTCGGTACTGGAATAGCTCAAGCAGAGATCACCAATACTGCTGATAACGGCTTTACGATAAGGCATGAAACTGTCGTCCAGGCACCGGTAGAAGATGTCTGGAATACGCTGGTGCAACCGTCGAAATGGTGGAATGGCGAGCATAGTTGGTCGGGGAATGCGGAGAATTTCTATTTGGTGGCCCAGGCGGGTGGTTGTTTCTGCGAATTGATAAAGGCAGACCCTGAAGAGAATATCCGCACTGCTACCGGTAGTGTTCAGCATATGCGTGTAATCATGGTGCAGAAGGATGAAGTGCTGAGGATGTCAGGTGGACTCGGCCCATTGCAAGGTGAAGCATTGACCGGAATATTGACGATACAATTGCAATCCGCCGGTGAACGCACGGGCATAAGATTTGTCTATAAAGTGGGCGGATATATGGAATTCTCGGTCGACGAGATTTCCCCGGCAGTGGACGGTGTCATTGGGGAACAACTGACCCGGCTAAGCGCTTTGTTTGCTGAGGAAGAGGAGCTTAAGCAGGAGCCAGAGGTAGAGGCAGAGATAGAGGCCGAGGACGAGTAAGATCGGTCAGAATTTCAAAGCTTTACCGGGCCCCCCTTATAGTCCTACACTACCGTCATAGGTGATCACGATTCGAGGGCATCGAGGTCAGCAATCGGGCGCAAACATATTCACTTTAAAAAGGGGGTGAGACGATGGCCGTTTCCGATCATGTAGATTTAGACACATTTGTAGCAGGCGTCAGAAAACGCAATCCGGGACAAACCGAGTTCGTGCAAGCAGTGCAGGAAGTCGCGCAGGACGTTTTCGAGTTTATTGAAGACAAAGAAGAATATCATTCCGCACAGATCCTACGCCGGATTGCGGAACCCGATCGTGTCGTAAGTTTCCGGGTATGCTGGGAAGATGACAATCACAACGTCCGTGTCCAACGTGGCTGGCGTGTACAAAATAACAATGCGATTGGCCCCTATAAGGGCGGAATCCGCTTCCACCCCAGCGTGACCGAGAGTGTGTTGAAGTTTCTGGCGTTCGAGCAGACGTTTAAAAACTCGCTCACGGGCCTACCTATGGGCGGCGGCAAAGGCGGCTCTAACTTTAATCCGAAGGGCAAATCGGATGCAGAAGTTATGCGCTTCTGCCAATCCTTCATGACGGAACTTTATCGGCATATTGGGCCCGATACTGATGTACCGGCGGGCGACATTGGCGTGGGTGGCCGCGAAATTGGCTATATGTTTGGCCAATATAAACGCATCACCAATCGCTGGGAAGGTGTATTGACCGGCAAAGGCATGGAATATGGCGGTTCGCAAATGCGTCCGGAAGCCACCGGCTATGGCGCAGTATATTTCATGGAAAATATGCTGAAGCACAAGAAAGACAGTATTGAAGGCAAGACGGCCGTAATCTCGGGATCCGGGAATGTGGCAACCCACGCTGCCGAACAAATTACCAAGCAGGGCGGCAAGGTTTTGACCCTATCCGACAGCGGCGGTTTCATTCATGACCCGGATGGTATCAGCCAAGAGAAGATTGACTGGATCAAGAATCTGAAAAACGTGAAGCGTGGCCGGATCAGTGAATATGTCGATGAGTTTAAGGGCGCAAGTTTTCATGAAGGCAAACGCCCGTGGAGCGTTTCTTGTGATCTAGCCTTGCCTTGTGCAACACAAAATGAGCTCGACGAAAGCGAAGCCAAGATGTTGGTTGATAATGGGGTGATGGCGGTATCGGAAGGCGCGAATATGCCAACGACCCTGGAAGGCGTGCATATATTCCACGATGCCAAGATCATGTATGGCCCGGGTAAAGCGGCCAATGCCGGGGGTGTCGCAGTCTCCGGTCTTGAAATGAGCCAGAATGCGGAACGGATCAGTTGGAACCACGAACGGCTTGGGGCCATGCTCACCGAATTGATGGAAGGTATCCATGATAAATGCGTCGAATATGGCGACCAGGGAGATGGCTATGTCGATTATGTGAAAGGCGCGAACATCGCCGGCTTCAAGAAAGTGGCCGATGCGATGCTCGCTTATGGAGTCGTCTAGACTGTAAGCGCGAATTTCATTGAACAATTGGCCGTTATCGCGCAGCTACGCGTGATGACGGCCAAACAACGACCATCCAAAGTGAGTAAACTGCGCCGCAGGCTAGAAGAGCCTTGCGAGATCGGCTGGTGCGAGCTGGTCGACTTACCTGATTTTGGCCTCACAGCTCTGCACGCCAAAATAGACAGCGGTGCCCGAACTTCATCGCTTCATGCCGTGCGCATAAAGGTTTTTGAAAGGGAGGGCGAGGAATGGGTTGCCTTCACGGTTCCCAAATCTCCTGAACATGCCGCAAAGCGCATCGAGACAAAGGTTTATGATCATCGCCCGGTGAAAAGTTCCAATGGCAAAGTACAGGAAAGATATGTAATAGAAACCACTATCTCGCTCGGTCCGCTGACTTGGACTGGTCACATTACCTTTGCAAACAGGCAGTCTATGGCGTTCCCGATGCTGGTCGGTCGCCGAGCATTGAAGCGCGGTTTTCTAATCAATAGCGGTAAGCGCTGGATGTTGGGACAACCCAAGAAGTTGCTGGAAGAGGATAAAAAATGAAAATCGCAATGCTTGCCCGAAATGCTAACCTTTACTCTCACAAACGCTTGGTCGAAGCAGCAGAGAAACGGGGCCACACGCTGGATATTTTGAACACGACGAGATGCACCGTCAATATTGCCAGCCACCGGCCAACCGTCAAATATAATGGTGAGACGCTAGCGGGTTATGATGCGATTATCCCGCGTGTTGGTGCGTCAATTACCAACTATGGCCTCGCTGTATTGCGGCAATTCGAAATGGCCGGTGTTTGGTCCCTAAATGAAAGTGTCGCCATTGGCCGTAGTCGCGACAAGCTGCGCTCTATGCAGATTTTCTCAAAATATGGATTGGGTTTACCGCTGACGGCCTATGCCAATGACCCGAAGCAAGCTGAGGAGATAATCAAAGCGGTCAATGGCCCACCGGTTGTCATCAAGCTGCTCGAAGGAACGCAAGGGATCGGTGTGGTTCTGGCCGAAACCATGTCGAGCGCGAAGTCGGTGATTGAGGCATTTCGCGGCGCAAATGTGAATATTCTGGTACAGGAATTTATCAAGGAAGCGGGCGGCACCGACATTCGCGCTTTGGTCATTGGCGGCAAGGTGGTTGCCGCGATGAAGCGCACCGGCGCGGCGGATGATTTCCGCTCTAACCTCCACCGGGGCGGCAGCGCAGAGATTGTCAAAATCACCCCCGAAGAACGCTCAACCGCCGTCCGTGCAGCCAAGCATATGGGCCTTAACGTCTGCGGCGTCGATATGCTCCGATCCAATCATGGCCCGGTGATTATGGAAGTGAATAGCTCGCCTGGGTTGGAAGGAATCGAAGGCGCCACCGGTAAAGATGTCGCGGGGCAGATCATCGAGTTTGTAGAGAAAAACGCGAAACCCGGAAAAACGAAGACTCGGGGTAAGGGGTGAAGAAGGCAGTATTGGTTGTCGGGCTTCTGATGGCCGCGGTTTTTTCATCCGCCGGGCATTGCCAATCCATCAATGAAGTAACAACGTTCCTATTGCTCGAATATGAAAACTCTTCAACGGATTCAGACGGAAATTCAATTGGTTCTTCAAACGGCAGACAGTCTTTGATTGAAACCGTGGTCAAAAAAACACCTGACGGAACCATCCTCAAATATGATCTGCGACGGGACAAAGAGGGCAAGACAAAATCCGGCTTCTGGTATTTTCCGGCGCAAGTCTTTGAGCGCTCCGACGGATCACTGGAATTGCTCGGTACCGATGTCATCGAGAAGCGGATTGATCAATGGCTGAAAAAACGGAAATTTCCACGTGAGGTCTGTGGATTGTGGATCCATGGTGGCGGATTTCCCTTCAAGTTTGATTGCGATCCGCAGTCAACACTTGGCCAGATCGAACCATTCGATTTGCGTATTTCAAGCATGGTTGCCGGGGCAGAATATTCACATGCCTTGAGTGCGGTGCCGGGGATTCTGAAGCTATTGCCTGCTCCCCGCAAGGGTTTTTCCGTGGTTCTTTCAGTCGATGCGGGCAAAGTGCGCGATGGTGAAATTGAGCAGGCCCTCATACTAGCCCAGATGCTTGGCAATGAACTTCCACGTCAACAAGCCGAAGAAGATGCATCGAAAACTGGATATGCAGGGTCAATCACGATCGAGTTCGACATTGACGATTCCGGTACCATAACCAAAAAAAACAGAACGTTCCGAAATTCGGATCACACGGCCGGGAGAAGGAATAGAGACCAAAAAATCAACGACAACCGTAACGCGACTGACTTTGGAAAAGGCGTTCGAGAGATTTCCGAATTAGTCATCCGATTTGGTGAGATCGCAATCCCTAAATCACTTCGTCTTCATCCAGTAGCGGTTCATTGAAGAGCGCATCCTCAATCTGCTCAACCCGCTCATCCACACCATCAAACTGTTTCACCTGCGCGATATGTAGTAAGGCATCGCCCTGATTGGCCACTGGCAGATTGCTATGGCCGATCACGATACCGTCAAAAGGGGCGTGAACTTCCTCCTCTTCGTCACCAAATATGTCACTGACGATTGCAACGATATCACCTTCATGGACTTTGGTTCCCGAAGGTGCGGTCAACCGGCATGTCCCGCCTTTGGTTGAACGCAGCCAGCTGGTCTTTGTGGTCTGGGCTGAGGGCGCGGCTTTTTTGCCAAGACGTTTGGTCTCTATCATGTCGAGCTTCTTTAGCACCCGCAATATGCCGTTTACCCCGGTCAGTACCGAAAACTCATCGAACCGCAGCGCTTCACCCGCTTCCATGAGCAGCATTTCCACGCCAGCCTCTTTGGCAACAGCTCTAAGTGATCCGGGGCGGAGCGGTGCTTCAATGACGACCGGCGCACCAAACTCCAGAGCCAGTTCTTTCAGGTTTGAGTTTCCCGAAGCGATCCTGATTTGGGGCAAGTTATAACGATGAAGCGCGGCGCTGTGGATATCAATCCCAAAGGTGCAGCGCTCGATCACTTCGGTGAAAAACATATTGGCGAGTTGCGAGGCCAGTGAACCGCGTTCTGTGCCGGGGAACGAACGGTTCAGGTCACGGCGGTCAGGTAAATACCGGCTATGCGTAATAAACCCGAACATATTGACGACCGGCACAAAAATAATCGTGCCTGCCATGCGCGACGGTTTCAATTTCTTCATTACACGCCGGATAATCTCTGTACCGATAATCTCATCACCATGGATGGCCGCGCTGACAAAAATGATCGGCCCGGCACGTCGCCCATGAAAGACCCGAATTTCCAGATTGGCCTGCATGCCCGCGGAAAGATCGCTGATCGGTAGTGCGATATCAGCCGTTTTCCCCGGTGCGATCGACGTCCCGCCAATTTCAAATAGATCACGCTTGTTTCGGATCGTCATTTTCGTTTCCCGTTGATACAATATCTATGGGAACGAGATTTCGATTTCGTGCAAGAAAAAAGCCACCAGAGATCTAATCTATTTTACCTCTCAGCCTCAACGTGAAGCTGGTTGCACCTGCGCCTGTATCGGGAGCCATATAACCAATGGGTGCAATCCGAACATGGGTTACCAAATTGTCGGTGCCATCGCCGCTATCAACCGGTGTATAGTTGAAATTTATCCCGTCGGTGGAAAATGCAAGCGTATCTGTAACATTGCCAAGGCCGCTGAAATTATAAGATAATCCGGAAGCTGGGGTTCCGTCGACAAAGCGCACGGGCCCGCTTCCCGGACCAGCAAAATCGGAAATAACCAGCGACAACTCACTGGGCAACGCTTCGGTAATAATCACGCTGTCGTAATTTGGCGGTGCGTTTCCGCCATTTTGTACGGTGATCAGATATTCTACTGTCGCGCCGGGGATGGCGAAATCACCTCCTAGGTCATCCGCAAACGTAACGCTGGTCTTGGTTACGGAAATTGCCGGTTCCAGCACGGCGTGAAAATTGTCTGAAAATGCGATGATGGACGCGGATTCTGAGGTATGCGCGCGCTCGGTATCGCGCGCTGTATCTTCATCCACCACCAATCCGATCAACGTGCTCGAAAGGCTACAGCGCCTGATCCAGCCACCGTCACCACCAATATGGCTGTTCTTTTTGGCCACAACAATCGCGTTCGCGCTGGTCTGACCAAATGCGTTGGTGAAACAGCCATTGTCCCAACCACGGATATTGGTAGCACTGTTGACGGCGCTCCATGTGAT
>CALKXX010000217.1 GCA_938003725.1 uncultured Sphingomonadaceae bacterium | reverse complement strand
CCTTCCCGTCATCCTCCATCATCAAGTCATAGGCATATTCAGCGCCCGACTTGCCTGCGGCTTCCGCCCGTGTTGCAATACTCTCATCGGCTTGCGGTTCGTAGTTGAAATCCTCGTCCATTTCGAACTGCATCGACCAGCCTTGCGTCACGACCATGAAGACCGGAACCATATCCACTTCTTCTGGCATTTCAGCAGCTTCGCTAAGCAATTGCGCTTTGAAGGCCGGATCTTTCAATTTCGCATATTTTTCGTCCCAAGAAAGCTCTTCCATCGCAACCCAGCTTGGATGCTGGACAAACGGATGCACCGTACCTTGCCACGCCATAATGATGCCGTTGCCGCGCAGAGCAATCTGCGCAACGATATTGGCGCCATTGTCATTTTCGGCGCGCATATTGGCAATTTGCTCATCCAGCGAGATATCCTTGGCGATGGATTGGAGCGCAGCGAAAGTCACCGGCAAGCCGGTCTCGCGGCTCATATCGCCCATCCAACCAAACTCGTCCCATTCCTTGTTCAGATCGCTGGCCATTTCGAAAACGCCATTGCCCACTTTACCCATAGCGCGGCCAATTTCGATCAACTCTTCCTTGGTAGCAGTGGTGCCGGGTACCAGTTCGCCGTCTATCGAACGGTGCAGGATTGTGCGCGAGGTAGAAAAGCCCAACGCGCCGGCTTTGACACCGTCCGCAACAATATCCGCCATCTGCTTCACGTCCTCGTCGGTCGGAACCGCGCCCGGTTTCTCCCGATCGCCCAACACATAGGCGCGCACGGCGCCGTGCGGAACATGGGTCGCGACATCAACGGTGCGCGGCATTTTTTCCAGCTCATCAAGATATTCAGGGAAGGTTTCCCAGTTCCAGGTCATCCCTTCGGCCAGTGCGGTGCCGGGAATATCCTCAACCCCTTCCATCAGGCCAATCAACCATTCGCGGCGATCCGGTTTGGCGGGAGCAAAACCGACGCCGCAATTGCCCATCACGACCGTCGTGATGCCATGCCAGCTTGAAGGAGCCATTTCGTCATCCCATGTCGCCTGTCCATCATAATGGGTATGGACATCAACAAAACCGGGCGTGACTATTTTGCCGGTCGCATCAATCTCTTCACGGCCCGCGGCAAGCACTTCGCCAACCAGGGCAATACGATCGCCATCAATTGCCACATCGGCAACGACCGGCGCTCCGCCCGTGCCATCAACCACGGTTCCGCCGCGAATAACCAGATCATGCATCGATTCTCTCCTAAATATTCTGGCAGGAGATAGCAGAATTAACTGGATGATTAAAGTCAAAGGCTGCTATCAATATTCCTATGGAACGTATCTCATCCTGGCAACCCAAACCGGACGGTGGAATCTCGATTGAATGGATTACGGCCAATGGGCAGACGTTCGAAGTCGCCACCGCTGGCGAAGGAAAGAAACTTGCGCTTTGCCTGCACGGGTTCCCCGAACTGCACTATAGCTGGCGGCACCAGATACCGGTTTTGACCGATTTGGGTTTCCGCGTATGGGCGCCCAATATGCGCGGATACGGCGGCAGCGACCGACCGGACGGTATAAACAGCTATCGCCTCGACACATTGTTGCAGGATATCGCAGCTTTGATCGATGTCAGCGGCGCGGAAGAGGTCATATTGATTGCGCATGACTGGGGCGGGCTTGTCGCCTGGCCGTTTGCGATCAAGAAAATTCGTCCGCTTACCCGGTTGGTGGTCATGAACTGTCCCCATCCAATGCGCCTGCGACAGGAAATTCGTTACTGGAAACAGTTGAAGAAGAGTTGGTATATTTTCTTCTTCCAGCTTCCTTGGCTGCCCGAACGCTTTTTCCTGCGAAATAATGGCCAGCCGCTGCGTGATATTTTCCGCGATTCAGCCGTCAACAAAGAGCTGTTCGACGATGCAACGCTCGAACCCTATCAAAAAGCGGCGCTGAAACCGCGCGCGCTGACGGCAATGATCAACTATTATCGCGCGTTGGTTCGTACGCCCGATGTGCGACATCTGGGTGATGGGATGGTGGATGTTCCGACATTGGTAATCTGGGGAGAACAGGATGTTGCCGTCGACATAAAGTTGCTCGATGGCACGCAGGATTTTGTGCCCAATCTGACGGTTAGACGCATTCCCGGCGCTTCGCACTGGGTCCAACAGGATACGCCGGATGAAACCAATAGGATGCTGCGAAAGTGGTTAGACAGGTAACGCTGCCAAATGAAGTTCATCACATCTGATGTCAGCACGGCAAACCCGGCGCGGTAATCATGGTTAATAATATTTTGCGGTTCTTGGATTTCCAAATTGACTATGCTAACCAAAGATCGGGGTCTAGTTGTTTTACGGGGCGGACCGCGTGTTTCGCCGGATTTTAGGGGAAAATTGATGAATAAATTCGCACTTCTATCTGCTGCTGGCGTTATGGCCCTTGCCATTCCGACGTCGGCTAACGCAGTCACGATCATGTCCACGGTCGTATTTAACCCGGCGGATATCGCGGCACCGTTTAACCCGGTACCACTGGATTCCGTCGTCAGCCTTGATGCTGGCGATACCCTTGATCTCACCGTAACATTCGCTGGCGGGGCTACCGTTTCGGTTGCGGGTGAAAGCTTCATCTGGCCCTTACTGTTCAGCGGTCAGAGTGCGACGCTGCAAACCAGCGGTACCTTTGAATTTTTAGGTGCAAGTTCCAATGTCGTATCTGGTCCTGTGGCGATTTCTCAGGAAATGTCTTTCGCACATATCGGGAATTTCTTGCGGCCTGCCGACTATCGACTGGATTCTGATACGATTTCGTTTTCGGGCATCCGCCAGATCATCACTGTGGATAGCGAAGATTTGGGCACGACACGTGATTACTCGACGATCGCATTTGCAACTGACGGTATCGTTGGCATTGCTGCCGGCGTTCCGGAACCGGCCACTTGGGGATTGATGATCGCTGGTTTTGGCTTGATTGGTGGGGCGATGCGCCGCCGCCGCAAAACAAATGTCAGCATCAGCTTCGCCTGACTAAAGTCACTTCGAGAAATATGGGGAGCGGCGTTAAACCGCTCCCTTTTTTTATATTTTTTGCGCGGCCATCATATCCGAAACATCGGTGAACTTCTCTCGCGGCGCGCCGTCACGAGCATTGTCAATCTCGGCCTGTTCAATCTTCTTCCAGTCCTTGAACGTGACTGTTTCCACGCCTCTCCGCGCAAACAGCCGATCCAAGCCTTTACGGCCCTCTTTATTATCGCCCGCCCCAATATCTTCCGCTATCTTGTCGATGATTGCAAAGCCATCGGGTTTATTGGTTCCAATGGTTCCAGAAGGTCCACGCTTGGCCCAGCCCACACAATATAGACCGGGCAGTATCCGTCCCTCTTCATTGGCAAAACGGCCTCGCCCATGTTCATAAGGCACGCCTTCAATAGGGGGCGTGCGATAGCCGATACAACTGACGACCATCGAACATTCTATTTCATAACGCTCGCCTGTCCCCTTGGATCGCAAATCCTTGTCCAGTACAGTTTTTTCTACAACTAGCTTTTCGACCTTGCCGTCCCCTACGATGGCAACAGGCATCGCGAAAAAATCAAAATCCAGTGTGACGGGTTTTTCGCGCAACTCTCCCGCCCGATCAAAGAAACTGCGTAAATGGGTGACGGATTTACGCATCCCGGGCTCGAGCAGCGCATCCGCGCCTTCATCCGGAAAATCGAGCGGATCGACGACGGGTTTTGCTCGCTCCAAATGGCCAAGCTCGCCCAACTCTTTCGGTGTCATCGCAATTTGATGTGGTCCGCGCCTGCCCAGCAACGTAATCTTTTCGATATTGCTATCTTTGAGTTGATCCAGCGCATGCCCCACAATGTCGCTGCCAACAAACTCGGCTTCCGTCTTGGCCATTATTCTCGCGACATCCAGGGCCACATTGCCATTGCCAATTATCGCCACTGACCTGCCATCTAATATCGGGTCAAGGTCACGAAAATCCGGGTGGCCATTATACCACCCGACGAAAGCGGCACTGCCGATGACACCGTCCAGATCGCTGCCTGGGATTTCCAATACCCTGTCATTGGGTGCTCCAGTCGCCAGAACAACCGCATCATAGAGCCCTTGCAATTCTTCGATGCTAATATTGTCTCCGACACAGACGTTACCGATAAAATGCACATTGTCACCCAATGCCGTTTTTTCATATCGCCGCGATACTGCTTTGATCGATTGATGGTCGGGCGCCACACCGGTACGGATCAGACCAAAGGGAACTGGCAATCGA
Organism: uncultured Sphingomonadaceae bacterium; assembly: GCA_938003725.1. Lineage (GTDB taxonomy): Bacteria > Pseudomonadota > Alphaproteobacteria > Sphingomonadales > Sphingomonadaceae > Parasphingorhabdus. Next base: position 2,280 of record CALKXX010000217.1, on the reverse strand, counting down.
TCAATAATGTCAACGCAGACTTCATCGCCAAATTTTTTCTGCGCGGCTTCTGCGGAATAGTAGCCTGCCGGCCCTGAACCGATGATTGCGATATGTCGCATATATCATCCTCCCCGATTATTTTGACCTCATGCTAGCGCTTCTATCTGAAAAGAAAAGCAAAACGAGACCGCCAAAGTTCCATTTTTTGCTCAATTCCGCGCCAAATGTCGAAATTGTGCTATAAATCACAAGGGTTCACGTCTAACAAAGCAATAGTTCTGATCGTTGCTTGCAGTTTTGTCGTGCTACAACAATCGTTTGTTATTGATGCACATTCAGCTATATCTCGGCCGAATGGGTCACACCGGAGGGAATAAGATGCTCAAGAACTTCATTACTGCGATCGCTGTTTCATCGCTGGCACTTACGGGCGGCGCTGCTATGGCAGCGGGCAAGTCAAAGGGCCAAAAAGCACAAGACAGAGGCACCGCACAAATTCCGCGATGCACCGTCAAGCTTGGCACTATTGCGGTGATGGAGCCGGAAGTAAAATGGTGGCGCTCTTACAAAATTGGTTCGCCCGAAGCGTTGATCAAAACTTTTGTCGCACGCTCCGGCTGTTTTGGCCTGGTCGACCGCGGCGAAGGCTTAGCGGCCCGTGCCGTTGAACGCGCGTTGGCCGATAGCGGCGAATTGCAGCGTGGTTCCAATATCGGAAAGCGGCAGGTTAAGGCGGCGGACTATGTTATTGTACCTGATATCATTTCGGCCAATGCCCGTTCTGGCGGCGGCGGACTGGGCGGCGCGCTTTTGGGCGGACTTGGTCGCCGTGCCTTTGGCGGCGTATTTGGCGGCGTAAAAATCAACAAAAAGGAAGCGAACGTAACCTTGGCTTTGGTAAACGTCCGGACAACTGAAATTGAACGAACGGTAGAAGGCTATCGGCGTACCTCGGACATTAAATTCGGTGGCGGCGGCGGTGGCTTCCTTGGCGGCGCACTCGCAGGAGCAGCTGGCGGGGGATATAATGACACACAGATTGGGCGTGTTATGGCCCTCGCCTATCTGGATGCCTATACCGAGCTGGTAACCGACCTCGGCGGATTGCCGCTTGATCCCAGCGCGGCCGCGCCTCAGGCGGAATAAGCTCCTTGCGACATAAGACTGGACAACTAATCCCGGCGCAGCCTTCGCTTCGCCGGGATTTTAATTAGGGCATTTGATGATGAATAAGATACTATCCGGGTTGATCAGTGCGCTGCTATTTACAAGCTGTTCTGCATCGGCCGAACATCACTCGGGTGATCAAAAAAATGCCAATTCAATTTTGCTTGTGGGCAATAAGGGCGAGGACAGCCTTAGTTTCATTGATTTGAAATCTGGAAGAGAGATCGCAAGGAGACCGACAGGCCCGCAACCACATGAAATTGCAATTTCACCGGATGGGCGGCAAGCCGCAGTGGTATCTTATGGTGGTGAAACCATTGACGTTTTCGATGCCGCTACCCAGCGGAAACTGGAAACAATAGACCTCACGCCCAACAAACGCCCACATGGGATCATATGGCTGAATGATGGCAGGATCATTGCTTCGACCGAAGGAAGTGACAGCGTCACAATTGTCTCCCAGCCAGATGATGGTACTGGCAAACGAATGATATCCTCCATATCCACCGGGCAAAAGGGTAGTCATATGGTTGTCGTTACGCCCGACCAAAACACAGCCTTCGTAACGAACATGGGTTCCGGCACGGTGAGCGCTCTGGATCTGAAAACAAAATCGAAAATCACCGATATGGCCGCTGGTAAAGAACCGGAAGGCCTTGCGATCACACCGGATGGTAAAACTTTGTGGGTTGCGGACCGACAAAGCGACAAACTCCATGTTTTCGATGCTGTAAATTTCAAGAAAATCAAGTCTCTACAAACCGGCAGTTTTCCTATTCGCGTGGCCGTCAGTCCGGACGGGAAAACCGTAGTCACATCCAATTTGGGTGATGGGGCGATCGAATTTTTCGAGGTTGCATCGCTTAAAAAAACGAATGAAATCAAATTGAGCGGCAGCCGCAACAGCGGACAGGTAACCATGTTATTCTCACAGAATGGACAACGCCTTTATGTCGCGGAGACCGGTGTCAACAAGATCGCAGAAATCGATATGGCCCTTGGAAAACTGATTGGGCGACTATCGGGTGGTACCAATGGTGACGGATTGGGCATCGCACAACCTGTGTTCGATAAAATTCCGGAATAACAAGTTTCAAATTTTCCCGGGTCGCACTGGGGGACCAATGCACA
>CALKXX010000216.1 GCA_938003725.1 uncultured Sphingomonadaceae bacterium | reverse complement strand
GACAAACATTTCTTCTTCGATTTGCTTGGTGATCACCTTGTCGCGTTTGTTCAGCGCCTTGATGATGCGGCGTTCAAGCGGTTTATTGATATTGTTCATTATTGCGGCCGCTTCTGATGTTCCGCCGCTTTGGCTGCCGGCACTCACTGTTCTTTTGCTTTGATGTCGCGCCAACAGGTCCTCGACATCGGCGATAGCCTTTGCGCCGACACTGTTCATCGTCGCGATCCGAAATACCAGATCATCCTGAAGTTCGTCAGGTAGCCTTTGGACAACTTCACCAGCAATCTGGGGATCAACATGCGATAGGATCAGGGCCATCACTTGTGGATGCTGTTCTTCGACCAGCGACAATATTTCCGCAGCATCCATCCACTTTAGCTGGTGAAAATGATCCTGTGCTTTCGGTGTATCTGCCGGGGTAATGCGCGACAACATATTCGACGCGCGATCCGGACCCAATGCTTTGCTCAACATTGATCCAATTTGGTCCTCCGCACGATATCCGATAGTCGTACGACTTCCGGCCTGCTGAATGAACCGGTCGAACACATGGTTTACGTCCATTTCGCTCACATTTGCGATTTTGAACATGGACTCGCCAAGAGTTTGAATTTCACTGGGCTCAAGCCGTGAAAGCACCCCAGCGGCCTCTTCTTCTCCAAACAGCATCAACAACAGAGCTGCTGTTTCCTTGCCGGAGGCCATTGGCTGCGCACCCGGCTCATTTGGAACAAGGGTGTTTTGCTCAGGCATTTTCCAAATCCCCGTCCTGTGCCTCTTTCAGCAAATCCTGCACAACCAATGCTGCATGATCCGGGTTCTGGCGGACAAAATCCTGTATCAAGACTGCACGTTCGGAATATCCAGCAGCTGAGCTGATCATTTCCAGAGATACCGGGTTGTTGCCGCTGCCATTGGTTCCGGCGGATCGGCCCAACTCTCCCTTTATCTGTGAGGCCAATTCCTTATTGTCGACATTGCCTGATGACGAATTTCCCGCCTGGAATTTTTTGAGCAGGGGCTTGCCAATCCCAAAAATCAAAGCCAACGCAACGAGCAACGCGGAAAGATTGCGCACGAGCAATGATACCCATCCAGCTTCCCACCAGTTCTCAACAATTTTATCCACAGGTTGGAAATCACGAGCTTCAATAGCAACGACATCACCGCGAGATTCCTGGAAACCGATTGCACCTTTTACCAATGCTTCGACCGCCGCCAACTCTTCCTCGGAACGCTGTTTCTTTCCGGTAGGGGAACGAAGCGCTACAGCAACTGACAGACGGTTTAATGTTCCGGCAGCTTGTTTGGTAACTGAGACTTCCCTGCCTAATTCAAACTGACGAACAAATTTCTCAGAGGTTCGTGTTTTTTCGGCTTCTTGCGTTTCGGCATCGTTCTCCGGAAATTCTTCAGTGACCGTTGCAGCTTCCGGTGGCCGGTTGGATAGCGCGCCCGGGATGCCGTAACTGGGCTGTTCTGCCTTATCGTTCGACCAGCTTCCTTGCTCGGAACGTATCCGGGCATCGTCCTTGGGAAAGCTTTCTCTCGTCGCTTGTTTTTCGGAAAAATCCATATCCGCCGTTACTTCTGCGGTAAAATTATCCGCGCCAATCATCGGAGTAAGAAGAGACACCAACGTCCGGCGATAGCGCTCCTCGATTTGGGATTGGATAAGCATGTGCTGTTCAGCTTGGTCTGCAACACTGTTCGAACCATTGCGGGACATTAGTCGACCATTCTGATCAACAACACTAACAGCGTCGGAAGACAGCCCAGGAACGGAGCTAGCAACCAGATGCACAATGGATTGTACCTGGGCATCGGATAGTCTGTTCCCACCGGCAAGATTAAGCATGACAGAAGCCGATGGTTGTGATCGATCGCGGATAAATATACTCGGCGCTTCGACCGCCAAATGAACACGCGCACTGATGATCGAGTCAATTGCTTCGATTGTTCGCGCCAAGTCCATTTCGCGAGCTGCACGCAATTTTTCGTTTTCAACGGCACGACTCGCGCCCATCGGCATGGATGAAATCAGACTGTCTCCATCGGGGGAGGATTTAGGTAATCCTTCAGCCGCCAAAGTCATTTTGGCACGATAATAATCGTCCTGAGATACGGTCAGAGAGCCGTTGGCATCGTCGAATGAAAAGCCGATATTCGATTTTTCCAGAATCGTCGCCACTGCCGCCTTGTCTTGCTCGGGCAATCCCCGGAACAGGTCACGCTGCGGCGGTTCTCTTAGTGCTAGCCATAGAGATGCCGCGATAGCTACAACTGCCAACAATCCTATCAAGGGGAACGCTTTCGCAAAGGCTGGTTGCGACATCAGCGATTTTATTCGATCCGTCCAATAGCTATTGGGGCCAATCCCTTGTGCAAGATCCAGCGAGGCCAGAGCCGTCGATGGCTCAGATAGTTGCTGATCTGATGTAAGGCTGAGTTCGCTCATATCACACCGGCATGTTCATTATGTCTTTATAGGCACTCAAAAGTTTGTTGCGCACTTGCAACGTTGCCTCGAAGCCCAGTGATGCCTTTTGTTTCGCGAGCATAACAGATGCGACATCTGTCGTTTCACCCATGGTATAAGCTTTGGTCACATCTCCGGCATCGTGCTGTAAATTGTTCACCTGATTCAATGCCGTTGTCATCGTGCTACCGAATGACGGTTGCGCTGAACTTACTTCAGGCGGTTTGGCTGCCACTGCTTTCTGCAACGCATCATTTTGTGAAATGATCACTTTTCGCATTGCCATCAGGCTAGAAGAGTCGATCGGTTTCATGCTGACGCTGTCGCTTTGTTGAATATCAGACCATTGCCGCTGCGCATCGCCTCAAGATTGCGAAGATAGCGCAAAGCTATCCAACGCAGTCCGAAGGCAATACGCAGCGTCAGGCCATGGCTCAGCCGGACCAGTACGGATGAGCAGTTTTGAAGAATAAAGATGCCGCCGCGACAGTCCGCCAACTTGATCTCATGATTCCAAAACACGCAAATGTGGGAACGGTTTGAACGTGTCATGTTTTCAGTCTGAACAGCTTGCACCCGGCAACCAAAAAAATGGTTGCGCGATGTTGATGATGATTTTCTCACCCCATCTATGCACGCGACTAAAGTCATCATATTCCCCAATTCTGGTCCTGTAAAACAACACCCCCAATTAGATGGTTCGTCGCTTCGGAATATGTTGTGCAAGCGGTATGCCAGAATCCAAGATTGAATTTTATTGTTCTATTTCAGATAGTTAAAAATAACGAATTACTCTTTGTCAAACTCACGACAGAGCTTTCGTCAATCATCTGACGCTTCGCCATTTCATCGGCGCAGATATCCATCGCTAAAGCTCTCGCGATGACATCCGTTCTTGTGCTTGAGGTCGCTGTGATCCCTTTTTCGGCGCCCCATCTGTTTGAAAGGAATCTATAAATGACTGTAATTGGAACCAACGTATCGGCATTGCGCACCAGCTTTGCCGCGAACCAGGCGGAGATGAGCCTCGCCAAGTCAATTGAACGTTTGTCAACTGGACGCCGTATTAACAGCGCCAGCGATGACGCCGCCGGTAACGCGATTGCGACCCGCATGACATCCGAAGTACGCGGTTTGAATATGGCCATCCGTAACGCCAATGATGGTATTTCGCTTGCCCAGACCGCAGAGGGTGGGATGAACGAAATCACCAGCATGTTACAGCGTATGCGCGAATTGTCCGTGCAGTCTGCCAACGGCACACTTGCCGGCGGAGACCGCGCAAACCTTCAGACCGAGGTCACGGCGTTGATCGCTCAAATCGGCGATGTTGCAACGCGGACAGATTATAATGGCGTGGCCTTGCTTGATGGCACCAATGCTTCCATTAATATCCAAACGGGTTCACAAGCCAGTGAAACGGTAGCTGTTACGCTGACCGATGTAGATGCAACTGCCCTGGCGGTGAACGCACTGGATATCAGTACAGAGGCAGGTGCCAACGGAGCTTTGACTGCACTGGATGCGGCCTTGACCACGATCACAACCGCGCAAGCTTCCTTGGGTGCATCGCAAAACCGTTTGCAGACAACCGTCTCCAACCTGTCTGACCGTGTGGCCAATATTACAGAGTCTCGTTCGCGGATCGAAGATGTCGATTTCTCTGCAGAGACCACTGCTCTGGCCAAGTCTCAGATCCTTAGCCAGGCGTCTACCGCGATGCTGGCACAGGCCAATCAGACGCAGCAAAACGTGCTTAGCCTCATCCGGTAAAGGCGGATCTCCAAAAGTTTGGTTCACCGGGTGGCTGGTCCCGCTCGTTGAACTTTCTATCCCCCGGCGCGCTTCAATCCCCACATTGGCGCCGGGGGATTTTTCCAAAAAAAGAACCGCCACAAAGGACGGTTTAGTTTGGCTCGCAGACAGAGATTTAGGTCGAGGGTAGAAGACTTAATCCCGCACGAGAATTTTCTGCAATTTTGACAGAGCCGCTTTCTTTATTTGGCAAACACGCGCTGCGCCGATGTCCAATGTTTTACCGATTTCATCCAGATTCATTTCTTCGACAAAATAAAGTTGAAGAATCATACCTTCTCTTTCAGGCAGGGAACCAATAGCCGCTGCAAGTTGATCCTGTGTTTGGGAACGCTCCAAGGCACCGTCGGCTTTTTCGGTCTGATCTTCGAACCAGATATTCTGATCCGAATATACTTCATCCATAGATTTAAGCTCGATCGCACCCGCATTGTCAACCGCGATACGGAAACTTTCCTGATCCATATTCATGGCTTGTGCCAAGGCAAGTTCGTCGGGATCATGCCCCAGTTCCTGAGCCAATCTCTCTCTTGTTGCGCGCAGTTTCTTTCGAAAGGTCATCGCATTGCGGCTCAGATTGCTCAACTTGCGCAGATGATCAATCATTGCCCCTCGTATGCGCAGCTTCGCATAGTTGCTAAAACCAAGACCGCGATCTTCATAGCCTTGCGCAGCCTCTACCAGTGCCACCATTCCGATTTGCAAAAGATCTTCAATCTCTATCGCATTGGAAACGCGCCCATGGACATGCCACGCCAGTTTCCGAACTAGCGGCAAATGGTTATTTATCAGCTGGTCCTCATTCAAAATATCTGGCTTTGGGCCATAGGTCAGCTCGGCAAGTTTGGGATCGTGATAACTCATGCCAAATCCTTTGGTTGATCGGTTGATATATCGGTGCCGGAGGTAGTCGCCGGTTGGCTGCCGACCACCGCGATCACTTCCACCGCCTTGTCGTCGGGTAATTCTTCAAACGAGAGAACGGGGGTTTCGGGAAGGCGTGGCCGCAATATTTTCAGCAAAGTGCGTCGCGCCAAGGGAGATGTAACAATAGCAAATCGCCGCGCTTGCGCCCTTGCCGGCCCAGCCGCCTGTTCGACAGCTTCCAGTATCTTTTGCGACAATCCTGGTTCGACAGGAAAGGAGGCCCCAGATCCATTATCGCCGGCTCCATTTTTGATCGCCTGCGCCAGCAATGTCTCTAGCTCGGCGTCCAATGTGATTACGGGCAGAGGCATTTTAATGGGTACGAGCGACTGGATGATCAGAGACCCAATTCGTTTCCGCACACCGTCCACGATATTGTTAATGGAGGATGTCTCTCGCAACGCGTCTTGCGCTGCCGCCTCAACCATAGCTTCGGAAAGTCGCCGAAAATCTTTCAGCGGGACACCTTCCTCAAGCAGGGAACGACAAATGGACATAATCTGGAAAAGGCTAAGCGGTTTGGGCGTCAGACCATCGACGAGATGAGGAGCAATCTCTTTCAGGTTGTCCAATAACCCCTGTGCTTCGTCCATTCCAAATAGCTCAGACGCGTTCAGCGAGATAAGGTGATTGAAATGTGTCGCAATAACGGTGGATGGATCAACAACCGTATAGCCCGAAACTACAGCTTCGCTTCGCTTCTCTGGTGAAATCCAAACCGCGTCCAGACCGAAACTAGGGTCTTTGCAGGCATGGCCCTTTAACACTTCATCGACATCACCGCTGTCGAGCGCGAGTAGATCATCTGGCCAAGCTTGATCCTCACCCAGCGTGACGCCGCTAATCTCTATGCGATAGGCATTGGGTTCCAACGCCATATTGTCTTTTACCCGCACCAGCGGAACCACGAACCCCAGCTCCCGTGACAACTGCCTTCTGATCCCGGTCAAGCGTTGCATCAACGGCGCACCCTTTCGCTCGTCGACCATCGGAACCAAACCATAACCAATTTCAATGTTCAACACCGCACTATCCGTGACGTCGCCCCAATCAATGTGATTGGCCTGTTCGGGAGTCTCCAATTCAACCGGCGGCGCGCTGTCAATCTTTGCCTGACGGAAGAGCCGCCATGAAAAATATCCTGACAGCATAGCGGCTGGCAAAATGATGAAATGTGGCATCCCGGGCAGCAGACCGATTACGGTCAAAATCCCGGTTACCGGAACCCATGCCTTGCCGTTTCCAAACTGACTGCCGATCTGCCCAGATAAATCCATCGGAGAGGCAACCCGCGTAACAATTGCCGCTGCTGCGATGGAAAGAAGCAAGGCGGGCACCTGAGCAACCAGTGCATCACCCACAGCGAGCAAAACATATGTTTGGGCGGCATCGCCAATCGCCATCCCATGACTCGCCGTACCCAGAATAATCCCGCCGATAATATTGATGACGAGGATCAGGACTCCGGCGACAGCATCGCCCTTCACAAATTTCGATGCACCGTCCATCGAACCGTAAAAATCAGATTCCGTGGCTACATCTTGCCGCCGGACTTTTGCTTCTTCGGGGGTCAGCAATCCGGCGTTGAGATCGGCGTCAATCGCCATCTGTTTGCCGGGCATCGCGTCCAACGTGAACCGCGCCGTGACCTCGGATACACGTCCGGCACCCTTGGTGATGACCACCAGATTGATAATCATCAAAATTGCAAAGACGAATATGCCTACGACATAGTCTCCGCCGATCAGAAAATTACCGAATGCTTCGATCACCTGCCCCGCTGCATCGGGACCATTATGTCCCTGCACCAGCACAACACGAGTTGAGGCCACGTTAAGCGCCAACCGCAACAATGTCGCAAATAGCAATACAGTGGGGAAACTGGAAAAATCGAGCGGTTTTGCCGCGTTCAGCGCAACCATCAATACCGCAAGTGCAATTGTGATATTCGCGATGAAACCGATATCAAGAATGAGCACCGGCACTGGTAGCACCATGAACACGACCAGCAATAAAGTCGCCAGCGGTAATATACCCGCTTTGGCAGTATCGCCGAACACGCCGCGTCTGAGTGATAGTTTTCCAAACATGCCGAAGACATCAGCAAACGGCGTGCCAAATATTGCTCACGCCTTAGTTTTTTGAAAATACCTAGTTTATAGGGGCTTTCTGTATATCGATGGGGTATCGAAACCCGCCGCGAGTGTCAGATTTTCGGCACGTTGGCGGTTGAGATCAGTCAACATATTGACGCGGTATTTTGACGCATCGATCAATTTGGAGAGCTCCAACAAACGCTTATTTATTTCGGTACCGCCGTGCCAGGCGCCGGTGTTTTCCACTTCGTTCACGACCGGCCGAATCGCGGCGGCAGCCTCTATAATGGCATCGGCATCTTGTCCATCAAGTGCCACAATCAAATTTTCGAACCGGCTTTCCAGGCGGTCAAGCAACCCCAAGGTCATGAAAAGGATGCTCCCGGACGATCAAAATCAACAATCTTTTCGGCAATGCGCGTTGGATCAACCGGGTATTGGCCATCAGCAATAGCATTGCGGACGGCCACGATCCGATCCAAATCAATTGGCATCCCCTGTTGCACCATATGTTCGATCGCGCCTGACAATGCCCCGCTGACCGAATATCCATTGTTCGTCGACATAGCCGAGCTTTTCGAATTGCCCGGCAATATTGTGTCGGTCTTTAATATTCCTATCGGACGGTTTTGGCCGATACCTAATTTGTCGATCATCACAGTCTCCTGTAAAATATTTTATCTCAGAACGGATGGATGCTCTGAAAGTTTAGGGAAATTATAATTGCGGCACAGAAACCCGGCCAGCGCCGGTTATCTCGGCCAGTATTGGTGCGGACCTGCGCGTCCTTCGAACGGGAATGACTTCCCCCAATCGGCCTTTGCGATCCGCAATCATTTGGCGGGAGATGACGAAACCATTTCTGCGCACGACCAGCAAAACCGGCTGACCGCGGGCTATGATATGCTGTGCAGCGTTTTCCCGTTTCTGTACCCGATCAAATGTCACCAGCGGCACGGACAATCTCCAACCAAGCGGCGGACAAATGATGGTTGCCACCGATCTAGTTCGAACATCGACGGTTGGGCTTTCCGGACATTTTTCAAGTTTTAGCCTTCGGTCGACCGGTGTGCGGGCACCGCCGACCGCGCCGATATTCTGATCCAGGGCTTGTTTGACTACCGCGTCCAATTCGACATGCGATTGGAATTCTTTAGCTGCGGCTGGCGCATTCCATATCCATGCGAGTGATAATATGGCGGCGGTTGAAATAGTTTGACGTTTCATATTTCGGCTCTCCTTTGCAATGCCGTTAAGCACAGCAAGGTTCGTGCCACCGTAAATATCAGTCCGTAACTAGCGCGATGGCGATGCTTCGTTCTTCAACCTTATAGTGAGCATTTGCGGTTTCGCTTCTGCCGACAATTGGGAAATATCAAACTCAATATTCTTCGGGTCAATACCTTGACTTGTCAGCAGCCTGCCAACCGATGCCATGCGCGCCGCTGACAGTTCCCATCCATCCAGTCTCTTGGTTCCCTGCGTCGCACCGTCCAGTGAAATTTGAATATGATCATATTCTTTCATGTCACTACTTAGGTTCTGTAATCGGCTTATTCCCACATCGGTTATCATCGCTTCCTGTGGTTCGAACAGTTGCACCGATAGGATTTCGATTGACTCAACTGACTGTTGGTGCTCCGAATATTCATCGGTCACCGCCGGTCGATCTTCTGTATTCAGGCCTTGCAAGGCCGTGAAGCCAAGCAGCAACAGCGTCAGATCGGCGAAAGCCAATGACCAGCGTCCGTTGCGCGTCAGGCGCATGTGCGGCGATCACGATGCAGATCGGTATATCTTTTATTTGCAAAACCGGGATCAGAGCGCGCGACCACCATCAACTTATCCGTCAAAATACGCTGCCACTTCAATTCCTCGGACGATAGCCGCAAAAACCGCTGAGAAATTGGTGCCGCAATAATATTCGCCAATACCAATCCATATAAAGTAGTGAGCAACGCCAATGCCATCGCCCTGCCCAATTCGGACGGATCGCCGATATTGGAAAACATCCGCACCAATCCAATAATGGTACCCACCATGCCAATTGCCGGAGCTATATCGGCCACTGCTAGCCAGAAGCGTATCACACTATTATGTCTTGTTTCGCGGTCGTCCATGTCGGAATTGGCCCACTGGGAAAAACGCCGAAGGTCCTTGTCAGCTGATAGATGATCTATCGCACGCGACATGAAACGGCTTTGCAAGTTGATCCGATCAACGCATTGAACACCCTTTACATCGATAATATTTTCAACCTTTCGGAGTGCTTGACGCGCTATTTGCGCATCACGAACCGGATCGGCACGAAGCAGGATTTTCCAAGCGGAAAAACTGCGCACCAATCCTGCGCTGCCTTCCTGTAGGCCGACCACGACAATAGACCCTATCCAGACCAGCGCCAGCGCAATGGGATCAAAATATTCCAATATAGTTTGCAAATAACCTCTCCACCAGTGCGGACATGTCCGGCAGGAAATTGGCACTTTCCGTCAAAAAACTGCCGTATCGCCAAAAAGAAAAACCCGCATAATCTCAAAACCAGCCGAAGTCCGGGACATTCGGATTTGGCACAGCAATTGCGAGGTCATCAGCAACACAAGTGCCCGCAATCCAGAACGGATGAATTGGCTCAGAGTTTAACAAAACGGAACAACAGAGATATGGACGCAATATTTGGCATATATGGAGATGCGCTGTCGCTACGTTCGCAGCGTCTCAATATGCTTGCATCAAATATCGCAAATGCAGCGACGCCAAATTACAAAGCGAAAGATATTGATTTTGAACGCGCCATCGCAATGGCCGCTAATGGCGGTTCCATTGAAGATGCTGCACAGCAATCAAGCGCCTACCGGCTTCCCCTACAACCATCTATGGATGGCAACACCGTTGAACTTTCAACCGAACAGACCCTTTTTGCCGAAAATGCTGTGCAATATCGCACGACCCTTTCCTTCCTAAGCGGGCGGATCGACACGCTCAAACGCGCGATGAAAGGGGAATAGCAATGGCCGGTTCCATGAGCATATTTGATGTTAGCGGGCGCGCCATGGCGGCGCAAATGACGCGGTTGAATACAACAGCATCCAACCTGGCCAACGCCCGATCAGTTGCCAGCAGCGAGGCGGACGCATTTCGCGCACTGAAACCTGTTTTCCGGTCGGTAACCGATGGATCGGATATGGCCACAGTCGATGTCGACCGCATCGTTCAATCAGACACACAGCCAAAACGACGGCATGACCCGGCCAATCCAATGGCGGACGCCAACGGATACGTCTGGGAAGCAGGCGTCGATGAAGCCACCGAAATGATCGAGATGATTGAGACCGCACGGCAATATCAAAACAACGTGCAGGTCCTTCAAACTGCAAAATCACTAATCTTGGAAACCGTAAGGATGGGTAAATAATGAACACGATCACCAACACACTACCGTCAAATCTAACCGTATCACAACCGGAAGGAGCCGCCGGAAATGACAGGCTGGATCAAGCCGCTTTTCTGCGCCTGATGACTACCCAGCTACAAACACAGGACCCATTCGACCCACTCGACAACAATGCGATGGTTGCGCAGATGGCCCAATTTTCCAGTGTTGCCGGTATATCGGAGATGAACGTATCGCTGAAAGCTATTGCGGGCTCCATTGGTGATAACCGTGTCGGCGATGCTTCCAGCTGGCTTGGCCACAATATTCTGGTCCCCGGCCAGATCGCTGCGCCAAGTGCTGCTGGACAATATTCCGGAGAATTCCATCTGGATGCGAACGCTTCCAATCTGTCGATCGACTTTCTGAATGATCGCGGAGAGATTGTGCAAGCGATTGAGCTCGGTGAACAACCCGCCGGTCCGATAGCGTTCCAATGGGACGCGCTGGACGGTCAAGGATTGCCCCTACCCCATGGGTCGCTCCGCGTTCGTGTGAATGGCGGCGCCACATCAGGGTTATCTACCTGGACAACGGTGGAAGCAGTGCAATCCCCCGCCGACACGGCAAATGCCAAACTGATTACACCGCGCGGCGAATTCACACTTGGCGATGCAATCCGCCTCAGTTGATTACAAACCGTCCAGTAAAGGAGAAATTCAATGTCATTCTATACATCATTATCGGGCCTGAAAGGCGCACAGACGGATCTGTCCGCAATTTCGAACAATGTCGCCAATGCCGGGTCAATTGGATTTAAAAAGAGCCGCGCGATTTTCGGTGACCTGTTCGCTGCAGCACCGACACAGACAACAAAGATGGTCGCCGGTCAGGGCGTCCGCCTGAACGGAATTACGCAACAATTTACACAAGGTACATTGGAAGCAACTGACAAGACCCTTGACCTCGCAATTGCCGGGGACGGATTTTTTGCCGTCCGGGGACAACCTCCCCGACAGGATTTAAGCTTTACCCGCAACGGAGCGTTCAGCGTGAACAGCAATCGGGAAGTCGTTGATACGATTGGCAGTAAAGCGCAACTCTTGCCAGTAGACGCCAATGGCACCGTCACCTCTACAGCGATTGGTGACATGGTCGATTTTGCGTTACCGGAATTTGATCCGACCGACCCCACTGCGGTTCTCGCCAACGTATCCATCGATAAAGAAGGTTTGGTGACCGCCACATTCGGCAACGGTAATTCACAGTTTCTCGGCTCCATCGCCATGTCCTCTTTCACCAATGTCGAAGGCCTTCGTCCGATTGGCGATGCGCACTGGCAATCAACAGGTGAGAGCGGGATTCCGCAAATCAACGCAGCGGCGAACGGACCTTTGGGATCGATCAGATCCGGTGCGCTGGAAAGAGCCAATGTCGATCTGACGGAGGAGCTAGTCTCTCTCATCGGGGCACAACGGAATTTCCAGGCCAATGCACAAGCAATTGAGACTGCGAACACACTGACCCAGACGATAATCAACCTTCAGGTTTAATCGGGTCGCTGAGGTAAACTAGTCATGGACAAAATGATTCACAGCAGCCTGA
>CALKXX010000215.1 GCA_938003725.1 uncultured Sphingomonadaceae bacterium | reverse complement strand
TACAGATAAAATCTGAGGATGGAGCGATTTGCGGGGCGGATGAAGTTGGCCTTGTTTATGTGCGCGGGGAACAGGTGGGCGGCGAGTATAAGGGCATGGGCTCACAACTTGACGGCGAAGGTTGGTTCCCGACCAAGGATGTCGGTTTTGTCGATAGCGAAGGGTATCTGTTTCTTGATGGGCGCGCTGATGATGTCATCGTTCGCGGAGGAGAAAATATTTCTCCCGGGGAAGTCGAAGAAATATTATTGACGCACCATTGCATCAAAGACGCAGCGGTAGTGGCTGTTCCCGATGAGCAGTGGGGAGAGGCCGTTGGCGCGGCCCTTGTATGTGCTGGCGAGCAACCGGGCGAAGAAGAATTGTGCAATTTGGTGCGCAGCAAATTGCGGTCCAGCCGGGTGCCTTCCCGCATAATCTTCCTGGACGAACTTCCCTATAATGAAACAGGGAAATTGTTGCGGCGCGTGGTCCGCGATCAGATTGCCGGAAGTTAAATCTGCGCCGTTGATTGGCGAGCAATTGCTGACTGAACTCGGTCTCCGCAAATCGCTTGCCGGCGAAGCTGATCATCCAGCTATCGCGTGGCACAAGAGCGGATTGCTGGCTCTGAGCGGTAAAAGAGATGGTCCAGCGCGGATGGTTCCGGTGCCATTGGCCAGCAGCGCGGACGGCGCAATGCTCGCCCTCAAATCGCTTTCCAACAATCCGCAAAACTTACCGGAAAATGGTGCAATTTTGCTGGGCGAGCGCGCGCGATTAATGGGATTGACCCGAAATGGGCAGGCCAGTTCTGGTGGCCATTGCCGCTTGATTGAGACCCGTAAAGGCCGCTTCGCAATCAACCTGGCGCGGGCAAGTGATTGGGATTTACTTGAGGCATGGCTGGAAGAACCGGCTTGTGCATGGGATGATATTGAGAGGATCGCCCAATCGTGCGAGGCGCGGCAACTGGTGCACAGGGGAGCCGAATTGGGCATGGCAATCGCCTTCGATAGTCTGCCCCTAAAGCAGCCTTGGTTTGTAGAGCATCGATTCCAGCCGGCGGATAATTCGTCAAAGCGTCCCCTGGTCGTTGATCTGTCCAGCCTGTGGGCCGGCCCATTGGCGGGTAACTTGCTCCATCTTATGGGCGCGCAGATTGTGAAAGTCGAAAGCCACTCGCGGCCCGATGGTGCGCGCCAAGGCAATGGTGCATTTTATCATGTGCTGAATGCGGACAAACAATGTGCTGCTTTTGATTTTACATCGACCGAAGGACGTTTTGGCCTCAAAAAACTAATCAATGCTGCCGATATCGTAATTGAAGCGTCACGGCCCAGAGCATTGAAGCAGCTGGGGATTGATGCGGAGGATTTGACGCGACAAAAACCGGGCAAGCTTTGGTTGCGCCTAGTTGCGCATGGCGGCGAAGAAAGCCGTATTGGCTTTGGCGATGATATCGGAGTTGGAGCAGGTTTAAGTTCGATCATGGAAAAAGCGTGGGGTGAACCATGTTTTGTTGGAGATGCCATTGCCGATCCACTATCCGGAATATTCGGGGCACTGGCCGCTTGGACCAAATGGCAAGCCGGTGGTGGCTATATACTCGATCTGTCGATGCGTGATATTGTCTGTCGTGCGATGCAATTGGATCACGAAGAACCGGATTGGAATAAAATTGCCGTGAACTGGCAAGCAATGGCCGATGCGAACAGCGATGATCTATATTCGATGCGCGCCCCATCCGGAGCGATTGAAGGACCAGGTGATAGCACCAACAGCATAATGGCGAGTCTATGTTGAACAGGTCTATGCTGATCAGCAATGCTGAGGTCACGGGTAAGTTATCCGATATTCGTCTTCGCGATGGCGTGATCACGGCTCTCGCAAATGCACTGGAAGGTGACGATGGGGAATATGTGTATGACGCGAACGGATGCGCTCTGTTGCCCGGTTTACACGATCATCATATCCATCTCAATGCCTCTGCCGCTGCGCTAAATTCCGTGCGCTGCGGTCCGCCATATGTGGAAGATCAGACCGCTCTTATCGCTGCGCTATCCGCTGCGGATGGTGACGAATGGATTCGCGGCATTGGTTATCACGCCTCGGTCGCCGGGGAAATTGATCGGGGATGGCTGGATGTCCATGGGGCCGATCGACCCATCCGTATTCAACATCGTGGCGGTCGGATGTGGATTTTTAACAGTAAAGCCATGAAGTTACTTGATATTGATATTCCGGACGATGGGCGATTGATTGATGGTGATGCAGTGCTACGTTCTGCGCTAGGCGGCCGGCGACCCGATCTAAAACCATTGATCCAGAAGCTGTTATCGCTGGGTATTACCGGCGTGACCGAAGTAACGCCCGGCAATGATCGAGCGGATCTCGCGCACTATTTGCACGCCGCACAGCCGCTAAATTTATGCGTGATGGGGGGAACTGACCTAAGCGGCTTAAAAAGCCAGCAAGCCGATCATATTGGCCCGCTGAAAATCCACAACCATGACCATGATTTGCCATCACTGGATCATTTGACGAGGGTTATTGCGGATGCGCATGCACATAATCGAGCGGTGGCAATTCACTGTGTCACGCGCGCTGAGCTGATGCTCAGCCTCGCGGCCATTGAAGAGGCGCAGCCTCACCCCGGAGATCGGATCGAGCATGCCGCGATTGCTGATGATGTCGCAATATCATGGATGAATAAACTCGGGTTGACCGTGGTGACTCAACCGCATTTCGTTACCGAGCGGGAAGCGGCTTATATTCGGGATATCGAACCGGATGATCTGGATCATCTTTGGCCGCTCAAATCGCTCAAAGACGCTGGGCTAAAATTGGCCGCGGGCAGTGACGCACCTTTTGGCGACCTGAGCCCTTGGGCAGCAATGGCGAGCGCGGCAAAACGGCCGCGACAATTGGGCGCCGGTGAAGCGGTTTCCCCCGATGCTGCTTTGGCGCTTTACACAAAGCCCTGGAACAACGCGGGCGGCAAACCACGGCAAATAACCATCGGTGCGCCGGCCGATCTGTGCCTGATCGACCGCACGTGGCTGGAGGCTGGCAAAGATTTGAAATCAGTCAACGTAAAGGCGACGTGGGTTGGCGGTGAACTGGTTTACGAAACTAATTCGTCAACCAAGCCCCACTCCAGCGCAGTTTGAGCATTTATCCTCTTCATCGAGAGGGCCAGAAAAGCCGTGCGTTGACGCCCAATCCGACAGGGCAGGCTGGCGGTGCCTCCTGCACCCGGAATAAGGCCATATTTTAACTCGGGAAGCTGAAACCATGCTTCCGGTGAAGCGGTCACATGCCTGCCAAACGCAGCAATCTCCGCACCCGCTCCTATCGCCGCGCCGTTTACGTGGATCGATAGCCGATCCTGCAATCTTGCCAATCGCCATGCCGGTAAGCGCAAACTGCGAACCCAATGCGCAGTGGCAGGGTCGGATATTTCACCAAATTCGGCAACTTGACCGCCGGTTGAAAAAACACGGCCTGTGCCGGTCAATGAGATTTGGGAGAGGCTGTTGTCTGACAAACATAAATCAAGAGCTTCGCACAGTGCATCTCTGAGGCTTATGCCAACTGCGTTGAGATTTTCTGGGTCGTTCAATATGATGTTCATATGTTCCCCATCAACGTCGAGCTTGAGCGGTGATCCGCAGGATATCGAGGCTAGCTCCTCGGAAGCTTGTGAAGACAGCCAGTGCGAAAATTCCGGCCCCTGTTGCACGGTTGCATAAGCAAAGCTCTCTGCCATCAACGTATCTTGCAGATTGAGATTTTCTGTTGCACGCAAATGTTGAACCAGGACCATCGCAGCGATCGGTGCGTTCAGGATATTATTCGCCAAGCGTTCGAGTGGCTCTTCATTTTCAAGCACCACATCGCAAGCAGTGGACAGATCCCCCGTACCGACACCAATGACCGGGCAGGGGAGATCGCGGAGCCAACTTCCATGCGCACCGTTGGCGCCCGGTAGGCTAACTGCAAGACAGGGCTGGTCCGTGCCCGGACCAAATCGGTCTCTCGGCGTTTGCGCGGCCACCAGTATATCCAGTTCGTCTGTATCAATTGGGTGGATGACATCCTCCGATTGTCGCGTACTAACCGTAACCAAGCCTTTCGTAACATTTTTGGCAAGGATATTTTGAATTGACTCACGTGGGATGCTATTCGATTAACCGAATATCGTTCGAAAAAGGCTCTCATGGCGCAAAGCAGCAAAAAATCAGAGACTAAAGAAGTGGTCTATGGCCGGCCACGGCTATTGACTCATGACGAAATAATCGAAGCAGCCTTGGAATTGGGTTTGGAAAACCTGACCATGAAAAAGCTCGCAACGCATTTGAATGTCGGTACCGCGACCCTTTATCAATATTGGGATGGCCGGAAAGAATTGATGCAGGCGGCTGCGGTACACGCGCTTTCCGACTTGGATCTTCCCAAAGATAATGACCAGCATTGGTCTGATTATGCATATGAATTTACGCTTTGTATTCAGGACTATCTTGCCAGCAGCCCATCGTTGTTAATTACAAATCACGTGCGGGAATATGGTTTTGAGGTCCAATTTAAATTGGCCGAACAATTTTTGTCCGCGCTGGATAAACGCGGTTTCAAACCGACAGACGGCATGCGGCTATTCAATATGGTGGGGTCTGCGGCATTTGCCGGTGCGGTCGAGGTTGTTCGGTACAATGAGTTTGAAGCCGAGCCCGCGAGCGAGGTGGCTCAGCGCCAATTTGCGCGGCTCGATAAAGATACCTATCCGTTGTTTAGCCAGGCGGTGGAAGGCCTGACTAGTCCGCCGGAAGAGCGAATCAAAAACTTGCTCCGTGCCGCATTCCAAACGATTGCACGGGAGCGCGAAGAACCAGAAGAGACTATTTTAGCCCTTTCATGATCAGATTGTTGTAGCGCTCTGAATAGGGCGGCAGCATGATTAATATGTCGCGAAAACGATCAAGCGGCTGATGCACAACGGAACGTTCGTTGCACATAGATTTATAACCTTCAAAGCCGCCAATGCGTCCCATGCCCGATGATCCCACGCCGCCAAAGGGCAGGCGGGGGTTGGTGCCCGACTGGATGCAATTATTGTTTACGACCGCTGATCCCGAACTGGTGTTGGTGAGGAAGTAATCAATGGCTTCGTCATCGGTGGAATAGATGTAAAGCGCCAGCGGACTTGGCCGGCGACCGATAATGTCGAGCACTTCTTCACGGTCAGCATATGTCATCACAGAAAGAACCGGGCCAAATACCTCTTCGTTCATGATATCCATATCTTCGGACATTCCGGTCAGCACGGTTGGCTCGATATAGCGTTTCTCTACATCGCTTCCGCCGCCGCAAACAACCGTCGCACCCTTTGCGGTCGCATCATCAACCAGCGCCTTGATACGGCTGCTGTGACGTTCATTGATAATGCGCGGAACATATTGGGACTTGTCAAGGCCGGCACCATCTGAATTGTAAAGCGCGTTGATCTTCTCTTCAATCAAAGCGAGAAACTGATCTTTCAGGCTTTCGTGAACGATAACATATTCCGGTGCGATACAGACTTGGCCTGCATTCATTACGCGGCCCCATGCCAGCTTCGTTGCTGCATTTTCCAGATTGGCTGTTTGATCAATGATGACAGGCGATTTACCGCCCATTTCCAATGTGATGGATGCAAAGTGATCGGCCGCTGCCTTCATCACAATTTTCCCAACGCCCATACCGCCTGTATAATAGATGTGATTGAACGGAAGTCCGAGCAGTTCCTGAGAAACCTCTACACCGCCCTGAAACACTTCGCATTCGTCGGTTGGGAGGGCCTTGTTGATGATTTCCTGCACAATCTGTGCGCTATGAGGGGCGTGTTCCGAGGGTTTAATGGCAACCGCATTGCCCGCAGCAATCGCCGGAATAGCAGGAACAAGGCATTCGGCAGTTGGTGCATTATAAGCAGATAGATTTAATATCACGCCTTTGGACTGTCGCCGGATTTCACAGCGCTTGCCCATCGTATTGAGCGAGTTTTTGATTTTCTCAGGCTTCATCCATTTTGCGACATTCTTCACGGCAAAATCAATCTCGCCTTTGATCATTACCAACTCGGCAGCAATATCCAGATCATGCGTTCCGCGTTCTTTATTGCCTGCTACGAAAATATCATCCTTGCGCTCGACTACCCCGGCCCAGATCGCATTTAACTTGTCGGCCCTTTCCTTGGCGCTGCTATTGCGAAGGCGAAACTTAGAGGCTTGTAGCGCGGCAAATTTTTCGGCGATGCTTGACATTTTTCAACCCTTGTACTGAGGAATTTCGACCGCCTTTTGCAGTATTTTCTCAAACGTGCGTTCGGGTAGCAATTTGTACATTGGCCCCAATGCTTTGACATCGTTGCCGACAAGATAGGACGGTTTCCAATTTTTCTTTTCTAACAGGCCCAGAACCTGATCCACGACTACATTCGGCTCATTGCCCTTTTCAATGGCTTCAACCATTTTTACGGTCGTTGTATGCTTTAGATGCGGGCCATAGATATCATTCATTTCCTGTGACACATTGCTCCAGATATCTTTGGTCGTTTCACCTGCATTGGCCGTCATGTGGGTTTTGACCGCACCTGGTTCTACCGCGGTTACTTCAATACCAAAGGGTGCCATCTCATTTCGCAGGGTACGGGTCAGTCCGACAACTGCGTGCTTTGACATATTGTAAATCCCCGACGCTGCCGGGTTCGCCTTCACCGCTCCGGAAGCAAAATTGATGATCCGTGAATTCGGTGCGCCGCGCCGGATGGCCGGCAAGAAGGCCTGACATACCCGCAATGTGCCCCATGTGTTAATCTCGAACAGTTTTTTGGCTGCATCAATCGAAACACCTTCGATGACGCCGACGGCACCGTTTGCGATGCCAGCATTGTTGATCAACAGATTCAGCGGAGCGCCGTTCAGTGCCTTTTCAAGCGTCTCCGCGCTCGCCGCTACCGAGGTATCAGAGGAGACATCCTGTTCAACAACAACGATATTCTGATGTGTACCGAGTTCGGATGTGTCGGCTCCGGGAAGTACCCCTGCAAAAACTTTCCAGCCGCGCTCAGCCAGTGTTTTCGCTTTTAATGCACCCATGCCCATGGCTGCGCCTGTGATAAATGCGGTTTTTTGGGTGCTCATTTTCTTCTCTCTCCGAACGTTTTTCCGAACGTCGTTCTGAAATAGATGAATTCAATCAGGAGTCAAGCTGCGAAAGTCCCGCATTATTGTCATTTCCTGTTGACTCAACCGCTGGCCTGCGCGATTAACCGAACGCTGTTCGAAAATGCAAATCAGAAACGATAATCTGGTCAACAAACGGAAAGACGGATGAACGCTGAAACCAAAATTTCTGCAGGCGCAAAGGCGATACCTGTCGCAAAGGGCATCCCTTTGGTTGGCAACACAATGGAAATGTCCAAAGACCCGGCTGCATTTTTCGTGCGTTGCTATCGTGATTATGGCCCTGTCTATAGGGTCAATGTTTTTGGGCAGAAAAACTATGTCATAGCGGGGCCGGAGGCCGGGCAGTTTATGAATAGCAAGGCCGCACGAGCTGGCCTGCGATCCAAAGAGTTTTGGCAGGATTTCGTCGATCATCACGGTGCATCGAAAACATTGACCGGGGTAGATGGTGAAGTTCATCAAAAGATGCGTGCGATTATGCGTGATGGGTTTTCGCGCGGCGCGATGGCCGGGCGTTACCACGAGCTGACCGATATTATCGATGCTTCAATTACGCGAGATTGGGGCGGTAAAGAGGTCCCTGTGATCGAGGCGTTCCAATATATGATTGTCCACATGCTGGGCGAAGTGATGACCGGCAACGCGCCGCTGGAATATGTCCGCGATATCCGAGTGAATATACTCTATATCCTAAATGTGCTGGTCACCAAACAACGACCAGGTTTTTTCAAATTCATGCCGGAATTTAAAAAAGCCGCTGCGCGCGTTGATGAATTGGGTGAAAGCATGGTGGAAGAATTTTTTGCCCATGCAGAAGCGGGAACCTTGCCAAAAAATTTGCTAGGTGATGTGATGCGGGGGCACCTCAATGATCCGGAATTGATTCAGAAGCGCGATTTGAAATTGGTGTTGACCGGTCCGTATGTGGCTGGCCTCGACACCGTCGCCAATTCACTAGCCGCGGCTGTTTATGGCATTTTGAAGACGCCGGGAATACTTGAAAAAGTAAGGGCAGAGGCCGACGAGCTATTTGCCAAAGATGTTGTCACCGAAAAAGATGTGTTGGGTTTGAGCTATATCCAGAACTGTTTGAAAGAGGCGATGCGGCTATGGCCTATTGCAGTCGCCCAGGTCCGGACGACCAATCACGATCTGGAATTTGAAGGCTATGTGATACCCAAGGATGAGAATATATTTTTGGGAACAAGCGTACCGCATTTTATGGAAGAATTTTTCCCGGACCCGATGAAATTTGATCCTGACCGTTATGACCGGCGTGAGCATTTGAAGCCTGGCGCCTACGCACCCTTTGGTCGGGGCACGCATAGTTGCCTTGGACAGAGTTTGGCGGAGGTGTTGATGGGCATTTGTGTAGCGCGTTTGTTCCACCGGTTGGACATCGCGCTGGAATCGCCTGATTATGTGCTCAAAACCAAAACCGCGCCAACGCCGGGTCCTGCCATGAGTTTCAAAATCAAAGTCAATGGTGAGAGAAATCCCGCCAAATCGCTAAGGGCAGAGAATTTAGGAGAAGCAGCATGAACGAGATGAGAAAAATTGACCGTATTCAAACCGGTGATGAGTTGGAGCGTTGCCCGTTCCCCATTCCCTATGGCTGGTTCTGTGTGCAATATTCACACGAGTTGAAGGTCGGTGAAATCAAGATTGAAAAGGTCTTTGGCAAGGAATGGGTGTTGTTCCGCGGCGAAGATGGCTCGGTCGGTATGACTGACCCGTTCTGCCCCCATCTGGGCGCGCATCTTGGTCATGGCGGTAAGGTGGAGGGCAATAATATCCAATGCCCGTTTCACAATTGGGAATTTGATAGCCAAGGCTGGTGCAAGAAAATTCCCTATGGCAAAGTGATGCCCGGTGTTGCGCGCAAGAAACCTATCCTAAAGGCGCTGCCGGTGGTTGAAAAATAC
>CALKXX010000214.1 GCA_938003725.1 uncultured Sphingomonadaceae bacterium | reverse complement strand
GCTGGAAGGAGAGCTATGATGGAAGAAGTGGTTACGATTGGTCTAGATATTGCGAAGTCGGTGTTTCAAGTACACGGGGTAAACAAGGCGGACGAAGCTGTTGTGCGTCGCCGGTTGAAGCGGGCGCGTATGTTGCCGTTTTTTGCCAAGCTGCCGCCGTGTCTGATTGGTATCGAAGCGTGTAACAACTCACATTACTGGGCGCGTGAGCTGAGCGCACTTGGCCATGATGTGAAGCTGATGCCAGCACAATATGTGAAGCCCTATGTCAAACGCGGAAAGAACGATGCGGCTGATGCCGAGGCGATCTGCGAGGCCGTTACCAGGCCCACCATGCGCTTTGTTGCAGTGAAGTCGCCAGAACAACAGAGCTTGATGATGCTTCACCGGGTGAGATTGATGTTGAACCGGCAACGCACACAGATCTCGAACGCGATCCGTGCGCATATGTCTGAGTT
The DNA here is from genome assembly GCA_938003725.1 of uncultured Sphingomonadaceae bacterium. Lineage (GTDB taxonomy): Bacteria > Pseudomonadota > Alphaproteobacteria > Sphingomonadales > Sphingomonadaceae > Parasphingorhabdus. The sequence goes on along the minus strand of CALKXX010000214.1, from coordinate 7,761 downwards.
CGGAGTGGTCGCACCGGTCGGCAGGCTCGGTGTAGAGCGCCTGCTTAAGATCGTTGAAGATGAGGATGATGATCGCATCCCTGAAGATGCCCGGCTGTGCCTCAAGATGCTTATGGCGCAGTTGGTGATCGTAAAGCAGCAGGTACTCGAGAATGACCGGCGTGTGCTGGCAAGTGCAAGGCGAACGGAGCTTGGCCACCGGTTGATGGAGATACCGGGTGTAGGTCCACTGCTTGCCAGCGCCTTTATTGCATCGGTTGCCGACCCGACCGTGTTCAAGACCGGTAGAGATCTCGCCGCATGGATCGGGCTTGTCCCAAAGCAGAACTCGTCAGGTGGCAAAGAGCGGCTTGGAAGCATAACGCGAGCTGGCAATCGATACTTAAGGCAGATGCTAGTTGTTGGCGCGATGGCTGTAATCCGTTACGCTGAGAGGCATGGCACCACACGCCCGTGGCTGGTCGAGCTACTCGCCCGCAGGCCCGCCAAAGTCGCGGCTGTGGCACTTGCGAACAAGAATGCACGTATAGTCTGGGCGTTGATGACCAGTGGAGAGCGGTATCGCGAACCACTACCGGCTAATGCGTAAGAGATAGGCGCAGTTCTACTGCGCCTGCAAAGTTGGAAAGGGTAAAGAGGAGTTGATGCACCAAGCAGGTTGAAACTGCCGGATCGGGAAAACCCATTTTGGGCCGTGGCGCTTCGAGCGCGTGCTATAGGTCGGGACCCGGTTCGCGCGAAAGGCATCATGGCCAGCGGCGCATGACAAGGCCGCAACGAAAGGCCGAACACATGGCCGCCCAACCAGCATAAAGATCAACACCAAAAAACCCTTGCCAAAGGAGTGCCGTCCACACACGGCCCAATTGCTGTCGTTAAAAGCGATCTAAGCTAATGTCTGCATTCGGGATTAAGTGGACTTAGTCTGTGGTCTTCATTTTGTCGAATTTCAAAAATTCCCAACATCACATTGCAACATTGTGATCTCGTTTCGTTGCCACATATCAACAACCCGCCGTCTGTCATCGACCACGAATAGGATCTGCTTGCCAAGCGAAAGCAAGCTGCTCAGAATTCCCTCTTTGATGTTGTGATCGCTCCAATGACACATATGCGTGAATGGGAAGGGTGGTTGTTTTTGATCGGTATGGAAACGGTTTAGGGGCTTTGATCGGGCCCGTCATATGTGGTTTTGTGAGGATCGATACCGACGCGGGTCAAACGCGCCACTAAACTACGATCATGAAAGCTAGAGTTGACTAGATTGACCGGCCTGCGCCATGATGGCCGCACAGAAAAGGAAGCAATATGGTTGGTGTTCCGACAATTGATCTGAATAATTTAGACAATGAAAGTCTGAAGACACTGGACCGGGCCTGTGTTGACCATGGCTTTTTCAAACTGATCGGCCATGGCCTTAATGATCTGATTGATGCAGTACATGGTCAGGCCGAACATTTTTTTGCGGCGCCGCCGGATCTGAAAGCCTCCATTCTTCGGCCAGAGCATAGTCCCTATGGATATTTTGACCGTGAACTCACAAAGGGAAAGCGCGATAAAAAAGAGGTGTTCGATTATCACGGCAAACCAACTGACATTGCGATGGCCGACACGGTTGAAGCTTTTGAATTTTGGCCGCGGAATTCCGGTGGTCAGCTCGCCCGGTCTGGCCTATCTGATTTTCGGCGCACGCTTACGAAATATTACGAAGAAAATACCAGACTTGCCAAAAAGGTCGTCGAGCTAATGTGTTCGGTTATGAATGGCGATGCGCAAAAAGTTCTGCCGCTATTTGATGAAGAACATTCCAGTTTGGCGCGGCTTAATCACTACCCACATTATGATCCCCTGCCGGAGGAAGACCAAAGCAAGGACCATATGCTGGGCGACTTGGCCCTTGGCCAACATACCGATCCAAGCGCAATTACGTTATTATATCAAGACGAGAATGGCGGCCTTCAAACTGAATCGAATGAAGATGGATGGATCGATGTCCCGCCGGAAAAGCATAGTTTTGTGGTCAATGTCGGAGACCTGATGCAGGCCTTTTCCAATAATCGATATAAAGCGGCCAATCACCGCGTATTGCCGGTGCAAGCCGGAGTTTCACGGTTTTCCTTCCCATATTTCTATTTCCCCAAACCGGGCGCGATCATCGAAACAGTCGTGAGGGATGAAGAACCAGCATACCGGCCCTTCAAGATTGGCGAATTGTTAAATGCGCGCATGGCAGACAATTACAAATATTCCGAGAAAGCCGATACCCAGCTGTCCAACTTCCTGATCGCGGCATAGTCAGTTGCACATTTCAATACAGGCGCAATGTTGACCGATCACCCGCCCCAAATGCAAGCGCTTGTCGAAGGCAACATAAGATTGGCCGCGACCGTCATACTCATAAGAGATGGTGTGCAGGGACTTGAACTATTCATGGTGCAGCGGCCGGGGAAAGGTGACTTCCCGGACATACATGTTTTTCCTGGTGGGAAAGTGGACGCGGATGATTTTGCGCCAGAGATTTGCTTTGGCCTAACGGACCCAGAAGCAAGTGAGCGGTTGGGGGTTTCCGCTGGCGGCCTAAGATATTGGGTTGCGGTGGCCAGGGAGTGCTTTGAGGAGTGCGGTGTATTGCTGGTCCGCAAAGAAGGATCGCCGATGGTGTTTGATGTAGATGCCAGAAAGCGATTTGATGAGCACCGAGAGCGCTTGTTGGCGAACGAAATTGCATTCAGTGATATTTGCCGGACTGAGAAAATACAGGTCGACTGTAAGCGCCTGGAATATTTCAGCCACTGGATCACGCCGAATCTAATTCCCCGACGGTTTGATACCCGGTTTTTCATCGCCACAATGCCTGCGGACCAATCCACTCATGCTCATACTTTTGAAACTGTGGATGATGAATGGATACAGCCCCGTAGCGCGCTTGCTAACAAGGATACAGGCCGTTGGCAGATGATTGACCCAACACTGCGTTCTTTGGAAACTTTAGTCCAATATAATAATGTGAATGAGGCGCTTGCGGATATCCGGCAGGGCCGCCATCTCATGCCGCTGACAGAATCACTATCTGGGCAGGGTATGCAACCGCTGTAACCGGATGTCGGTCAGGCCTTATAATCAATATTCGTTCGAGATGCCCCGCGATTTGCAAATACTGGTCGGTTTTTAACGCGGTAACGCGCTTTGCCCCATTAGCTGCATATCAACAGCACGGGCACATTGCCGGCCTTCGCGAATAGCCCAAACGACGAGGCTTTGACCCCGGCGCATATCTCCGCACGCAAAAATTCCGCTCTTGCTCGTGGTGTAGCTTCGATCATTGGCGGAGACATTCCCGCGATCGTCAAGCTCGACTTCCGACTGGTCTACAAGCCCCATTTTTCGCGGCCCGACAAAGCCCATGGCAAGAAGGATCAGATCAGCCTTAAGCGTGAATTCACTGCCCTCGATTTCCTGCATCTGGCCGTCAATCCATTCCAGCCGAATACACTCTAGGCCTTCTACATTTCCATTCGTACCCACAACGCGCTTTGCCAGAATAGCCCAATCGCGTCCACAGCCCTCTTGGTGACTAGATGACGTGCGCAGCCTTAATGGCCAATCGGGCCATGACAGCATCTTGTTTTCCATTTTCGGCGGTTTGGGCATGATTTCGATCTGGGTGACCGATGCCGCCCCTTGCCGGTTGGAGGTGCCTACACAATCCGATCCGGTATCGCCGCCGCCAAGGACAATGACATGTTTACCCGTAGCAGTAATCGTACCGCGAGGAGCTGCGCGCATTTCCTCATCGCCGGCATTGCGCTTATTCTGCTGAACCAGGAATTCCATCGCCAGACGAACACCCTGCATTTCATAACCGGGGATATCCAGCATCCGCGGTTTTTCAGCACCGCCAGACATGACCACGGCATCGTAATTTTCTTGCAGCGATTCAACCGACACGGTCACACCGACTTCGGTACTGGCGCGCATTTCAACACCTTCCGCTTCCATTTGTACAAGGCGGCGATTGATAAGATGCTTCTCCATTTTGAAATCTGGGATGCCGTAGCGAAGCAATCCGCCCATCCGGTCGTTTTTTTCAAATAGAGTGACGCTATGTCCGGCGCGGACAAGCTGTTGGGCGCATGCCATGCCCGCTGGACCAGCGCCAACGACGGCGACTGATTTTCCCGTTTTTTTCTCCGCTATTTGCGGTTTGATCCAACCTTCTTCCCAACCGCGATCGACAATTGCACACTCGATGGACTTAATGTTCACCGGAACATCATCTATGTTGAGCGTGCAACTGGCCTCACACGGTGCAGGGCAGATTCGACCGGTAAACTCCGGAAAATTATTTGTTGATTGCAGCGATTCCAGGGCGGTTTTCCAATCACCTTCATATACCAGATTATTCCAGTCTGGGATGATGTTGTTAACTGGGCAACCATTGTGACAATAAGGAATACCGCAATCCATGCATCGCGCGGCCTGATCTTTTAGATCCGCCTCAGGCAAAGGATTGGTGAATTCCTTATAATGTGTCAGCCGCTCCTTTGGATCAGCATAGGTTGCTTCTTTACGATCAATCTCGAGAAAGCCTGTTACTTTACCCACATTCAACTCCAATATATTCGATTATTCAGCAGCTTCGATTGTCGCGAGCCGTTCTGTTTCCAATAGCGTTAGGGCGTTGGCGTAATCTCGCGGCATAACCTTTACGAAATGACCCAGCGATTCTTCCCAATTGTCGAGAATTTCGCTTGCCCGTTTGCTATTTGTGTAGAGCTTGTGTCGCTCCAGCAATATCCGCAATCTCGCGGCACTATGATACAACATATTGCCCATACCATAGTCATTTACATCGACCGGTAACTGCTGCGGCAATGCTGTACCTGCTCCTTCATGCTCGCCGGGCAGGATCGGTTCAATGTCGACCATCGCCATATTGCAACGCTGTCGAAACAGACCGTCTTCGTCATACACATAGGCAACACCGCCGGACATTCCTGCGGCAAAATTTCGTCCGGTCTTGCCCAGCACGACAACAACGCCGCCGGTCATATATTCACAGCCATGATCGCCGGTCCCTTCGACCACCGCCACGGCGCCGGAATTGCGTACTGCAAATCGTTCGCCCGCGACACCGTTGAAATAGGCTTCACCGGCGACGGCTCCATAGAGCACTGTGTTGCCAACGATGATATTTTCGGTTGGATTGCGATCGACATGAGAAGGCTGTTTTACAATCACGCGTCCGCCGGACAGACCTTTGCCAACATAATCATTCGCATCGCCAACCAACTCGGCAGTAACGCCGTGGGCCAGAAATGCGCCAAAGCTCTGGCCAGCCACACCTTCGAAGGATAGTTGTATTGTGTTGGTCGGCAGGCCAGCATGGCCATATAGTTTGGCAACTTCTCCGGACAGCATCGCGCCAACCGTTCGATTGACGTTTTTCACTTTGCGTTCGATTTTGACGATCTGACCGTTTTCCAGAGCCGGAGCAGCCGCAGCGATAAGTTCCTGATCTAACGCTAAATCAAGGCTATGGTCTTGTTCGATTGTCTGGAAGAGCGTTTCGCCTTTAGGAAGTTCGACTTTATGCAAAAGGCGTGACAGATCAATACCTTCTGCTTTCCAGTGATTGAGCGCCTTTTTCATATCAATCTTGTCCACGCGCCCGACCATTTCTTCCAAAGTTCGGAAACCCATTTCAGCCATTATCTGGCGCAATTCTTCCGCTACGAAGAAGAAATAGTTAATCACATACTCCGGTTGACCGGTGAATTTTTTGCGAAGCTCCGGATTTTGCGTGGCAACGCCCACTGGACAGGTGTTGAGATGGCATTTGCGCATCATTATACAGCCTGCCGCAATGAGGGGTGCGGTCGCGAACCCAAATTCATCGGCTCCCAAAAGTGCACCTATTGCAACATCACGGCCCGTTCGCAGGCCGCCATCTACTTGAACGGAAATTCTAGAACGCAGGCCATTCAACAACAACGTTTGCTGCGTTTCGGCCAGTCCGATTTCCCAAGGCGATCCGGCATGTGTCAATGACGTCAAAGGGGAAGCCCCGGTACCGCCATCATAGCCGGAAATCGTAAGGTGATCCGCGCGTGCCTTAGAGACGCCGGCAGCCACAGTCCCAACGCCCACTTCAGACACAAGCTTCACCGAAACCCGAGCATCGGTGTTCACGTTTTTCAGATCATGGATCAGTTGGGCCAAATCTTCGATCGAGTAAATATCATGATGCGGTGGTGGGGAAATCAATCCAACGCCGGGGGTCGAGTGACGAACTTTACCAATATTCTTGTCAACCTTGCTGCCAGGCAGCTGCCCGCCTTCACCGGGTTTAGCGCCTTGTGCCATCTTAATCTGAATATCATCGGCGTTCACCAGATATTCCGCCGTGACACCAAAGCGGCCGCTTGCAACTTGTTTGATTGCAGAGCGCATGGAATCGCCGTTTTCTTTGGGAATGAAGCGATCCGGTTCTTCGCCGCCTTCACCGGTGTTTGATTTGCCGCCAATCCGGTTCATCGCGACGGCAAGGGTGGTATGCGCTTCCCGGCTGATCGAACCAAAGCTCATCGCGCCGGTGGCGAAACGTTTCACAATCTCACTAGCGGGTTCTACCTCATCAATATCCAGCGGTTCATCGGCTTTCGCTAACTCCATCAAGCCGCGTATAGTCAGCAGGCGCTCGCTCTGTTCATTCACGGATCTCGCAAATTCGGCATAGTTTTTGGGATCATTGCCGCGCACCGCATGCTGTAAGTTTGCCACATTGGTTGGCGTCCAAGCATGATCCTCGCCGCGAAGCCGATACCCATAGATACCGCCAACATCGAGCATGTTTTTGTAAATGGGGTTATCCCCATAAGCTTCTGTGTGGCGATAAACGGTTTCACCGGCAATCTCGGCCAGGCCAACGCCTTCAATGGTGGTAGCTGTGCCGGTGAAATATTTCCCGATAAACTCACTGGAAAGCCCAACCGCATCAAAAATCTGTGCTCCGCAATAGCTTTGATAGGTGGATATGCCCATTTTTGACATGACCTTCAAAATACCTTTGCCAACCGCCTTGATATAGTTTTGTTCAACCTGTTGCTGTGTCAGCGGAAGCTCTTTGCGAACACGCACGGCTTCCAGTGTTTCAAACGCCACATAGGGGTTTACGGCTTCGGCGCCATATCCTGCGAGCATACAGAAATGATGGACTTCGCGTACCTCGCCGGTTTCTACGACCAGACCGGTTTGCATCCTCAGTCCTTGTCGCACCAAATGATGGTGTACTGCCGCCGTCGCTAGCAGTGCCGGCATCGGAATCCGTTTTGGACCCTGCGTTCTGTCAGAAAGAACAAGAATATTCCGGTCGGCCAGTACCGCTTCGGTTGCTGCCCAACACATCTCCTTGATTGCCATTTCCAGCCCATCTGCGCCGCTTTCTGCGTCCCAGGTCATATCGATGGTTTCTGTTCGGAATGCGCCGTCAAGTGCCTCTTCTACAGAACGTATTTTCAGGAGATCTGCATTGGTGAGAACGGGTTGATCGACCTCCAGCCGTTTGTGGGTACCAGAATCCCGGCCCAACAGATTTGGCCGTGGTCCGATCATGGAAACAAGAGACATGACCAATTCCTCCCGGATGGGATCGATCGGCGGGTTTGTGACCTGAGCAAAATTCTGTTTAAAATAGTCGTAGAGCAATCTGGGTTTGCCCGACAGAACCGCGATTGGCGTATCTGTACCCATTGATCCGAT
>CALKXX010000213.1 GCA_938003725.1 uncultured Sphingomonadaceae bacterium | reverse complement strand
AAACCAAGGTCTCGTTTGATTGGTTCGGCCAGGATTGAGATGATCTGACGATCCAAAAAGTTGAGCATGGTGACGACAAACAATATGCCTAGCGCATAATTTGCTCTCTTCTCTCGGTCAGCAGAAAAACCTCTATCTTGGTGTATAATATCCGTCATTCGGCGGTTTCAGACATTGTTTGTTTTGGCTGTGTCAATCATCTTCCTCCCGCACCCCTTATTCAATCTGTCAATTGCGCATCGCACATACAGACGTCATTCCAATCCAAAGCGCCACCAGCATTTTGGAGAGGAATTGCAATATGGCAACGCAAGCAAAGGTTGACGTCAACCTGTTCGATACAGAAACTCAGCAATGTCCCTATGATGCGTATAAGACACTGCGCGAGGAAGCGCCCGTCTATAAACAGCCGGGGACAGAAATATATGTCGTAACCCGTTATGAGGATGTCCGCGCGATATTGATGGACCCCGAAACCTTCCCCAGTAGCCCAAAGAAATTTGCAGCCTTCAACAAAACCGGCAGCACAGAAAGACAGCAAATGGTGGCGCAGCGTTTTCAAGACAAAGGCTGGGTGCCGGAACCCACCTTGTCGAGCCGGGACGATCCGAACCACAAAGAAATGCGGGCGATGTTTAACGAGGCGTTCCGCCCCAAGAAGATCAAAGCGATGGACCCTTTGGTCGAAACCCTGGCCTATGATTTGATCGACGAGTTTATCGACGATGGTCATTGCGATTGGGTGCGCCAGTTTGCAGTGCCCTTGCCGCTCTATATCATTGGCGAACAGATGGGCGCGCCACGTGAAGATATGTGGAAGATCAAGAACTGGACCGACGCTTTTTTCCAGCGAATATCGATGATGCTTGATGAAGATACCGAGTTGGAGATGGTCGACCGCGAGATTGACGGGCAATATTATTTTCAACCGATATTTGAGCGCCTGAGAGCTAAGCCTGATGATAGCCTGCTTAGTGAGCTTGTGAATCGGGTAATCGATGAATGGGGGCGTTCGCTCACGGACAATGAACTTCATGCAGAAATGATGGCAGATACATTTGTCGGGGGAAGTGAAACGACGACAAATGCGCTGGCCGCAGGCATCCGTTTGTTGATCGAGAATAAGGATGTCTGGAGGCAGCTGAAGAGTGATCCAGACAAATATATGAAGACCTTTGTCGAGGAGGTTGTGCGGCTTGAATCCCCGGTGCAAAGCCTGATGCGTTTTGCGGGTAAGGACATGGAATTACATGGTGTCAAAATCCGCAAGGGATCACTGCTGAATATCCGCTATGCGGCGGCCAATCGCGATGGTGATGTTTTTGAATGCCCTGAAAAACTGGATCTAGAGCGGCCAAAAGCCGGTGCGCATATGGGATTTGGATCCGGTGTACATCATTGTCTGGGCGCGCCGTTAGCCCGCCGTGAGTTGATTTGGGGTTTCACGGCTGCTGTCGAGAAATTCGACGATATGTGGTTTGCGGAAGGCAAGAATGATTTTGAAATCCGTCCGCATTTCCTGCTCCGAAGCCTCAAGGACCTGCATATCGAATTTACGCCAGCACGCAGTTGACCGACGAGGCGCCGTGGTGATCCGGCGTTGACCTGTTGGCCATATTCCAATAGCCGGAATTGCAAATCTATCATGGCCAGGGGCCAATCCATCAGGAGAAATCGAAATGCGTGAAGCCGTTATCGTATCATATGCCCGGACAGGTCTTGCCAAAGCAGGTCGGGGCGGGTTCAACATCACGCCGCCAATGACCATGGCCGCGCACGCGATCAAGCATGCGGTATCGAAATCTGGCGTGGACGCTGATTTCGTGGACGATAGCCTGATGGGGAATGTCTCCCACGGTGCTCCCAATATTGGGCGCAACGCAGCCCTGCTTGCCGGACTACCCAAAACCACTGCGGGTGCCACGATCAACCGATTCTGCTCCTCTGGCATGCAGGCAATTGCGATGGCGGCAAACCACATTCGCGGCGACGGCGCGGATTGTGTCGTTGCAGGCGGTGTTGAAAGTCTCTCGCTGCAAGGCACGCGCGCGCCGGAAGGTACGATCGACAAAGATATCTTAACGATCGCGCCCGATATTTTCATGCCGATGATCGACACGGCGGATATTGTCGCCGAGCGGTATAATGTTAGCCGGGAATATCAGGATGAATATGCACTTCAGTCACAACAACGCATGGCTGCCGCGCAAGAAGCGGGTCATTTCGCCGATGAAATTGTTCCCATGCAAACCAAGATGAAAATGGTGGATAAGGAAACCAAGGAAGAAAGCGTCGTCGATTACACGGTCGACCGCGACGAATGTAATCGCCCGACCACAACGCTGGAAGGTTTGGCAAAATTACAACCTGTTATGGGCGAAGGCAAATATATCACGGCGGGCAATGCCAGCCAACTTTCTGATGGTGCAGCCGCGGTTGTTCTGATGGAGGCCAGGGAGGCGGAGAAACGCGGTCTCGAACCGCTTGGCCGGTTCGTGTCCTGGGCGGTGGCCGGCTGTGAGCCCGATGAAATGGGCATTGGTCCCATTTATGCCGTGCCTAAATTGCTGGAACGCAATGATCTGAAAGTTGATGATATCGATATCTGGGAATTGAACGAGGCTTTTGCCAGCCAGTGCCTGTACAGCCGCGACAAGCTGGGCATTGATCCTGACAAATATAATGTCAACGGCGGATCAATTGCCATCGGCCATCCTTTTGGCATGACGGGTGCGCGCTGTGCTGGCCATATATTGCAAGAGGGCAAACGGCGGAAAGCGAAATGGGGTGTGGTCACCATGTGTATTGGCGGCGGACAGGGCGGTGCCGGTCTGTTCGAGATCTATTCCTGATCGTTCCTGTTCACAACTGCCCCTAGCGCGGCCAATTGAACGACAAATCTGTTTCACCGGCTTGTTCGCCGGTGGAAGAAAAGGGTCGTTCGATAATCCGCCCCTTGCCGTAATTGTCCAATAAAAAGACGGTACTACACCGAGTGCCATATGCCGGGCTGCGAATAAAAATCGGAGAGTTTCTGGGTTCGATGGGGGCTTCGTTCTTGTCGGCTCGTGAACCGCTGGTTTGATAGATTTCCTGATCCAGCAATCTGTCGAACAGGATATCTGGATCAGCGGAGCCGCCTTCTAGCCAATGCGCTAGAGCATCGTTCAACCGGTGTGATTTCGGCCACGGATCATGCAATGCGCCATTGGATAATCCATATAGTCCGGGTGCCAGCAAATCGCTGGATCCATCCGGGCGATTGGAGTGGATAGAAGCGTCATCGCCATCTACTGTGATAAGGTTAAATGGGTTGAAAGCCGAGAATGCTGCGCTTTCCAAATTCGCATATCGGCCATCTTGGGTAAGGAAATCCCGTAATAAATCGCCGCGCGATGCCATGCCCGGATCGGGCATCCCATATCCGGCTACATTGGTGACCACGGCAAAACGCCCTTGCTCGGAAACGCCAAGCCACGTCCCGCCCGCTTTGACATCACGCCCGGCCAGCACGTGATCGTGATCGCTCCACCGGGACAATGGGTCGGCGCGGCGCGCGTGCAATTCATCGCGATTGCCGATAGCAACCAACTTCCAATCTGGGTGCGCCTGCCACGCAATGGAAACAATACACATGATATCTCTATTGCTTACGCAGCATGGCTTGGCGACATATTATTTGAGAACAAGGATATTCCGAATGATTGAATTTATATCTAATCCGTGACACGGCCACCTAATCCTGCTTAATTCACATCATAAACCGCATTGTGGTTGACCAATTTCAGGAGCCAGTCAAATGAAGTCCAAGCTTTTCCAATCCGCGTTTATCGTTGCGATTGCAGGATCAATATTTGCTCTGGGCGCGGGCGCAAATCCGGCGTCTGCGCAGCAAGCATCCGCGGCGTTCCCGGATTATGCAACGGAAGCTGCAGGCGCGAGATTTGACGAAACGAATATCGCCGCACTTGAAGCACGGATGGAGAGATTCGTTTCCGATGGAGATGTGAAGGGCATCGCGACATTGTTGGTGCAGGACGGCAAGGTGATAAGCCATATGCAGTCCGGAATTCGGCGGGTTTCCGATGACGCGCCGATTGCCGAAGACACTATCTACCGGATTTATTCGATGACCAAACCCATTACCGGGGTTGCGTTGATGATGCTTTATGAAGACGGCAAATTCTCGCTGGATGATCCGGTTTCAAAATATATTCCTGAATTTGCTGATCTAAAGGTGGTCAAAAGCTACACCAAAGAGGAAGGTGCTATCCTTGAGCCGCTGGCCTCGCCTCCCACGATGCGACAGTTGATGAGCCATACCGCCGGTTTTGCCTATGGCCTATATGGCGATGACCCGTCTAATCAGGCGTTTAAAGATCAGGCTATCTTGCAATCACCCGATATGCAGACTTTCATCAACAAGGTTGCGAAGATACCGCTCATGTATCAACCGGGCGAACGCTGGTTTTATTCTGCCTCCGTTGATATTCAAGGTGCGATTGTCGAACGCCTATCGGGCATGAAATTCAGTGAATTTTTGCAAAGCAAGATATTCGATCCACTGAACATGGATGACACCGGTTTTTCGGTTCCCGCCAAAGATTATGATCGGTTTTCCGATGTATTCGGATATATGCCCGGCAGCACCACAATGATCCGGGTTCCCTTTCCGCAGGTCATGTACAAACCAGAAACTGTGAAGATGGAGTCGGGCGGCGGCGGCCTGGTTTCCACGCTGGATGACTATGCACGCTTTTGCCAGATGCTGGCCAATGGCGGTGAATTGGATGGCAATCGCATATTGAAGCCAGAAACAATTATGTTGATGCGCACCAATGTGCTGACCAGCGATCAAAAGGTCAATATCGCGGGAACATTGACCCAGGCGCAGGTCGATTATCTGGGGTTTGGACTCGATTTCGGGATCATCCGCAATGACGGTGCCAGTGATATTTCTTATGGTGACGGTACCTATTTCTGGGGCGGTGCCGCTGGGACATGGTTCTGGATAGACCCGGTAAACAATCTCTATTTCATCGGCATGATCCAGCGTTTTTCACAAAATGGACCTGCTGTTGATTTTCGCGGGATATCCGGGAAATATGTCTATGCGGCGCTGAAAGACGAATAGCCGATAGGTTAATTTCTCGCCGCCGCCTTTTCCTGGGCCTGACGAAATACCCTTAGAAAATTGATGCCCCAGATTTTCTTGATCTGGGTGTTGCTATAGCCGCGCTTCACCAGTCCAATCGTGACATTGCGTGCCTCGCTGGCATCCGTAAATCCGGCCACGCCGCCCCCATGATTAAAATCGCTGCCAATGCCGACATGATCAATCCCAACCCTTGCGACCACATAATCTATATGATCGATCAGCCGGTCAACCGAGCCGGGCCCAATGACATCGCGCATGGCGATTAGAAAAGCCTGTCGTGCGTTTGGGTCCGGAATTTCCCAATATAGCTCGTAGGGATAAGAATAAGCTTCCGGCAATTTTGCATCGAGCCTTACTTTCTTGATCGCTGCGAGCAAGTCGGGATCTGACAAGTCCACCAGATAGGCACCAAAGGCTGCGAGATGGATAACCCCGCCTTTCTCGGCAATCCGGTCAATCTCTTCGTCAGATAAATTACGGGACACATTGGACAGTTTGCGCACGTTCGAATGGCTTGCGATCACGGGCGCCGTGGACAGTTTTATGGCTTGCAATGTGGCTGCCCTCGACATTTGCGACACATCAATTACGCCGCCCAATTGGTTGATCCGCTTTATTGCGGCCGCACCCAAATCGGATAGCCCGCCATGTTCCTCGGCCACTTCATATTTCCCGGTTTCTCCGTCGAACAAGGGCCGGGAACTGTCCGAAAAATCATTGTGGCCCATATGATTTAACCCGAACACACGAACGCCAGAGATGTAAAATTGATCAAGGGTATTAACCTTCCTGTCCAGTGCGCGGGCATTTTGAAAACCCAAAATAATGGCCGTCTTGCCTGCGTTGCGGAGTGATAAAACCTGCTCCGGAGATGTCGCGATTTCAAGGCTATCATCGGTATCGGCCAATTTGATCGCGGCAGAAAGTTTCTGGTCCGCTTCTGCGCGGGCCGATCGATTTCCCGCGGATGTGCGCGGTCCCGGCGGTACGGCAATTGACATGACGACTGCTCCGACATTTCCGGACTTTAACTTGGCGGGGTGAACTTTCGAAAGTCCGTCGGCGGCAAGATATGTGCGCGACGTTTGCGGCAGCACAATATCTGCATGGGCGTCCAGAACGACAGATTGACGGTGAACCGCATCGGCGCGGGTGAGGATTGTGCCCTCATCGGGATTTGTCGCGCATGCACAGAGTAGGCAAGTTGTGCCCATAATCACGGCGACAAGAGGCTTTTGCAGGTTACGCGCTAGGCCAGCAAAGTTCATATCGATATTCTCCGCAATATTTGATCATGTTTCTCGTTGGTTGTGAAAATAGCCTGCTGCGCCCAGCAATCCGGCCTCTTCTTCGGCAAACAACTGAACGGATATGTTCTCCATCGTCTCCCGGAATCTTCCCTTATCATGAAAACCGGTGATCAGAGGTTCCGCCGAGAGGTGATTTTTCAGCCTATTGGCGATGCTGCCCGAAAGGATTATCTGCGCAGCGCCACTGGCGAGAGCCAAATCACCAATCGCGCTTCCCAATAGTCCGCAATATCTCGATAAAACCGAGTCCGGCGAGAGGCTATTGCCGCGCAATGCAGCTTCCCATAATTGAGCGTCCGTCCGCGCCGCTATCCAACATTCTTGATCGGGTTGGAGGCACTGCCATATTGTGCGCAGTGCCGGTCCCGCTGTTACGCGCTCAATGGATACACGGCCAAATGCGGATCGAAACTTCTCAAACAGTTTCAGCTGAAAATCACCGATCGGCGAGAATCCAATATGGCCGCCTTCGGTCTCGATGACGCGAGCGGTCGATCCGTTCGCGACGATCAGCGCCACACCCAATCCGGTGCCCGGGCCCACGACTAACGAGGGACCATTCGAATGATCCGATATTTCAGGGCCGAAACAATGGAGCAAATCCCTGGACCGGCCCGCGATTACACTATGTCCCACTGCAACGAAATCATTGATCAATGTCATCGTTTTGAGGGAAAAATCCTGCCTGATATGCTCGGCATCAAATTGCCAAGCCGCATTGGTCAATTGCGCTTTCTGTTTTTTGATGGGGGCGGCGATTGCAACGACCGCATGATCAAATTTGATATCGGCCTTTTCTTGCAGATACAGCTCTAGGGCTTCTGAAAAACTCGCATGTTCGCTAACTTGCATTTTTGCGCGACGAGATAGGAATAGCTGATCAGCCCGCATTTCTGCGATAGCGAATCTTGCGTGTGTTCCGCCAATATCTGCGACCAGAATTTCCAATATCTTTCCCTAGAAGACAATCAAAGGTGAAACACAAACTGTCAACCTAGGGCTATTCATTCAGAAAATCCAAGAGTGTCTTTGTCGCTAGATCCGGTTGTTCCATAGAGGTCCAGTGATTGACGCCGGGCAGGTTCACGAATTTCAGATTTGGTGACGAATACGCAAGCTCTTGAACAAGTCCCGGGACAGCGACCCGGTCTTTTTCTCCCCAAATCACAAGGGTTGGGACATTGATCGTCGTACCCGGTGACGGCCACATATCATCTTTCGATATCTGACCCCATGCAGGTATATTGGCCCGGTACCAGTTCATCATCGCATTCATCGTCTTGGGCGCGGACATCGCATCGCGGAACAGGGCTATCTCATCGGGTGTCAGGTCGCCCCGTTTCTCCAGATTTCCATAGGCCTGTTCAGCAACCCGTTTGGCGCCATTGGCGGCTTGCAATTGCGCCAAGCTCGTGGCCTTTATCCGGACCATATAGCTAGAGCGTTCTCGCTGTTCTGCGCTTTCGTTCAAATATTTCAAAAACATATTGAGCGGCGGCGCGTTCATGCCAACCACTTTATGCAGACGTTCGGGATAGGCCTGCGCATAGGAAAGGGCCAGCACAGAGCCCCAGTCATGGCCCGCCAATATAAACTTTTCATCGCCGCCCAAGTGCCGTGCCAAGTCATCCAGCTGTTGTGCGAGTGCCGGCAATTTATAAGGCTCAAGACTTTGGGGTTTCGCAGAAAGGCCGCTGCCAAGTCCGTCGACGGCGGCAACCCGGTGGGTATTTTTCAGCGCTTCCATTTGATCGAACCAACTATACCAAAAGGAGGGAAATCCGTGATAGAGAATGATAAGCGGACCTTCGCCGGCCTCAACATAGTGCAGCCTCGTGTCGCCTGATCCAAAATAGCCTTCTTTATATTTCACCGCCCCGGATGCATTGGCATTTGCAAATATCACCGCAGGGTCGGGCGCGTCTTGAACGGCCACCGTTCTCGATACGGGGGGTGCATCTGTCGCTGCCATACAGCCCGTCAAAAGGGAGGCGCTAACCAGCATAACCAGTTTCTGCAGAGACTTCATTTCCATCCTCCATGCCGCGACTTTGTGATTGCTTTATAGTGCCGCTCGGTTATTGTAAAAATAGTCAACAATAATAGGTTGCGCCTGTCAAACCTTTCTTGCGGGACGTAGCATAGAGGGAGTTTCTGCCGCGCGATGCGCCTTTTTTCTGTCTATCTGAGCGCGTTGATTCTGGTGGTTGCAAGCCTGTCGGGCTGTGGGCAGCAAGAAGCTGGTTCTGAGACAATTGCATCTGAACAGGCGAACGTAGCGGGCAGCCCGGGAGAAGAGCTTTACAAAAAACATTGTGCTGTTTGCCATGATAGCGGTGCCTCCGAAGCACCCACAAAGGCGGCCATTCAATTGGGGGGTATAGAATCCATCCGTGCTGCACTTACAAGCGGCGTGATGAAAGAACAGGCCGCAATGCTCACGCCAATTGAAATCCGTATTCTTGCGGACCATTTGGCCGATCCAACCGCCGAAAATGCACTGGCCAATGCGGACAAAAACCGCTGCGAAGGAACGCTGTCGCTTTCCAAACCACTGTGGAACCGGTGGGGGAATAGCAAACGTAATGTTCGGTTTCAGCCGTCAGTCAATGCCGGTATTTCCGCCGTAGAACTACCCAATCTTAAGCTCAAATGGGCTTTTGGTTTTCCAGGCGCAGCACGGGCGCGATCTCAACCAGCGGTAACACAGGAGGCCATTTTTACCGGAAGCCAGAGCGGTTTATTTTACGCGCTGGACACGAAAACGGGCTGTGTCTGGTGGACCTTTGAGGCTGAGGCGGAAGTACGCAATGCGCCGACGATATCGACTGATGCAAAGGGTATCGCCAAAACCCTATATATTGGAGATTTCGATGCCAATGTCTATGCTGTGGACGCGGCAACCGGCACACTGATATGGATGCGTTCGGTCAAGGATCATCCTGCTGGTACGATCACCGGTTCGCTGACATTGCATCAAGGGCGGCTTTACGTGCCAATGTCGTCAATGGAGATCGTCAACGCCTATAGCTCGGAATATGAATGCTGTAATTTTCGCGGCGGCGTTGCGGCTCTCGATGCAAAGACCGGTGATCCTGTTTGGCGCTTTTACACGGTTGATGAGGCACAAAAGGTCGGCACGAACAGTGAGGGCACGCAAAATTACGGACCATCGGGCGCACCTGTTTGGTCTACCCCGACCGTCGATGCGAAACGCGGCTTGCTCTATGTCGGGACGGGAGAGAATTATTCTTCACCGGCCAACGACAAAAGCGATGCGATCATTGCTCTTCACCTGGATACCGGAGCCGTCAAATGGGTGCAACAGACCATTGCTGGGGATGCCTGGAATGCAGCGTGTGGAAGAGAAGCCCGGCCCAATTGCCCAAAGGAAGACGGTCCGGATTTTGATTTTGGCGCGCCGCCCATTTTGACCAAATTGGCAAATGGAGACGACATCATATTGGCAGGTCAGAAATCCGGGATGATTTACGCAATGGACCCTGCCCAGAATGGGAAAATTCTGTGGCAGAAACGTGCTGGTATGGGCGGCTTTAACGGCGGTGTGCACTGGGGCATGGCAACTGATGGAAAAACCCTGTTCGTTGGCATTGCCGATACACCGGGGAACAGGTTTGCGACCGGACCCGCGCGACAAGGGATGCACGCTTATGACCTGCAATCGGGTACGCCTTTGTGGAGCAAATTGGAACCGGATGTCTGTGAGGAAATGGTGCATAAATGCCGCACTGCTCTGTCGGCCCCTCCCACTATCATGCCGGGTGTGATCTTTGCAGGCGCGTTGAACGGCATATTACGCGCTTACAGTTCCGATGGCGGGGAGATATTGTGGACGCGCGATACCCGCCGCGAATTTGCGACGGTCAACGGTATTGATGCACGGGGCGGGTCAATCGATTCCGGCGGACCGGTGGTCGCGGGCGGTTTGCTGATCGTCAACAGCGGCTATGATAAATTTGGGCAGATACCCGGCAATGTCATGCTGGTGTACGGGATTGAATAAGGAGGCAGTGATGGTGAAACCTATATTGGCAAGTCTGGTACTCACGGTCGGGCTATCCTCTTGCATCCAATCGGCATCTGTTTCGCCCGATACCGCCAACGACGCTGCTGCGGCGCAGCGTGTAACGCAAACTGGCTTTTCCCGGCCGGTAACTCTGGGCAATACCCGGCTAAAGGGTGTGCGGTTTATCGGCAAAACCGTATCCGATATCGATCAGACGATTGCTTTTTATCAAACCGCCGTCCCTTTTGAATTGGTCGAGCGTTACCGCGTTCGCGCCAGCGAAATTTTCCACCCCCAATTTATGTCGAAAGACCATGGTGAAGTTGAAGTGGCACTGATCCGCACGACCACTGTCTTTGTAAAGCTCATCGATTTTGATCCTGAAATCAAAGAACCACCTTATGCGAAACCGGTTTATGGTCCCGGCTATACGCATTTGTGTTTTCAATCACCCGCAACCAATCCTGCATTTCCGAAATTCAAAAAAGCCGGTTTGGAACTGGTATCGCGTAACGCGCCGGTTGATCTGGGAGGTTATGGCGTCACCTATGCCTATGGCCGTGATCCGGATGGCACAATGATAGAAAATGAGACGGTAGACCGCCCGCGCCGTGCCGACCGTGCATGGATTACCCATATTGGCGGGGCGACGTCCGATGTGGAACGGATGGTCGATTTTTATACCGGGTTTATCGGCTATGGTGCGCGCCGCCGCGGGGAATATTCAAATTTTCCCAAAATGGACGATGTCGCGGGAATTGATGGACTGGTCCTGAAAAGCAGCTGGTTCGTAGTGCGCAATATGGAAATCGAATTTTGGGAATATGTGAAACCAGCGACCCCGGTTCGCACCGCGCCCGCAAAGGTTGACCAGATAGGCTATAATATGACCGCGTTCGAGGTCACCGACGCTGATGCAGAACGCGAACGTTTGGAAAAATCAGGTATCAAAATGATTGGTCCAGCCAAAGTCAGTAAGGGATGGAAAATCTATTATGCTTATGATCCAGATGGCAATCTTATCTCCATTCAGCAGAATATTTCGGCGCCAAAATCGGAGTCAATCGACGACATGATGTGGATTGATCCGACGACATTCTGATGGTTCAACAGTTGTACATTCTATGTTAGCTAAAATTTTATGAACAAACAGGTCTTGATAAAAAGAAGGCGCCTCAGTCCGGAGAAGCGCAAAAAGCTGATCCTCGATCATACGGCTGAAATTGTCGCTAGAAATGGCGTGGCCGCGCTTAGTATGGAGCGTATTGGGAAAGAGGCCGGGATTAGCAAATCGCTCGTCTATACCTATTTTGAGAATCTCACGGAACTGCTTCGTACGTTGCTGATGCGTGAATTGAAAAGTCAGCGCAGATTGCAGGCGATGGAAGCCGAGAAGGCAGAGACATTTGAGGAATTGGTGCGCGGTGTGACCCATCAATATCTAAAATATATCGAACAACGCGGTCTTATTATTGAACGGCTTCAGGCGGAGCCGAGTGTATCGGGAGGCAATGATCCCACCGCCTATGGCCGGGCCGATGCAGTGGAGTATATTGCCAAAATCGTATCGACCAATTTCAATATGCCGATAGATTTGGCGCGTGCGGCATCGGATATTTCATTCGGATTGCCCGCTACTGCCGGCGCTTATTATCTGCACAGTGATATGGGCCGGAAAGAGGTAGAAGACATTACGGTGACGATGGTGTTAGGCGCGCTTAAAGGCCTGAAAAATGACTATAGCATGCGGCAACAACGCTTGAAATCAAAACCCGGCACCAAGGCATCTGATTGAATGAGGTCCGTTTATTCTATAGCGGGTGAATAGAATGAGCACCGTCGATGACCAGGGATTGGCCGGTTAAATCGAACATAAATCTATCCTTGCGCTCATATAGGCGAAGTCGCCCATATATATATTTGGGATAACCAATAACCTTAAGTTTCATTTTTATTGTAATAAAAGTCAATAGGGATATTCGGCATTGTGAATTCATGGCTTCCCCGTCTAGAGGTCTTGCCATTGGCAATTGTGCAGCAAGAGAAAATGACGCGATGAAGAGATATGCAATCATTGGCGCGGGAATGATGGGCCGCGAGCATATCAACAATCTGGCGCTCGTCAGCGGGGCGCAGCTTGTCGCCTTGAGCGACCCGCATCAACTATCGCTGGATGAGTCCGCTGCACATGCCATTCCATATGGATTTTCCCCAGCCTGCTTTCTTGATACCGAAGAAATGCTGGCGAGCACGCAGCTCGACGCGGTCATCATATCAGCTCCAAATCACACCCATTTTGAGATCATGCAGGGAGTGATGAAACATGATGTCGCGATATTGCTGGAAAAGCCCATGTGTACCACAGTCGCCGATGCGCGCGGGCTCCACGCTGCTGCACAAACATATTCTCACCCGATCTGGGTCGGTATGGAATATCGCTACATGCCGCCCATTTGGGAATTTATCGACCGCGTGCGCAATGGGCTTACCGGGGACGTAAAAATGCTCTCCATCAAAGAGCACCGCTTTCCTTTTCTAAAGAAGGTCGGCGACTGGAACCGGTTCAGCAAGAATACTGGCGGAACATTGGTAGAGAAATGCTGTCATTTTTTTGATCTGATGCGCTACATTTTGCAGGATGAACCGACCCGCGTGTTTGCGTCGGGCGGACAGGACGTCAACCATCTGGATGAGAGCTATAACGGGCGCCGGCCGGATATTTTGGACAACGCCTATATCGTCGTTGAGTTTGCCAAAGGCACGCGTGCGATTTTGGATTTGTGTATGTTTGCCGAAGGGTCCGAAGAACAAGAAGCGATTTACGCTATCGGGGACATTGGTAAGCTTGAGGTAGGCATCCCTTCCGCTAAGTTGACATGGTCGCCCCGTGATAAAAGCGGCCCGGTTGTTGAGAATATCGACACCCCTTCCGCAGCGCTAGAAGCCGGAGACCATCACGGTGCTACCTTCTTTCAACTAAGCCGGTTTCACCAGAGTTTGATGGCGGATACACCGCCCGAAGTTTCAACATATGATGGCTTGATCGCAGTGCAAATCGGCGCGGCGGCACATCAATCGATAGAGACAGGGCTTCCGGTCACACTGGACATTGAATTTACGGAAAAGAGATGAATGATGCAAAAAATACCGGATATTGGCTTTGGGTTGTGGAAGGTGGATCGCAGCGATTGTGCTGACATCTTACTGGAAGCGATCCGGATGGGTTATCGCCATTTCGACTGCGCTGCTGATTATGGCAATGAAGCGGAGGTGGGCGATGGAATACAGGCAGCGATCTCCCGGGGGTTAGTGTCCCGAGAAGACCTGTGGATTACCTCAAAATTGTGGAACACATATCACCATCCGGACCATGTCAAAATGGCCTGCCGTAAATCTTTGAACGATCTCAAACTCGAATATTTGGATCTCTATCTTGTGCATTTTCCGATCGCCCTGGAATATGTCGATTTTGAAACGCGCTATCCGCCCGAATGGCTGGTGGATCCCGATGCGGCGCATCCGGAAATGAAAAAAGCCCCGGTGCCGTTGCATGAAACCTGGGCAGCGATGGAAAACTTGGTGCATGAGGGGCTGGTGAAAGAGATTGGCGTTTGTAATTATAGCAGCGCGCTGATCCATGACCTTATGGCATATGCAAAGATAAAACCGGCAAATTTGCAGATAGAAACGCATCCATATTTGACACAGGAGAAATTGATTCGACTGGCGAGGCAATATGACATAGGCGTCACCGCATTCTCCCCACTGGCGTCAAAATCCTATGTTGAGATCGAGATGGCAACAGAATCAGACAGCCTGTTGGACATACCCGTAATTGCCGATATTGCTGCGGTCCATGGCAAGTCAGCTGCTCAGGTGATATTGCGTTGGGGAATGCAAAGAGGAACCACGATCATTCCCAAAAGCACCGACCCGCAACATATGAGGGAAAATCTGGAAATTTCTGATTTCTCTTTGCGTGAAGATCAGATGGCGGCAATCGGCGCGCTCAATGCAAATCGCCGTTTCAATGATCCCGGTATATTTTGTGAACAGGCATTCGGCCTATTCCATCCGATCTATGATTGAGTGTCAGCGATGAAACAACAATTCTGGAATGGCGCAGAGTTCCCCAAAATATTAGGTGCCGGTGATTGCAAATCGCTGTCAGACCATGTGTTGGAAAACAAGCAAGAGCTGGATATTGAGCTGCGTAAAACGGGCGTAATCCTGTTTCGCGGATTCGCCGTTCCGGCGGTTGAAGATTTTGACGCGGCGGTTGTCGCTTATGGCGAACCGAGTTTCCCGTATGCGCAGTCGCTATCCAATGCGGTGCGGATAAACCTTACCCCGCGTGTTTTTACAGCCAATGAGGCACCGCCGGAAACAAGTATTTTCCTGCATCATGAGATGGCGCAGACACCAATATATCCATCCAAACTGTTCTTCTATTGCCATATTGCTGCGGATGAGGGCGGTGCCACACCGGTTTGCCGCTCGGACATATTGTTGGAAAAACTGACCGTTGCTGCGCCGAAATTGGTCGATGATTTTGCGATGAAAGGTGTCCGCTATACCCACAGCATGCCTGCGTCAGATGATATTGGATCGGGACAGGGTCGAAGCTGGGTCAGTACCTTGGGCGTCGAAAATCAATCCGATGCGGAGGCACGCTTGCGGGATCTGGGTTATGACTGGCAATGGCTGGAGGAAGAAAATTTGCGGGTGACCTCGCCGCGGCTTGATGCTGTGCATATGCTTCCTGATGGCCGGCGAACGTTCTTCAACCAGCTAATCGCGGCCTATCGCGGGTGGGCGGACAAGCGCAATAATCCCTCCAAATCGATTTCATTTGGCGATGGTTCTCCGGTCGATCCCGCACAGATGCAGGTTGCGATCGATCTGGCCGATAAACTCAGCTATGATCTGGAGTGGCAGGCGGGCGACGTTGCGCTGATCGATAATTTTCTGGTCATGCATGGCCGGCGGTCTTTCAAAGGAACCCGCAAAGTATATGCATCGTTGATCAAATAGCATTTGGCGTTGATGGATGGACCTTGGCTGACCATGTCCAATAGATGATATTGGCGAGAATCATTGAAATAATGAGCGTGAAAAACAGGCTCCCGAGACCCTGACCCGAGGCCAAACCAATTCCCGAGAACAGAAGATAGAGGCCGACGACACAGGAAAATAATGTCATCGCCAGAGGTTTTGCAAATCTCCACGGTGTAAGATCAACCTTGGCATTGGGGGTGAACTGCCAGTCGGTTTGGCGCGGCCATAGCCACCCACAACCCAGCATGATCAGGACCTCCACGCCAAACAGGATCGCATATTGATGGAGGAAGTGGATGGTCACGACATCTTCAAACACAAACCGCAGCAATCCATAGGCAATAACATGAAACCCGATCACCAGTTTTGCGCCCAGAGCGGGTATCCGCCGGGTAAATAAGCCCATGATGACGATGACGACGGTCGGGATATTATAGAAGCCGGTAAAGATGCGGATGATTTGCCAAAGGCCCTGCTCGGCAAAGTGGAGCAAGGGCGCCACGACAAAGGAGAATAGGGCGATTACGATGCTGGCAATTTTGGCGGTGCGCACCAATTGCTGATCACTCGCCGTCCCCCGTTTCCATGGGCCATAGACATCCAGACAAAACAAGGTTGCTGCGCTGTTGAGCAATGAGTTGAATGAACTAAACACCGCGCCGAGCAAGACTGCGAGGAAAAAACCGGCGAGATAAACCGGCATGACGTCGCGGATCAGCCGGGGATAGGCCTGATCAATCGAACTTAATCCCGGGCCATATAGATGAAAGGCGATCACGCCGGGGATCATCATCAGAAACGGTACTAAAACCTTGAAAAATCCAGAGAATAGAACGCCTTTCTGGCCCTCCGCCAATGACGCGGCACCCAGGGTACGTTGGATCACATATTGATTGGTGCACCAATAGAATAGATTGGCAAACAGCATACCGGTGAACAGGGTTCCAAATGGTGTCGGGTCATCCGGTCCGCCAATGGCGTTGAGCTTTCCCGGATGGTCATTGACCAACCGGGTCATTCCGTCTCCAAAACTGCCTTCTCCCAGAGCAATCAACCCGAGCACCGGCACCAAAATGCCAATGATGAGCAAACCAATGCCGTTAATCGTATCGGAAACCGCCACTGCCTTTAGCCCGCCAAAAATCGCGTAGATCGAACCGATGGCTCCGATGGCGACAACGGTTGCGACAAGTGCGTGAAAATAGTCCAGACCCAGCAATTCCGGTACATTGAATAGCTGCATGACCGCGATCGAGCCGGAATATAGCACCGAGGGAATGGTCACTAAGCCATAGCCCAACATGAAGAGGATGACAGACATGCGCCGAACGTCGCCATCGAAGCGATCATTGAGAAATTCCGGTAATGTGGTGAAGGCGCCAGCCAGGTATCGCGGTAGGAAGATCAGGGCCATTGCGATGGTCGCCACCGCCGCCGTCACTTCCCAGGCCATGCTGCTCAAGTTATAGCCATAGGCCGAACCGTTGAGACCAATTAACTGTTCCGCCGACAAATTGGTAAGCAGCAGCGAACCGGCAATGAATACGCTGCCCAATCCTCTACCGGCCAGAAAATATCCGTCTTTGCTGTCCACCCCGCCGCGTGTCTTACGCCAGGAAATCCACGCCACTAGCCCCATGAAGAATATGCAGCTCAGAATTGTGGGGACAAGGTTATCGGCTGACAATTCTGCTCCCTTTCGCGCAACGCTGGCTTATTGTTTCTTTTTTAGATGGTGCATTTCAAGGCCTACCGCCCAGCGGCGCTGAAATCCGCGCCAATGTTTATCTTGCTCGGGTCCCGCCATTTTCCCATTCAGTTGTTCGCCAAAACCAATCGGCCATATACCGGTGTTGGAATCGACAGTCGGCACGTTCAGATACGCGGCCTTTGCCGTTTCGCCCTTTAGCGCTTTATCGAGAAAGGCCGTGACAAAATGCTGGTTGATGGCGTTGAGCCGCTCGCTGCGCCACACGGGTTCCTTCAAAAATTCTGACACGGTGAAATCGGCATCACTGTCTAATGTAAAGGCATTGCCGACAATATTGTGCCGTGCCTCTCGGTAGACGAGCATATGCCGATCTGCAGCCGTCATATTTTCAAACAACCAGGACACACCCTCTTTGAAGTTTACGACATCATCTTGATTGCCGGAGATGAAGAGAACGGGTTGTTTGATTTTCGACAAACTAGCAGCGTTCCAAGCCCTGTTGTCTGGCTGTCCACCCCACGGAGCAATCGCGACCAGTGCCTTGATCTGGGCAGGGCCTTCCATCGCCGTTTCTATCCCGGATCTAGCCGCCTCTGGCACACTGGCCATGGGGTCATTGGCAAAATCGTAATTAGCGCCGGCGGTAGCGATGGCTCCATATCCACCCATGGAATAGCCAATCAGTCCGACATTGTCCGGATCAATCTGTCCAAAATATCCAGAGGACTTTTCCGCGTTCGCTTTCACTATCTTATCAAGAACCTGGCGCTGATCCAGCATCCGGTCGGCCAGAACATTGCCGAATGAAAGCAGAAAAGAAGTTACCCCTTCAACGGGCATGTCACCGTGATCGATCGAAGCAACGACATATCCATGAGATGCGATATGTTCTGCCAGATTGCTGAATTGCGTGCTCCACCCACCAAAGCCATGTGACATAAGAACCAGCGGGAATTTCTGGTCATCCAGGGGCGGTGCATCAGCAATAGCGATACCCTTGCTAACAATTGCGACCGGCTCTTTGCCGGGTGGACGCATTTCATGCTCATATTGAGCCGCCTTCGTTTCGCCGTCAATATCAGCCGGGTACCAGAATCGTACCGATAGCTCGCGGCGTGCTTCCGACAGATTGCCGGAGACCGCACCCCATGCGGTTATTTTTGTCCGACCTTCCAATGCGAAGGTTTTGACATCCGTGCCAATAGCATGTTCGCCGGTCCGCCCAAGTTCCGGGGCTTCTCCGGCCGTGCCGCTATGGACCGTGGGAGATATGACATAAGCGGCTGTTCCTGCACCAAGCAACAACAAACCGGCCGCGGCAAAGGCTATGGTTCTTTTTCTCATACCATCCTCATTCCTGATTTAGTGGGTAGGCTGCAAGTCAAACATTGGACAGGCCAAAAAAAAGGCGAACGGTGCGTACCGCTCGCCTTTTGATCCTGTCAAAGCACAGGTTCGATTTCAAATTCTAGAATTCGAACTTGACCGCACCACCATAAGTCCGCGGCTGATTGCGATAACCGGAGAGTGAACCGGCCTGCGCAACGCTTGGGAAAATGGTTGTCGTATAGGTATCATTGGTCAGGTTGCGACCCCATGCCGTGATCGACAAACCATTGCCCATCGCAAAGGTCATCGATGCGTTCAGGGCCTCAACAGCTCGGCGAATACCAGAAAATCCTTGGGCGACCTGCGTGTTGCTTTCCATCAGATAATCCGTGTGGAAGATCAACTCATTGTCGTTGCCGAACTCATGAGTATATGTGGCACCGACACTGACTGCCCAATCGGGGATACCAGCAGGCGTTAAGCCGGTAAGGTCGGTTGGCACTACAGAAAATGAAGGAGCTGACAGGCTGGAACCGCCGGTAAAGCTGTCAAATTCTGCGTCGAGATGGGTGACCGCCGCTGTGAACGTCAAATTAGGCACAGGCGAGATTGACATATCCAGTTCGAAACCTGCGACCGATTGCTGATCAGCATTGCCGAGCACAAAACCCGTGCCGGTAAAGATGTTGCTCTGGAAGCCTCTCAGCGTTTGATCGAAGATCGCCAGATTGAAGGCGAATCCGTCAAACTGCCCCTTCACGCCAATCTCATACACCTCTGCATTTTCTGGGCCTGCAAACCGTGTGCCGGTAGACAGGTTGTTGACCGCTAAACCAGCAGTCCGAATTGGCGATGCTGCTGGAGGTGGGGATTGAAATGGCGATCCTGGAATAAAGTCGACCGGAAACGGGCGACTGTCCGTGGACAGGTTAAACGAAGATGCCTTGAAGCCTGTGGCGTAGCTGGCATACATGCTTACCTGGTCACTGATATTATACGCCAGACGTAACGTGTATGAAAAATCGTTATCGCTGGTGCGACCATCTTCTACAGAGTTCGGAAAGTTCAAGTAAGGAGGGATGAACTGTAGCGCCTGCAGACCCAGAAAAGGGTTGAAGTTGGGGTCTGCGGCCAGCGTCGCCGGTACGCCCGCAAGGACACCAGCCTGAACCAAGTCAATGCTGGAGAATACATCTGTGGAGAGATTGTCTTGGACAACGCGTTTGCGATCGCGTGTGTAGTTACCGCCAGCCGTAAATGTTAGACCGTCAGTAAGTTCAAAATCCACTTGGCCAAAAATGGAGAACGCATTGTTGGCATAATCATAGCTTTCAATTCGTCCCTGTCCTTCCGCACCAAAATCACCCGCAGCTATTGTTGGGATCAGAAAGCGAAGTGTCGGTTCTAGGCCGGTGTAGTTACCGCCGCTCAGAAGATCGGCATATCCCTGAAAATCACGACCGAACAAGAGCGACCCGCCGGTGTTGATATCTTCTTTGAAATAATAGCCGCCGACCAGAAAGTTGAACGGACCGTCAAAGTCGGAAGCAATCCGAAGTTCAGCGGTATATGTATCAATCTCGTTAAATCCGGTATTCTGACCGATCAAATCTGCACTCGTAAAGTCAGAATCTGCATTTGTGTCCGAACGAACCGCTCGATACGCGGTGATCGCAGTTATATCGAACGCGCCGGTACTATAATCGGTTTGCAGCGAAACCCCGTAGTTTTCAATTTCATTGGTTGAAGGGAAGTTGGTGAAACTGATCCGTGAGAAACGGTTGTTTGAATCGATCTGACCACCGAGTGCGCGCACGGCATTTCCGGTTGGTCCGTCAACAATATTGACCACCGCACAACATTCTTCGTCAATCTTGTCATAATCACCGATTAGACGGAAGCTCAGATCGTCA
>CALKXX010000212.1 GCA_938003725.1 uncultured Sphingomonadaceae bacterium | reverse complement strand
ACGGTTCCCGATACTTCCAGCCCGGGAAGCGGTGATGCCCCCGGCGGCGCAGGATAAAGCCCCATGCGCTGTACGACATCCGGCCGGTTCACGCCCGCTGCTGCTACTTTAATCAGCACTTCGCCTTCTGCGGGTTCTGGAACGGGTACGGTTTCCGGCTTCAACACATCGGGACCGCCAGGTTCGCTGATGGCGATCGCAGTCATTTCTTTGGCCACTATGGTATGCAAAACGTCGGAATTGGTCATGGATCATCCCCCCAAAGGAATTCTGCGCCCTTATTGACAGCAAAGTTCTGGCGGTCAACAACCGCATGAACACAGGGGTGTAAAAACATGGACGATGACGAGAATCTGCCGCGATTAATAAATGATCCACTGTCTGCTTTGGTAAAACAGGATTTGGACCCATTTTCAGTGGACGAGCTGGAAGAACGCATAAATTTGCTGAAATCAGAGATAGATCGTTGTGAACAAAAGAAAAGCTTTGCGGTATCCCACCGGGCCAGTGCCGAGGACCTGTTCAAAAAGTGATAAAAGCTGGCAATCCGTCAAGCATTTGTTAACCATGTTTAATAATATTCAGGGTTAAGCCGATCCACATTGGACCGTTTAGGAGAATGGGCAGAAAAATACTGGCAACTTTGGCTGGAAGGCTGCACCAAAGATAGAGATGGAAACCTTGAATTTTTCGGTAACCGCCCCGATCTATCATGCAGGATATAGTTAAAGTCCGAAAGATCACAGTTTTTGGTTTTTTCGGCAACAAGGGCCCTCAATCGGTCCTCTTATTGGAGTTTAATATATGCCATCATTTGCAGAATCGCTGGAAAAGACGCTTCATCAGGCACTCAAGAACGCCGCTGATCGGTCTCATGAATATGCGACGCTGGAACATTTGTTGCTCGCGCTGGTTGATGATGGTGATGCTTCTCAAGTGATGAATGCCTGCGGTGTGGATATTGGCGAGTTGGAAGATGCAGTGGTGCTATATCTCGACAGCGAGCTGGACAGCTTGAAAGTGGAAAAGGCTATTGATCCTTCCCCGACATCCGGTTTCCAGCGCGTGGTCCAACGCGCAATTCTACACGTTCAATCGTCCGGAAAAGATGAAGTAACCGGCGCCAATGTATTGGTTGCACTGTTCTCAGAGCGTGAGAGCTATGCCGTATATTTTCTGCAACAACAGGATATGAGCCGTCTCGATGCCGTCAGCTTTATCAGCCACGGCGTTGGCAAAGGCGGCCAGTCCGTCGAACCAGCTGAACTTTCCGGTGCCGAGGGCGAGGAAGAAGCAAAGGAAAAGAGCAAGAAGGAAACCGCGCTCGACCAATTTACAGTCAATCTGAACGAGAAAGCCAAAGACGGCCGGATTGATCCGTTAATCGGTCGTCAGGCCGAGGTAGATCGGACAGTACAAATCCTATGCCGCCGGTCGAAAAACAACCCCCTTTATGTTGGCGAGCCCGGCGTTGGCAAAACCGCCATTGCCGAGGGATTGGCCTTGCGCATTGTGGAAGAGAATGTCCCGGACGTTCTTTTGCCGGCCATCATCTATTCCCTCGACATGGGATCATTATTGGCCGGTACCCGTTACCGGGGTGATTTTGAAGAACGGCTGAAACAAGTTGTTTCGGAGCTTGAAAAGCTTCCCGATGCTATTCTGTTTATCGACGAAATTCATACCGTGATCGGGGCTGGCGCCACCAGCGGCGGAGCAATGGATGCTTCCAACCTGCTCAAACCGGCACTTTCTGGCGGGATAATTCGTTGTGTCGGATCAACGACTTACAAAGAGTTTCGTAACCATTTTGAGAAGGACCGGGCGTTGCTGCGCCGCTTCCAGAAAATTGATATTAACGAACCCAGCGTGGAAGACACGATCAAAATTCTGGCCGGACTGCGCGGTGCGTTCGAGGAACATCATAAAGTGCGCTATGCACCGGATGCGCTCAAATCCGCAGTGGAACTGTCCACACGTTATATAAACGATCGCAAACTTCCCGACAAAGCCATTGATGTTATTGATGAAGTTGGCGCGATGCAGATGCTGTTGCCGCCTTCCCGCCGGAAAAAGATGATCACTACAAAAGACATTGAAGCGGTTATCGCGACCATGGCGCGGATCCCGCCCAAATCGGTGTCGAAGGATGACAAGAAGACGCTAGAGAATCTGGACAAGGATCTTAAGCGTGTTGTCTTTGGTCAGGATGCGGCGATCCAGAAATTGTCCAGTGCGATCAAGCTGTCCCGTGCAGGTTTGCGCGAACCAGACAAGCCCATCGGCAACTATCTGTTCAGCGGCCCTACCGGCGTTGGTAAAACGGAAGTTGCCCGGCAACTATCATCAATCATGGGCATTCCGCTCAAACGTTTTGATATGTCAGAATATATGGAGCGTCACAGTGTCTCGCGTCTTATTGGTGCCCCTCCCGGCTATGTTGGATATGATCAGGGCGGATTGCTGACCGACGCGATAGATCAAAACCCGCATTGCGTATTGCTGCTTGATGAGATTGAGAAAGCACATCCGGATCTGTTCAACATTCTGTTGCAGGTGATGGACAACGGCAAGCTCACCGACCATCACGGCAAGACGGTGGATTTCCGCAACGTTGTGCTCATCATGACGACCAATGCAGGTGCGTCGGATATGGCAAAAGAAGGCATTGGTTTTGGCAATGTGTCGAAAGAAGATGCCGGCGACGAAGCGGTGAAGAAGACGTTTACGCCGGAATTCCGCAACCGCCTGGATGCGATTGTACCATTTGCGTATCTGCCACCGGAAGTCGTTTCTCGGGTCGTCGAAAAGTTCATTCTAGAGCTGGAAATGCAATTGGCGGATCAGAACGTTCACATCACGCTGGACGATGACGCCACCGCATGGCTTACGAAACGTGGTTATGACAAACTCTATGGCGCACGACCAATGAGCCGCCTGATTCAGGAGAAGATCAAGCAACCGCTTGCCGAAGAGCTATTGTTTGGCAAACTGGTCAATGGCGGCGAGGTTAAGGTGCGATTGAAGGACAAAGAACTGGCCTTCGAAGTTTCTCCTGCGGCTCCAAAATCCGGGAAAAAGAAGAAAATACCGCCGAAAAAGAAATCTCCGACAAAAGCCAAATAGCTAGTTTCATAAACACCGAAAACACAAACGGTGTGGCTGACCCCACGCCGTTTTTATGGAACAGCCCGTTGAAATGCCCTTTGACGGTGCGAGGATGATTTATGCTGCTTTGACATACTCGGCGAGAGCGGGAGCGAGAGTAGCGACAAAGCCGGCTATGTCCACGGCTATGTTGCCCCGGTTAAAATGGATCAGCGTCAGCCGTTTGCGGATATGTGCCAAACCGTTCGCGAAGTGGCCCTCGATTGCGGTGCCCTTCGTGCAGTTGATAGCTTGGCCGCGGATGTTGCCGAAGGAAAAATAACCGATTTCAACCGCGCCGTAAACGCGGATGCGGAGGGGGATGAAGCTATCGCATTTGGCGTCACACAATGGGCATCCAGGGAAGCCTATGAACAAGGGGCAATTAAAATGCAGGAAGACAAGCGTATGCCGAGTGGTGGCCCCAACATGCCCATGGATGGCAAACGGATGATACATGGCGGGTTCAAGGTCATCCTGGATACGAAATAACCCAAGCATAGCGATGTAACTATTCTGCGCTGCGCCGCGAACATCCTATGATTCTCTGTATGTTTGGAAAGTTCTCCGATGGCCGTTCGACTGATATTATTTCTAACCGCACTGATATTTTCAACCAACGCCTCAGCAGCATTGGATCACGCCGTGTGGGACAATCTGTTGAAACGCAATGTCGTTGTGACAGGCGGCGGAACATCTTCAAAAGTGAATTATGCCGGATTCAAAACAGATCGCCCGAAACTGAACGCGTATCTTTCATCGACTGCCAAAGTGTCGCGAACACAGTTTAATAGCTGGTCTAAAAATGACCAGCTCGCGTTTTTGATCAATGTTTACAATGCGCGTACCGTAGAGTTGATCTTGACGAAATATCCCAAGTTGAAATCCATCAAGGACCTTGGCTCGATCATTCGTTCGCCGTGGAAACAGAATTTCATTCCGCTATTTGGCAAAAAAGTATCGCTCGATCATGTGGAACATACCCTTATTCGCGGAAGTGGACGATATAATGACCCACGTATCCATTTCGCCGTCAACTGCGCCAGCATTGGGTGCCCTGCCCTTCGCAAGACCGCCTTTCGCGGTAATATATTATCAGCGCAGCTAGAGGCCGCGACCGAAGCGTTCTTAAAGGATCGCACGCGCAATCGCCTAAGAAGCGGAAAGCTCGGCGTATCCAGCATATTCAAATGGTATCGGAAGGATTTTTCCAAGGGATGGCGCGGCGCCCAGAACCTGAACCAGTTTCTAGCAATATATGCGAGCTCCCTGGGCCTTACCAAAGGGCAACAAGCCAATTTGCGCGCCGGGAAAATCGGTGTCCAGTTCCTTTCCTATGATTGGAGGTTGAACCGGACCTAGTATGGAAACCGGAAGATCTATCCTGCTTGTGGCCGCTATATGTGCAGCGTCCGCTCCGCAAAACCTGTCTGCGCAATCCGGTAACATTTCGCGCGTCGGAGATTTTTCAAAAGGCACTGCTGGCTGGCGCAGCGTCAGGATCGACAAGAAAACTCCGGTCACTATATTTCGTTCCAAAACCATTGCCGGTGTGCCGGCGATTGAGGCATATGCAAAAAACAGTATGGCGCTATACACGAAATCCCTGTCCATAAACTTGAGCAAGACGCCGATATTATGTTGGAGATGGCGGGTCAGCAATGTCGTAACATCTGCGAATATCGCCAAAAAATCTGGCGACGATCAGGCCGCACGCATTTATTTGGGCGTCGATTTGCCCAATTCAATAATCGGGTTGGCAACACGGGCAAAATTGGCACTGGCGCGCAGTCGCAGCAGTAATGAAATTCCCGATGGTGCCATCAGCTATGTGTGGGACAACCAGTTCCCGGTCGGTACCGCGCGAAACAATGTGTTTACGAAACAAGCCAAGATCATTGTCGCACAATCCGGCGGATCACGTAAAAACCAATGGGTGAACGAACGTCGCAATCTGGCCCGGGATATCCAAACACAGTTTAAGACGGCCAAAGGCAAAGTCACATCTATCGCCATTTCCAGCGACACCGATAATACGGGTTCCACCGTGACCGCTGCATTTGCAGACCTACATTTTGTGAGCGCAAACGCCCCCTGTCGCTTTCAGCAATGACCATCGCCGCCATGGCGGTTTTCATATTTTTTAATCGCTACTGACAATATGCTGTCAGGAGGGTTATGATAGACGGTGCTTGTTCAAACAGAAAAGGAGCAAGACCATGACAGACAATTCCCGTGACCGCCTAGTATGGGTGGAAGTTCCCGCGACAGACCTAAACCGGGCCAAAGGTTTTTATGAAGCCGTGCTGGAGACCAAGCTCATTGAGGATAATAATGGCCCACAGGTGATGCAGATGATTCCCAGCAAAGGGGATTCCATGTGCGGGCATCTCTATGAAGGCAAACCGGCAACATCTGGTGATGGTTCGACACCGCATTTCTCTGTAACCGGTGAGCTTACCGACGCAATGGATCGTATCAAAGCGGCTGGCGGCGAAGTGGTTTCCGAACCCATTGCGCTGCCCATGGCCGCGTTCTTTTATGCGAAAGATACAGAAGGCAATTCACTCGCCATCTTCAAGTATAACGATTGATGCGCAGAGCCGATCGCCTTTTTCAGATTGTACAATATCTGCGCGGCGGTCGGCTCGTTACAGCAGCGATGCTGGCGGAGCGGTTGGAAGTATCAGAACGCACAATCTATCGCGATATCGCTGATCTGCAATCGACGGGAGTCCCGATTGATGGCGAAGCAGGTATTGGATATATTATGCGCAGCGGTTTCGATCTGCCGCCACTAATGTTTACGCGGGAAGAAATTGTGGCGTTGGTTACCGGCGCGCGAATGGTAAAGGCTTGGGGCGGAACGGCAATGATCGCTGCTGCCGAAGAAGCCTTGGTGAAGATCGAGGCTGTATTGCCCGAAGAAGAACGCGCCCGGGTCGCCGGCACATCGGTATTCGCGCCGCAAATGGGCCTTGCCGACAAAACCCGCACGATGATTGATCAATGCGAGGCTGCGGTTGAGGCGAAGTCCATATTGGCATTCGACTATCGCGATCAGCAGGATGTAACGACCCATCGTACTGTCCGACCCCTAGGTCTTTGGTTTTGGGGAAAGGTCTGGACGTTGGTCGCATGGTGCGAATTGCGAGAGGATTTTCGCATGTTCCGGCTCGACCGGATCACAGGGCAGCAACAGACCGATCAAAAATTTATAACATCTGAAGAACGCTCTCTAAACGAATTTCTGCGCCAGATTGAAGCGCGATATGGCAAACAGTCATAGTCTTTGAATAGAACTATCGTTTAATTTCAGTGATATATACGATAATATATCATCGCTGTAACCAATTTGTTCATCCTGCCGAACCCCATAGTGAGAGCAGCAATCAAACAAGCGCTGCACAAATTTGAAAGGCAGAATGATGAAAAAAGAAATTTCCGTGCTCGCTATTGCCCTTGCTGCAATTACCTCTTCACCCGCACTGGCAGATGAAGCCGCTGTAGAGACACAAGCCATGATCGAAACCGCTGCGCCAAAGACATATCAGGCTGTTGATATCCCCGTTCAATCGTTCGATCTGGCCGGTGTCGCGAAGACAAAAGATTTTATGGCAACAGTGACCCGCGGCTATAAACCAAACCATCGTCTGCAAGAAAACAACGCTGGCAGCTATGCCGAAAATTCGGCTGGCCCTGCCGCCCTGTTCGTTCCCGAAGAATTTGCATATCGTTCCAACGCACAAGATAGCGGCGTTGATGCAGTCACCCCAGGCCGGTTCGTGTCCCAATCAGTGCGCACCGATTATCTTTCGGACACTGGCACAGCTGCCGCTGACAAATCTTCAGTAGGTATCCGCTTCGGGTTCTAAACAGACAACGCTCTCTCTCTTTCAGCTCTCTCTCCCCTTCCCTTTGCTGAAAGATACTTGGCCGGATGGTTTCCTCCATCCGGCCTTTTTTTATGTTAACTGATCGACCAATCCTAACGGTCAACTAGCTACGTTCATTGGTCACCCGGTCGTGTTGAGGGATTTTTCGCGGGCTTGCTCTGGCGCATATTGGGCACGCCAGGCATCCAGATCGCGTTCATATTGCTCGTAAGCCTGATAGAAATCATTAAATGGTTTCTCCAGCTCCTTCAAAGCCTGTGCACCGAAATCACTCATCCCCGAGCTATCAATGGTGATCGCATGCTGACTTGTCTGCACAGCCTGATCACAAAATGGTCGGCGCAAGGGCGAGAATGACCAATAGTTGTAGAGGCTGGTCTGATGGCGATCATGTTCCTTTTTATATCCTGATCCCACATCCCGGCGATATTTGCTCAAAATAGCATTATTCGCGTTGCGCAAAAAGCGCGCGTTCTTTTTAATAAAGACGTTATAGTCATCGGTAATTCGGGCATATTGCGGTCCGGTACAACTCAGCGCTGCCACATTCAACGCAGCGCGTACGTGCCACAAGGTTTCCAGCGGACCAAGGTCGCGGTTAATCGTATCACGCAAACCGTCCGCCCGTAAAATCGGAACACGGGTATTTACGCTCGCACCGAACGGCGTGGTTGGCGCGCGCGGTGTATAAGCCACTGGAGGCGCAACCGGCGCTGGCGGTGCAGTTACCGGCTGACAGGCGGCCAATACTGAAAATGAAACGGCAATGATCCCAACACGTAATTTTACTGAACCCGACACGAACTCTATCTCCCCAAACCGATGAACATTGATCTTATGACCAGCTCGGAAACTTGTCTAGCGGCGAGAGCCTAAATTTCCGGTGAACACCCAAAAGAAAAAGCCCAGCGGTTTCCCGCCGGGCTTTTCCATAATGTTGAAAATGTTAAAGCCTAGTCCTGACTGCCCATAAAGTGGAGCAGGAACTGGAACATGTTGATGAAGTCCAGATACAGGTTAAGCGCACTCATCACAATGAACTTACCCATCATATCGGTGCCCGCAACATAAGAGTACATGCTCTTAATCCGCTGTGTGTCATAAGCTGTCAGGCCCGCAAAGATAAGCACGCCAATCGCACTAACCGCCATCGCAAAGACTGTCGATTGCAGGAAGATGTTGATGACCATCGCAACGATCAGACCGATCACGCCCATCATCAGGAACGTGCCCATGCCGCTCAGATCTTTCTTGGTGGTGTAGCCATAGAGGCTTAGACCACCGAAAGCGATTGCGGTGACAA
>CALKXX010000211.1 GCA_938003725.1 uncultured Sphingomonadaceae bacterium | reverse complement strand
ATGTGGTTCATGCAACATGGCATAGCCAATCCGAATAATGCGGGCGCAGGTGCTTATCATTATATGCATATCATGGGCATTGTGGCGCTAGGCCTAATGTGGCTGCGGATGTCCAAAGCGGCATCGGACGCGCTTGATGCGGGCAGTGACAATGCGAAATATTATGAAGCCAAACTGGTTACCGCGCAATATTTCTCAGAGCGTTTCATGCCCGATTGTGGTTCGCTACGCCGTAAAATTGAGGGCGGCAGTGATGCGATTATGGCGTTAGACCCCGAAATGTTTGCCGTAGCCTAGGAAATAAAGCCGGGCAGCTTAATTCTTTTTGGTCTTTTCGAGGCTTGTTCTCAGACATCTATCTTTGGGAAGTGTCTGGCGAGCGACCTCGTTAAGGCTAAAATTTGATTGAAACCCGATCGATAGATGAGTCGAGTCTATCAACATAAGCCACGTTTGAAATGGTACGATGAACTGGACGGATTCCGCGATAATTAGCGGTTTTCCGTAACCCATCGCCATTTTTGCCCCAACAGTCGAAGGCTGCTGGACGTGAGCGAGGTGATCAGGCAATCCGTTTTTTGACAGGGGAATGACTGCATTAGGAGTTTATGCAATGCATTCCAATCGAACCTCTGGCCGTGTGCTGAGGATGACGCCCTATCTGATAACTGCCGGATTGGGCTTTTCAATGGCGGCGCAAGCCGCGACACCCGCAGAAGAAGTCGCTGTAGCAGATACAGCGATGCAGGAGCCATCGGCAGATGATGTGAGTTCGGAAATTCCGGCACCCACAATTGACACCAATGGTGATGGAACTGCCGACGCCTGGGATCGTAGTGGTAACGGACAGCCGGACGCCTGGGATACCGATGGCGATGGCAAACCCGATCTGCTTGATGACAATGGTGACGGCAAACCGGACTAACGAAAACCGGACGAAAATGAAGGAAAGCGCCGGGCGAATATGCCCCCCCCATAAGGC
Organism: uncultured Sphingomonadaceae bacterium; assembly: GCA_938003725.1. Classification (GTDB taxonomy): domain Bacteria; phylum Pseudomonadota; class Alphaproteobacteria; order Sphingomonadales; family Sphingomonadaceae; genus Parasphingorhabdus. The sequence continues at coordinate 4,399 of CALKXX010000211.1, read as the reverse complement.
CCGGCGCTTTTGCGTTAAAAAAGTTCTTCAAACATACTTAGCATCGCTGCCTTACTTTGGCGGTCGGCGGAGGCATTGTACGCAACCGCGTCGAGCGGCTTGCTATCGCTGGCCGGGTCGGTGAAACCGTGAACCACGCCGGTATAGTTGTGAAAGTGGCAATCGGCCCCGGCAATATCCATCTCTTCAAGAAATGCTCGGACCTGTTTCGGCGGCACCATCGGATCCGCGCGGCCATTGCACACCAGCAAGCGAGGAATGATCGTTCCCCGTTTCGCCGGTAGAGGCGTTGCCAGTAATCCGTGAAAGCTCACTACCAAAGCTAGATCTTCGCCGCCGCGCGCCATTTCCAGAACAATTTCGCCGCCCATGCAATATCCAATTGCGGCAATGCGGTCATTGGCAAGTTTCGACCGCACGCGCAATTCGTCCAGAGCGCATCGGAACCTCTCCCGGTAATATTCGGGATCGCCCCTCAGCTCTCCGGCCAGTCTGCGTCCCTCGGCCACATCGGTAACTTCGCCCTTGCCATAGATGTCGCAAACCATGGCCGAATAGCCGATGGAGGCGAGCCATTTGGCGCGGGCGAACATGATCTCATTGGGCCCAGCTATTGTGGGTACAATCAGGATCGCCGCGCGCGGATAGCGGCTTGGCTGAGCCATATAGCCCGCCAATTCCACCTCACCATGACGGTAGGTAAAGGTGTTGACTTCGATCGAGCTCATTCTTCAGGAAGAAAATCGGGGACTGACAGATACCGTTCGCCGGTATCATAGTTAAAGCCTAACACTCTGGCATTCTCTCCAAGTTCCGGAAGCTTTTGCGCAATTGCGGCAAGTGTTGCACCGGAGCTAATGCCGACTAACATGCCTTCTTCCTTTGCCGCACGAAGGGCCATTGCCTTTGCATCGACAGGATCAACTTGAATGGCGCCATCAATTGCTTGAGTGTGCAGATTGCCCGGGATAAATCCGGCTCCAATTCCTTGAATAGGGTGCGGGCCCGGCTGTCCACCGCTGATTACGGGAGAACCAGCTGGTTCGACTGCGTAAACTTTCAGGTCGCTCCAATGTTCTTTCAAAACTTCGGCAACGCCGGTTATATGACCGCCTGTACCCACACCGGTTACGATCGCATCCAATGGGTCATCTTTAAAGTCTGCAAGTATCTCCAAAGCGGTCGTCTTTTTGTGCACCTCAAAATTCGCCGGATTCTCAAACTGTTGCGGCATCCAGGCACCGGGCGTCGATTCGATAAGTTCCTGTGCGCGTTCAATAGCGCCCTTCATGCCCTTTTCTTTCGGACTTAGATCAAAGGTCGCGCCATAAGCCAGCATCAATCGGCGGCGTTCCAATGACATCGATTCCGGCATCACCAGGATCAGCTTATAGCCCTTTACGGCCGCAACCATCGCAAGCCCGACACCGGTATTCCCGGAGGTTGGCTCAATGATCGTGCCGCCGGGTTTCAATGCGCCGGATTTCTCTGCATCCTCAATCATGGCCAGACCAATGCGATCCTTGATCGAACCCCCTGGATTGGAACGTTCTGATTTTACCCAGACATTGGCACCACCGAACAGGCGCTGCATTTTAATATGCGGTGTGTTTCCAATTGTTTCGAGGATGGTATTCGCGATCATTATCCTATTCTCCTAAACATGCGTTTTAGCTGGGTTTTACTGTTCCCGTTTGTAAATTATCGGGCGGATCGAAAGTTTTTGCCGCACCGATTTCCGGGAACAGTCTGGTCCAAGCTGCTGTGATCAATATAGCGCCCGCTCCTCCAGCTACAACCGCAATAACGGGGCCAGCAAATCCGGCCAAAAACCCGCTTTCTGCCTCACCCAATTCGTTCGACGCAGAAATGGTGAGTTGGGACACGGCACTTACGCGCCCGCGTTTATCATCCGGCGTGTGCAGTTGAATGAGCGAACCGCGCACATATACGCTAAACATATCTGCGGCACCTACAACAATAAGGCAAAGCATCGAAAGCGGCAGCCAGGTGCTAAACCCAAAGATGATCGTGGCGATGCCAAAAGCATATACCGACCATAGCATCTTGTTACCGACATTGGATTTTATCGGTTTGAAACTGAATATAATTGCGACAATGATGGCGCCTGCTGCCGGAGAAGCCGCGAGCATGGACAAGCCGAATTCGCCAGCCTCCAATATGTCTCTGGCAAAAACCGGAATCAGTGCCGTTGCCCCGGCCAGCAGAACCGCGAACAAGTCGAGTGAAATAACACCGAGCACCAATTTGTTGCCCCAGACGTAGTGCATTCCGTCCGAAATTTGAGCAATCGGGCCACGTGTGCGATCGATTTTTGCGCGCGGAACGGGTGTAATAAAAAAGAATGCCAATGCCGAAAGACCGAATAGCGTCGCGCTGACGGTATAGGGTAAGGCTTCATCCAAAGAATATAAAGGCCCAGCCATTGCCGGCCCCACAAGCATACCAGCCTGCCAGGCGATGGTCGAAAGTGCTATTGCGGTTGGTATGGACGCCTTGGGGATGAGATTAGCAGATAATGCCGCTGTCGCAGGGCCTAGGAACGCCCGCGTGATCCCCAGTAGAACTGCGACAAAATAGATCTGCATCAGCGTCAGTTCACCCACGGCCGTTTGATAGGCAAGCAAGCTGGCAATCGCACATTGCAAGACCAGAACGATGCGGACAATATGCCGCCGATCCAGATTGTCTGCGACCCATCCAACCAGCGGCGTCAGCAGGAATAGAGGAATGAATTGAAGAAGGCCGATCAGACCCAAACGCACCGATGAAGCCTCAACCGACATTGTTTCACGCGCCAGATTATAGGCTTGCCATGCCACAATGAGCATCATTGAATAGAGCGCGAGCATGGAACATAGCCGCGCGAACCAGTAGAACCGGTAATTGGCGATGGTAAATGGATGGGGCGCGTCGCTGGTCACGCGCAAACGCTAAACCGAACACGTCCACGCTGCAATCGTAACATTCTGAGTTGGTTCGGTTTTGGTCCAAATATTGGGTAATATTGCCGACGTTCTTGCTCCTAAAGCCTTTCTTTAACTTTCGCACTGCCCGCGTCCCGCGTCGGTACAGGGATCAGGAACCGTTGGCGAAAAGCCGTCTCAACATGATAAATATTTTGTTAACGCAGGAGATTTGTCATGGCCAAACGGGCAGCGCTAAATATCAGCAAAGCAATTCTGCTTTGCGCCTTGTTCATGGTGGGCGCTCTGGTGGTGCTTGCGGTGACCAGCGTCGATGCGCTCAATCCGGACGACCAATCCAAGGCTGCAAAGCCAATTGCGGTTGAGAAAGAGATTGCGAAGCCGGTCGCACCATCAAAATTTCAAAAGGTCGCTGCATCAACGTTGACGGAATCAGTACGTCCGCATGACAAATTCCGGATCAAGCGGGTGCTCGAAATTGATGAACCTTTTGTCCACGGATATTGGATTTGGGACGATGAGGGTATCCCTGATGGAGAGATTCTCATAACGGTAGATTTAAAAGCGGAGTCAATGTCCGTTTTCCGGGATGGTTATGAAATTGGTGCTGCGGTAATCACCTTTGGTGATGCTTTGAAACCAACTCCGACCGGTGTCTTTCCGATTACCCAAAAAAGTAAAGATCACATCTCCAATATATACGGCACGCCGATGCCTTACATGCTGCGTATGACCAATGACGGAATTTCAATTCATGGCACAGATGTGAAATGGGGATGGGGGACAAGGGGCTGTATCGGAGTCCCCAATGAATTTGCCGCGCTCTTATTTCAGCAAGTTAAGCTTGGCGACCGCGTGATTGTGACAGACGGCAAAATCATTGACGTCAGCTGATCATATTATTTGCTAAATTGCCACCGGCTTTTGATATTCGTTGATCGATTCAAAAATCGTCGTCAACGCCCGACGTTCCTCTTCCGAAATTTCCGGTCGCCAAATTTCAAACAGCAAAATAACACGCTGTTCATTACTGCGATTCCAGGCTTCATGCTCAAAGCTGTCGTCAAATATCAGCGCTTCTCCGGCTTTCCAGGCCCGTGTTTCGCTGCCCACTCTGATCGCGCAATCGGATGGTAAAACAAGAGGAATATGACAAATTAGCCTTGTATTCAAAAGGCCATGATGAGGTGCGATATGGGTATCAGCTTCCAGCACCGAATATAAAGCCATCGGGGAGCGTTCTTTGATGCGCGGTATCGGAGCACTCTCTACTGCGGCGACTGTTTTTGGGCATTTGTCCATATGATCGGTTTCGGCTTGTCCACCTTTCCAAAAATAATATGCCCCCCAACTTGGATCATCCAGCAATGGATTGTTTGGATGTGGCCTGTCTGGGTGAGATTGCACATAGGGATTAAATTTGTCGGTATCGGCCAGCACCCCTTGCAATT
>CALKXX010000210.1 GCA_938003725.1 uncultured Sphingomonadaceae bacterium | reverse complement strand
AAACCATGCACCAGTAGCACGACTTCACCATCAACAGGCCCGCCTTCTAGATAAGGCCAGTCAAATTCGCCCACTTTTACGGATTTTTGAATGAGGCCACCTTTTCGGCGCAAGCCGCGCTGAACAAAGCCATAAATTGTTCGCGGCGCCAAGAAATATAGACCCAGAAAACAAATGGTCAGCGCCAGCACAATCCACAAAATAATTTGCATTGGTCAATCTTCCTATTGGGCTAGAAGAAGGCGATTGAGCCAGTCGGTCATATCGTTGAGTACCGCGTCTTTTTCCGGCTCGTTAAAAATCTCATGATATAATGCCGGGTAGATAAACAACTGCTTCTCGGTGCTGCCAACATTTGCATCAAGGAAACGCGAACCTTCTGCTGCGGCCAAACTATCTTCTGCCCCATGGAGCATGAGCAAGGGCAACGATATTCTCGCTGCATGACTTTGAATATGATCCATTTGCATCATCATTTCGTGCCCGAGACGCGCGCTTATTTTACTGCCGGAAACCAGAGGGTCGGCCATATAGTCAGCTACCACTTGTGGATCGCGACTTACGGCTTTCGCATCCAGACCAATCACGCCAAGCTTTGGAGATATTTTTGATAGCAAACCACTAATGACTTTCAAGAATGCAGAAGGTTCTTCCGCCGCCATTATCGCAGGTCCGGACAATATAGCAGCGCGAAACTGGGATTGATGCTCAAGCAGATAAGTAGCGGCAATTAGGCCGCCCAAACTATGTCCAACCAATATCCGTGGCAATGCGGCATCGCTCTCTGCCAAACCGTCAATCAACGCGCTCAATCCGTCATGATAGACAGAAAATTTTGGAACAAACCCATTTCTACCGTCGGACTTTCCATGCCCCCAATGATCCAGCGTATGAACCGCGAAACCATGGTTCGTGCAATGTTTGGCGAAATATTCATATCGTCCGCTATGTTCGTCATAGCCATGGACCAACACGATCACCGCCTTCGCATCTCCATCGGGCCGCCAGCTTTGCTGATATAGCTTGGCACCTGCCCCAGCGGAGGGAGCGGCAAGAGTGAGCGATCCTGTTTCGTGCTTCAAGCGATCTTCTTCTTCATGGCCAGTTCGTGATCATGCGCAAGTTCGCTTTCATATTCGAACAGGATCCGGTCCAGTGTTTGACTGATTTTCGTTTGGGTACGAACCATTTCAATTTTTGGCCATGTCTTCCGTTCGCCCAAATCAATCAACTCGGAAATATCCTCTATCGGCAGATTGCTCAGTATTTTGGCGGGACTCCAAAACATCGCCGGGCGGACAATGTTGATATCGCCCATATAGTCCTGATTGATCAACGAGAGCGACATGTTCGTTATGCTATTCAAGCGCGGAAAATAGGACAGCGGCTTCTGCCAAATATCTGCACTGGCGTTTATCCAAGCTTTCATCGTTGTTGTGGATGCATTTCGGATCGCCGCAAGCGGCGTTTTCTGCGCTTTAAAGTCGCTTGCAAAGGGCGTCGCTATCGGATTGGCTTGACTAACAATATGATGGTTCACGCCATAGAGTCGCGCCAGTCTTTTTGCAGGCAGGTCATGGGTAACAGAGCCGTCCACCCATTTCCGATTAGGAAGATAAGGCACGCGCTCTCCCTTATGATTTTTCGCCGCCAAAGTAACGGGACTGTATATGCCCGGGACAGCGCAAGATGCCAGAACCGCTTCACGGATATATACATTTGGCGATGCTATCGCATTCAGCATACGCGCTGTTTGATGCTTTTCAGCAGGCGCGATGGAAACATTTAAATGGCGTCCGGTTAGCTCATAAGCTTCCTGGAAAGTGAGATCCGGGACCATGCCTTCAAGGCTGCGGCGGATTTCATCCTGATTCAACCGCCCCCCCCCAGTATCATTTGCGGCCTTTGCTCGCTCATAATTTTCTACCGCGGTTTCGGGTTCGAAAAAATGCGGAATGTCGTCATCGACATGCGTACTGACCAATGCGCCGACAACCGAACCACCGCTCGAACCCGACAGGATATGCGGCAGCAGTCCCTCGTTCCACAGCGCCTTAACAACGCCAATGTGAAAGAAAAGAAATGCGCCCGAGCCGCTCATTAAAAATGCGGAACGGCCATAGCAATGTTGCGCGCGTCGAAAGAAATCCAGCTTTTCTTCAAACGGAATATCGTTGACCTTGTCACTCGCAAGATATTCGAGTGAATTTACAATCGCATCGACATAGTCTTGAATGAGTTGCTTCGTACCAAATTGCGCTTTTTGATGTAGGCGGTCATTACCCATACCATCCATATTGCCATGAATTCCCTCGTTCAAAGCGTATAGGAGACCGGCATTGTCCTGGGTCTTCCAGAGCTTTGACAACCGCGCCAATCGGCGCCGGATAGAAACATAGTCGAAATGCTTGCTTTCATCCTCGGATTTCCAAACATCCACACCGGTAGAGCGATCATGGGCCGCTGCTGCATCCGACCATTCGGAATAGCTTTGCGCTTGCGACATCTCTTTTTCAATCTTCAGGGTCGTGTTCAAAATCATAGTTTACTCACTCAAACTTGGGCCAATGTCGCAATTCAGCCTAGGGATACATCCGTTTGCCGGATGCCACACTATCTCGTCCACTCCTTATTTTGACTTGCCCCGATTTGGTCGTCTGGGCGTTTTTGACACGCGCCGATAATTTGACCCCATTGGTGACGGTTCGGCTTCTTTTGCCTTGGCCTTTGCCGTCGATTTGCTACTTTTCTTTGTTTCTCCGCCGATGTTAGCTGCAGCTTTGGCATTGCGCAATTGATTGAATGATTTTTCCAGACATTCGCGGAAAAATGAGATATCTGGCATCATTTTTCGATCAGATATGATGCTGAACGATATTGTACCATTATAGCTGGGGGTCGCGATAAACAGCCCCATGCCGTGTGCAAGCGGCGCCAACCCGTATTGATGGGTCAGCTTCGCACCGTTCATATACAATTGAATTTGGGGACCGGGTACATTTGACACCATCATGTTGCTCATTTTTGGAGCGAACCTCTCATCCGTCAAAATGCGTGATACGCCTGCCATGGTCACACCTGGAATATGTTTGCTCAAATCAGTCATAATCCTGGCACTCAGACCCGATTTAGCGGCCTTTGTATCCTTTGTGGTATCACGGATCGCTTCAAGGCGCTTGATTGGATTGGCTATGTTCGACCAGATTTTTATCGTCATAGCCGAAATATTATTACCTGGGCTAGATTCTTCACCCGAACGACTGCGCGCATTTACCGGTGCGACGGCAACCAATGATTCCTTCGGTAACTCTTTGTGTTTCTGCATGTATAGCCGTGTAGCTCCGCTGCATATGCACAGCACGACATCGTTGATGGTGGCCCCTTCGACTTTTCGGCGCATCTGCTTCAATTCTTCGAGGTCGAATGTGACGGCATCGAACATTTTATGCGGTGTTACAGGCCCGTTAAAGCGAGTATCCGGAACTTTGCTACCGGTGTCTTCATTATTGCCTTTGGCCAAGCTTTTTTGCGCATTGGAAACCAAAGCCGGGGTAAATTTCATTAGCGCCTGTGCCATTTTTACTGGCGATGAGACCGTGCTGGAAATCGCCCGGTTCAATATTTCAGACGCCTTCGGTAACTCTTGCGGCTTTATCAGATCATCGGGTAGCGGAATTGCCGGCGTACCTTTGTTATCCATATCCGATATCGCGGCAAAGAAATGCGCCCCCGAAACACCATCTATTGTCGAATGATGGATACGAGTAAGAATCGCATAGCTGCCCTTGGCATATCCCGGAATATTGTCGAGCCCCTCCAGAACATACATGTCCCAAAGAGGGCGATTCATATCCAGCGGTTTGCTGTGATGCCGCGCCACATGGATACAAAATTGTCGCCAATCGGCCGGCTCGGGCAAACGGCCATGCGAAATATGCGCTTCTAGATCAAAATGCTCATCCTCAACCCAATAGGGATGATCTATGTCAAATGGCAGCCGATAGAGTTTACGCCGAAACATCGGCGACACATCCAATCGTTTTTCCATGTGACCGATAATGTCCTTGAACCGCACTTTACCGCCCGGGGCAGTAGATGGATCATATACATAGACAGCCATCACGTGAGTCAGATTTACAGCAGATTGTATGTATAGAAACTGGGCGTCCTGGGCGCTGAGTTGGTCGGGCATATGATAGAACCTTCCGCTTTGCTTTATTCAAAGATTTTGTCGGCCAACGCCAAAACTTCGAGACGCGATTTTTCCATGCGGCGTGACAGAGCGCGAAACTTGCGGAGCAGCGTTTTTCTTGCGATGATCGACTCGTCGGTCGTTTCGCCGGTCAATCCAAGACCTGCCGCCATCTTGAAACCGTTTTCAAATAGTATCTTGCCAATCGATGCTTCGCTAGTGATACGGCGAAGCAGATAGGCCTGACGGCCTTCTTTCAAGGCCTCTTCTACGCATTGCTTCTTGTCAATTGCTTGCCCCGGTTCAAGCTGAGCCAGAATATCCAAAACCACAGTATATGCCTCCACAAACGGAAGAAACACGGCATGACCGATCAATGGCTGAAAACGGTTGGTTAGGCTCTTTAACAGAGGGCCACCCTCATCCAGTTTCTTCCTCCATTCAGGATCGGCTCGATCCAACTCCGCTTTCAGATTTTTGCGATACTCTGCTTTCGCTGGATAGAAAAACTCAAACTTGAACAAATCTCTAAGCCGGTCGGTTTCCTCCCAGAATATATCTGCGGCCTTCTTCTCTTTGTCTTCCCTCGCTTTCAGCAAAGAAAGTTCGATAATGGCTTTGTCGAGAAAATGGTGGATGATGGAATTGCGATAATAGCTGGCAATCGGATGCTGGTCCGGTTCAATCGCGTAAACGCGAGCAGATCCTTTGTCATGACGCAGTAACAGACCATTGTTGACCAACGTTTCTACAACCTTTGGTATGCCATCCAGACTTTGTTTGGTCAGATCCTCACTCATCCGGATATTACGTTTCTTCGCCCAATCGATAAAGAAGATCGTGATTGCACGTAACTCTTGTGCCGTCATCGCTCGCGGAGCAGCTCCCAATAGACATAGACATAGCAACGAAGTCATTGTTATCGGCGTCGCGTTGTTGGCCTGTACCGCAACTTCAAAAGCTATTTTGGAAAGTCCTATTCTGTCATCCGGTTCTGGTGCATTACCAATGACAACAGGTTCACCGAAATCCACATAGACTTTGCCCATCGGTTCTCTCAAGCTACGCAAATATCCGAAGAACCAGCTTAACGACTCTGGTTTTTTGATAACGCCGGTCTGTTCTCCAGCATATTCTTCTACATCGCAGATCAAGTCAAAACTGGTGACGACGGGAATGATATTCACATTCTCAATATCGTTCGAATAGGCGCTATCCATCACATATTTTAACAGGCCGTAACGCGGCGGCATCAGCTTTCCAAGCCGCGACCGGGTGCCCTCAAACGCCCATGTCATCGGAAAGCGCTTTTCCATCAGATAGCTGACATAGTGGCGAAGAACGAGCTTATAGACAGGATTGTTTTCAAAACTGCGGCGAATAAAAATCGTACCGGCTCTTCGCAGCATGAAACCAAGACCAAAGAAATCGAGATTGATCCCGCCAAAAATGTGGATCATCGGCAAATCGTTTTGATAGGCAAGATCGGTTGGCGTCACTCCATCAATATAGGTTTTGTGCGTGAACAGCAGTAATGTGGGATGCTCACGCATGGTCTTGCGGAGGCGAGTGAGTTCTTTGCGGTCGAAAACGACATCATCTTCATATCCCTGCGACAACATGAACCGATCCAGTTTCGCCTTCATGTCAATAAACAAGGGGCTCGGCCGCGCGATCAACTCCTTCATATATTTTGCAGATTCTGCGTATAGCTGATCTTCAGGCTTCCCTAAATCGTTTGCCAACTCGGTCATCGCCGTCCTGAAGCGCGGATCTCCGCATAGGCCGTCGGCCACATGCCGGGGCACTTTATATCTCCGTCCGCGAAGGCCGCGTTCTGAAATATCCAGCACAAGTCCGGCCTGCCGCGCAACAAATCGTGCAAAATCGAGATCGTCGTGATCATCAGCGACATTCTGATTGCGGTATCTATGGGCCAATTCAGCGATAGTCGCTGGTTTTCCTGTGAGGCAATGGGCGCGCCGTCTATCGCGTAGCAAGATCATTCTTGCGCGAAAACTGCCCGGGTTTCTGGGATCACCAAACAGGATATGGCGCATTTTAAGAGCTCGGCTCTTTTGGAAATTCGGGATTCGCCACGCAATCCGGACCGGCACCACCAACGTATCCGGGTCGTCTTTCAATTTTTGAGACAATTTGTCGAGTCGCAAGCGCGCACGTTCTTCGGAGATTGGCAGGCTTATCCAGTTTATCTCCGCCCCGGGACCGCCCTCGGCAAGCGATGTATGAAGCCAGTCGAGCAAATATTTACGTTCAACCCGATTGCGCGCGTCAATGATAAATAACTTAGGTCCGACCGTCAAAAGCGAGCCCGTATTAGCTATCGTCGTTGCTTCATCCATTCCCGCTCCCCGTATTGCGGATCATTTCTTTGTGGCTTTCCTCTTCGTTGCCACTTTCTTTCGGGGAGTACCAGTGCCAGTTTTAGCAGATTGCTTCGCGGTAGCTTTCTTGGCACTGCCGACCTTCTGTTTAACTGCCGTTTTTCCAGATGCCTTTTTGGTAACCGGGTGAGCCGTTTTACCGCGGGGTTTTCGCGCAGGACCAGTCTCCTTCACCTTAACAGCGGGCGCGCCTTCGGCAATCAACGCTTCCAAAGCCTGCTCTTCCGCCTCCTGACCCAAAGCCCTTAAAAACATAGCGCGTACTTCAGCGACATGATCATTGATCTTGCTGACCTTCCAACCGCTAGTGTCCACTGGAGGTAGCACCTCGACGCGCACTTTTGCAGGTCGCATCAAGAATTCGTTTTTGGGCGCGACATCACCTGCATTATGAATGACGATCGGCACCATCGGCACACCCGCTTGCATCGCCATGTGGAAGGCGCCTTTCTTGAACGGCCCCAATTTGGGAGACAAAGTACGCGTTCCTTCAGGTGCAATAACGATCGATTTTCCGTCAATTTGTATCGCATCTTTCAATGGCTCCATCGCTTTGATGGCACTTTTGCCATCTGCCCGATCAATGAAGACGGTACCGGCAAGTTCCATTAATTTGCCGATAATCGGTGTGTCCTTGATTTCTTTCTTGCCGACCCCGCCCATATCCTTGCGGATCAGTTTGGCCAATATCATCACGTCTGCTTTGCTTTGATGATTGAACACAAAGATACAGGGCCGTGCAGTCCACAGGTTTTCTTCGCCTTTTACATCCAATTCGCAGCCGGTTAGCGCTGTTGCAAAATCACCGAACAACCCGGTAGAAAAATTCATCGCCTCTCGCTGTGATCCGGTAAGCGCCCATATTGGCAGAGAGGCAATCGCAGACCCAATCAAAGATCCCGTCGCATATAGCGTCCGTGCATAATCAATCGGCTTGCCCTGTCCCCGGCTATCAAATTTTTGTAATGGCCAATCACGTTCCTGCGCCACTTCCCGCAACTTGGTATTGGGGTTTAGGGGACGCGGTTTTCCGACATGCTCCAAAAGCTCAATATCGTCATAGCTGTCAGAATAGAAATAGGACTTATCCAAGTCTAGATTATGTTCTTTCGCAAGCGATTCTGCGGCCAATACCTTACCCTCGCCAAAGCAGAGCGGCCGAATAATCTCGCCGGTAAATTCGCCATTTTTCACTTCATATTGAGAACAAAGCACGTGCTCAATGTCCAGATCACGGGCAGTTGGTTCAATTTGATAGATTGTAGCAGATGAAACAATCGCGACCGTATGCCCCTTCGCATGATGGGCCTCGATCAGTTCGCGCGCTTCCGGATAAACCTTTCGCGCGATATGTTTTTCGTAAAGTTCTTCACCAAATTCAAAATAGCTTTCTTCGGTGACGCCTTTCATAAACTTCGCTGCGCCGGACATTAGGCCCGAAAACCCCATATTGCCCGTGCTATATTGTGCCATCACATTTGCGGTTTCCACCACTTCCTCAGCGGTCATTTCGCGACGCTTAATCTTCTCCCACAAGATTGCTGTCGCAGAATATCCTGCGATAATCGTGCCATCAAAGTCGAATAGCGCGCCGATATGCGGTCCTTCCGGCGCGTCCAGCACATCTTGTAGATGGGATTTGTGATTTTCCATTTTGATCCTTAAATTCTCATCGTCGGTATCTGTATTCTCTACACTGCCAAAAATTCCCGGAATTTCCGAGTCCTTTAAATTGGAAGCCAAAAGCGGTGCTCTATGTGTTTGTGTTCCCGTCAGACTTCTCTGCCCGATGTCTTAGTGAAAAAAGGTGATAATATGGTGAATAGGAATGAGACGAAAAATAGCGTTGAACGGTCTTCGCTTGCGCTCATTGAAACGTCGATGCTACCGAGCATATTATGACCGAAGAGAGTGATTTTAATCTAGAAACAGATAGCGCCGGAACCCAGCGTGTGATCATCCGTCAGCCCGATGATTGGCATGTACATCTGCGTGATGGTGAGATGCTCAAGGCGGTTGCAGATTTTACAGCCCGGCAATTTTCTCGCGCCATCGTGATGCCAAACCTTGCGGCACCGGTGACAACCATGGACGCCGCCACAGCCTATCGCGAAAGAATATTGGCTGCCGTGTCCTCTGAACATCGGTTTCAACCGCTCATGACTTGCTATCTGACCGACAGCATATCGCCGGACGAGGTGGAACAGGGTTTTTCATCCGGTATATTTACGGCATGCAAACTCTATCCCGCAAATGCGACGACCAATTCAAGCCACGGCGTAACCGATATCAAGAATATCTATCCCGTTTTGCGGGCCATGGAACGCATAAAAATGCCGTTATTGGTGCATGGCGAGGTGACCGATAGTGAGATTGATATATTTGATCGCGAGGCGGTTTTCATCGACCGCATCCTTCAGCACGTCGTGACGGATTTTCCGGAATTGAAAATTGTGTTCGAACATATTACCACCGCTGATGCCGTACAGTTCGTCGACAATGCGCCAGATAATATTGCTGCGACCATCACCCCGCATCACTTGGAATTTAGCCGCAATGCCATGTTTGAGGGCGGTATTCGCCCACATTATTACTGCCTGCCGGTGGTGAAGCGTGAAACACACAGGTTAGCATTGCGAAAAGCCGCAACTTCCGGTTCTTCAAAATTCTTTCTTGGCACCGATTCTGCGCCGCATGTGGTCGAAACGAAAGAGACCTCTTGCGGGTGTGCTGGATTATTCAATGCGCCTTTTGCCATGGAGAGCTATGCCAAAACCTTTGACGAGGAAGGTGCGCTGGATAAGCTGGAAGCATTCGCGTCCGAAAATGGTCCGAGATTTTACGAACTTCCGTTAAACGAAAAGCGGATCATCTTGGAAAAATCAGAAGTCGAAGTGCCAGAAATCATTTCGGCAGAGAATAGCGGTGTTGTGCCGTTCCACGCTGGGCGAAAACTTGGATGGACCTTTGCGGGGTTTCACAATGACTAGCCGGCGACAAAGCTAAATTTCCATCTGGCTCCCAAGTTCGACCACTCGGTTGCTGGGTAACTTAAAAAATTCCATGGCGGTCGCGGCATTCCGCAGCATCCACGAGAATATTTTCTCTCGCCACACCATCATTTGCGGCTTTTCAGAAGGAAGGAGCGTTTGGCGCGAAAGAAAGAAGCTCGTCTGCATCATATTGAATTCATCGCCGCATTCCGTGACCTTTTTCAAAGCTGCCGGGACATCCGTTTCCTGCATAAAGCCAAAATGCAGGATCAGACGATAAAAACCGTTCCCAAGGTCCTTCACTTCAACCCGTTCTTTCAAAGCTACGCTGGGAACATCCTCAATATTGACGGTCAGGATGACGACCCGTTCATGAATAACTTTATTATGTTTGATATTGTGCAGCAACGCCGATGGGACCCCAACGGATGCTGACGCCATGAATATGGCCGTACCGGGCACGCGCGCTGCACTGTTAGCCGCAGACTTGGTGAATATCTCAATTGGCATTGCGGCCTCAGCCATGTTGGACCGCATGATATTGCGCCCCTTTGCCCAGGTGGTCAGGAGCAGGAATGCCACCCCGCCAACAAGCAACGGGAACCAACCGCCATCCGGAACCTTGGTTAGGTTCGCCGCGAAATAGGCACCATCGACAATGAAAAACACTGCTATCATTGGCATGGCGTACCACCATTTCCATTTCCACAACGTCAGCACGACGATCGCCAGCAACGCGGTATCAATGAACATCGCCCCGGTAACCGCGATCCCATAGGCGGATGCAAGGTTGCTGGACGTTTGAAACGTCAAGACCAACAAGATCACGGCAATCATGAGCATCCAGTTGATAGCCGGTATATAGATTTGACCTGCTTCTGATGCACTAGTGTGCTTGATGGTCAGACGCGGGATAAAGCCCAGTTGGATCGCTTGGTGCGTCACAGAAAAAGCACCGGAAATCACCGCTTGGCTCGCAATGAAGGTTGCCATTGTTGCCAGAATGACGAGAGGCAAACGTAGAAACTCTGGCGCCAGTATGAAAAACGGGTTCTTGATCGCCTCTGCGGCACCGGCGGAGTCCAGTGCCAATATCATCGCGCCTTGCCCAAAATAATTGCAAAGCAGCGCGGGCATCACAAATCCGAACCATGCGATACGCATAGGTTTTTTCCCGAAATGCCCCATATCCGCAAATAGAGCAGCGGAGCCCGTCACTGCGAGGACCACGGAACCTAGAGCAAGGAAAGCTTTAAATCCGTCGGTGATGAAAAACTGCACTGCATACCAAGGGTTTAACGCCATCAAGATCGATGGATGCGCCGCGATGTGGATAATTCCAAGCGTCGCGATCACGGAAAAATATACCAACATTATCGGCGCAAATAATGCGCCAATTTTCGCTGTGCCGCGCGATTGGATCATGAACAAAAATACTAATAACCCAACCGCGATTGGGATGACAAGATGGCTCAATCCAGGTTGGACTACCGTCAGCCCCTCAACCGCTGAGAGTACTGAAATTGCAGGCGTAATCATACTATCGCCATAGAATAGAGACGTAGCAAAAACACCAAGCAGGATCGCAACCCAGCCAAATTTAGATTTGCGCAGCGCGCCAAGCAGCAATGCAACCAGCGACAGACTACCGCCTTGCCCCTTGTTGTCGGCGCGCATCAATATTGTGACATATTGAATGGATACGACCAACGTCATCGACCAGAATATCAGGCTGACAACGCCCAGTACATGAATGCGATCCAGTTCAAGGGGGTGCGCGCCCACAAAGGTTTCGCGGAACGCATATAGAGGGCTGGTGCCGATATCGCCGAACACAATGCCAATCGCGCCTGCTGCCAATTTGGCGACTGCACCGCCCTGCTGGCGAGAGCCGTGTGGCTGAATCACGCGGCCGCGCTTGCCATTGGGTTTCGATGCGTTTTCAGACATTGGTTAGCCGTTAAGGCGTTTCCCCGATAAAATGGAGACAAATCGCTCATATCGAGCGACTGCATCCTCAACCGCGCGCAGTTAGCACGCAGATATTAACGGCGCAACAACACCGATTTTACCTAGTGATAAAGGACTGTAATACATCCTTTTTATGGTTTTATTCCGCGCCCTGTGACGCGGTCGCTGGCTGCGGCTGCATGCGTTCCATCTCGGCTAAACGCGACTCGAGATCGGCGCGCCATGGGGCATCCTCAGTGCTTCGGTCCAACAACTCTGTCCATATGGCCCGCGCTTGATCAATTTTACCAGATTGCGCGAACGCCAAGCCAAGAAAAAACGGAGGCCCCGGATGCTCCGGCGAGATATTTGCAGCCCGTTGAAACGCAAATTGTGCTGCCGGTGTGATAATACCATCCGCATGAACGACCAGTGCATTGCCCAGCCCTACCCATAAATCAGGGTCTTCGGGATGTTCCTTTACCCCGTTTCGCAGATAGTTTGCCGCTGCACCATGCTTGCCGCTGCGATTCAGCGCGTCTGAGAATATCAGCCATTCACGCGCGGTTCCAAAACGTTCACCCATTTCGTCACGCGATTTAATACTGTCTTCGTTAAAACTCTCTGGCTTTTCTGCCGGTTCGACCGAAACGCCAGCCATGCCTGGCTGTCCCTGCCATGCATAGCCGGCCACACCCAAAAGCAAAGCTGCGCCGGTCAATTCATAAGTCAGGCGCGGCAATTTACCCACCCACAACAGACCACCAAAGACCAGCGCCAGAAAACCGACTAAAATTATCCAACCCATCAACCTTCATCCTTCTTGCGCCGAAACTTGGCCCGCGCCAACCAAAGTCCCATGATCAGAAGAAACAGCGGGGCGGCCCATAACGGCCAAGTCGCAGTAGTAACCGGAGGGTCATAGCTGACCCAATTGCCATAGCGGTCAATCAACCAGTCCCGGATCTGTTCGGGCGTTTGCCCCGCTGCTATTCGCTCTCTAACTTGGCTGCGCATATCACCGGCCATTGGAGCATCGCTATCCGCAATCGACTGACTTTGGCATTTCAAGCAGCGCAGCTCTTCCATTAGTTCTTTTGCTTCTGCTTCCTTGGCAGGGTCATCCAGCTGTCGATAGGCATAAGGTGCAGGCGGTAATCCTGTTTGTGCGGTCGCTGTAAACGGCAAAAATAATATAAGAAACGCCGCCAAGATTCTCATCGTGCCTCCTCCAGAATTTTGAGCAGTTCCGGGACATTCTCTTTTCTTATGTCACCAATATGCTGGTGCACAATGACCCCGTTGCCGTCGATAACAAAGGTTTCGGGAACGCCGGACGAGCCGATTTCCAGTTGTACCGCACTACGCGTGTCCGAGCCTATTCTGGCATAAGGATTGCCCCAGCGGTTCAAAAAGTTTGCGACATCAGCCGATGTGTCGCGGCTAGCAATTGCGTTTATTTCAACTCCGGCTTTCTCCAATTCCAGCAGTTGGGGAGCCTCTGCAATACATGGCAAGCACCAGCTGGCGAACACGTTTAGCAGCGTCGGATTGCCGCCTGCTAAATCTCCGCTGGAAAGCCCCGGCCGCTGTTCGATCGCTGCTGGCAAAGCAAAGTCCGGCATCTTCTTACCAACCATTTTTGAAGCAATGATGTTATCTTTGGGCATTATCAACCCTGCCGAAAATGCGATGAAAAACATCCCGAACAGAGCAAGCGGCACCCAGAGTAGCCAGCGGTTCACGGTGTGTTACTCATAGCACCATCTCTGCATATTCACGCTGGCGGCGCTGAATATAGCCACGACGCAGACGCCCGACCACGGCCAGCAAACCGCCCAGGGCGATCAATATCCCGCCATACCATATCAATGTGACAAACGGCTTCCACCAAATCCGTATCTGCCACCGATCATCGCTATTTCCTTCGCCCAGCACGACATAAAGCTGACCATTCCAGCGGGTCAGCAACGATGCTTCACTGGTTTGCGTTTGAGCGGAGGCAAACATACGGTTTTGCGGTGTTATATTGTGGACTGCACCGCCGGCAT
>CALKXX010000209.1 GCA_938003725.1 uncultured Sphingomonadaceae bacterium | reverse complement strand
GATTGCACTGACCTGAATGCGGGGTCACTTCCATCTCTCTTAGCAAGGCGTTCATCTCCGCGACATTGAGAACGCGCCCTGCCCTAACCGATCCATGACAAGCCATGGTTGAAGCGACATGGTCAATCCGCTCCTTCAGCGATAAAGCTTCGTCATAAGCGCCTAGTTCATCGGCTAAATCGGTAACCAGACCTTGCACATCACCGGAACCCAACATCGCGGGCGTTGCCCGGACGAGCATTGCTGACGGACCAAATCGTTCCAGATCCAAGCCAAATTCAGTGAGTTCCTCTGCACGCGCCTCTAACCGATCGCAGGCATTTTCATCCAGTTCGACAACCTCTGCCATCAACAGCGCCTGCGAGGCAACGGATCCACCCTCAACCGCTTTGCGCATTCGTTCCAGAACCAAACGTTCATGGGCCGCATGTTGATCGACGATGACCAGGCCATCCTCGGCCTCAGCAACAATATATGTTTTTGCAACCTGACCACGTGCCACGCCCAATGGATGCCTTGTGCTTTGTGGAACCGGCTCTGCTGCCTGTTCTGCACGGCCCATGATCGGGGCGATTTCCGCCGAATGATCCAAACCGGAAAACGCGCTTACATGGTCGTTCACACCATTCTCCGCCGACGGATATGGTTGTGTTTGAACGCTCGCCCTGCCCGACGCAGTGAAAATATTCTGTTGAGGGTCAGGCGCGACATTCTCTGTCTGCCAATTGGCAAGTGCCGATTCAGCCGGACGTTGTACTGCGCGAAAACCGCCTTCATCCAATGCCCGGCGCAGGCCGCTGACGATCATTCCGCGAACCATGGCAGGTTCCCGAAAACGCACTTCCGTTTTTGCGGGATGCACATTCACATCGACCAGTTCCGGCGGCATATCGATGAACAGTGCCACAACCGGATGCCTGTCCCGCGCCAGCATCTCGGCATAAGCACCTCTTACAGCTCCGGCCAGCAGACGATCTTTCACCGGGCGGCCATTGACGAACAGAAATTGGTGATCCGCGACACCGCGATTATATGTTGGCAGCCCTGCAACGCCCGACAGACGCACCTCCTCGCGGACCAGATCAACACCAACACTATTCGCTCGCAGTTCGTTGTTGGTCAAAGCAGCAACTCGGTCAGGACCGCTTTCGCCGCCTTGAACGGAGATTGCCTTGCGGCCTTCGTGATCCAGGGTAAAACCGATGTCCGGACGCGCCATTGCGAGACGGCGAACGACATCCACACAGGCGGCATATTCACTTCTCGGCGTGCGCAAAAACTTTCTACGCGCCGGAACCTTGGCAAACAGACTTTCTACGCGGACCTTCGTACCGAATGGGATGGCGGCGGGCCCCTCGTGCACAAGCTCTCCATGGTCAACGATCCGCGTCCAACCGTCACCTTCCACCACACGGCTTTCAACCGTCAGCTTAGCGACACTGGCGATAGAGGGCAGCGCTTCACCCCGAAAGCCCAGCGTCGCGACCATCTCAATCGCTTCATCGGGTAATTTGGACGTAGCATGACGCTCCAGCGCCAGTGCGATATCGTCGCGGGTCATGCCGCAACCATTGTCGCTAACCTCGGCCAGTTCCAATCCGCCCTGTTTCAACCGGATGCCAATCTGGGTCGAACCGGCATCAATCGCATTTTCGACAAGCTCTTTTAACGCACTGGCCGGACGCTCTACCACTTCACCGGCAGCGATACGATTGATCAAGCTATTCGGGAGTCTTCTTATTGACATATCGGCGTTCCTAGCCCAAGCGATCATCGCAAGCGACCCCTGATTTTCAGGGAGATTCGCTGGGCGAATTACATGGATTATTTCATGCCCCGTTCAGCTAAGAAGTTGCTAAGGAATTTCGGGTCAGCACATGCTGCAACTATAAGAAAATACGGACAAAAAAATGGCTTTTGGTAATCTGTTCAAGTTCAGGTCTCAGGACATGGCAATCGATCTTGGCACCGCGAACACGGTTGTTTACGTGCGCGGACAGGGAATCGTTCTAAACGAACCGTCAGTTGTGGCGATTGAAACACTGAATGGCATCAAAAAAGTCAAAGCAGTCGGCAATGATGCGAAGATGATGATGGGGAAAACCCCGGATAGTATCGAGGCTATTCGTCCGTTGCGCGATGGTGTGATCGCCGACATTGATGTTGCCGAGCAGATGATCAAGCATTTCATTCAAAAAGTGCACGGAAAGAAAAAGCTCTTCAGCTATCCGGAAATTGTGATTTGCGTACCCAGTGGCTCTACATCCGTCGAACGCCGCGCTATTCGTGACGCAGCTTCTAATGCGGGAGCTAGTCAGGTGTTCCTGATAGAAGAACCCATGGCAGCGGCAATTGGCGCGGATATGCCGGTCACCGAACCTATTGGTTCAATGGTGGTTGACGTGGGCGGCGGCACAACGGAAGTCGCAGTCCTTTCGCTACGCGGCCTAGCTTATACAACTTCGGTTCGAACAGGCGGCGACAAGATGGACGAAGCTATCGTTTCCTATGTCCGCCGTCATCACAACCTGCTTATCGGGGAGACCACGGCTGAGCGGATCAAGAAAGATTTCGGCGTTGCACAGGCACCAGTTGATGGCGTTGGACACACAATCCACATCAAAGGACGCGATCTTGTAAATGGCGTGCCGAAAGAAATATCGATAAATCAGGGCCAGATTGCCGAAGCATTGGGAGAACCCATTGGAACGATTATCGAAGGCGTCCGGATCGCTTTGGAGAATACCGCGCCTGAACTGGCCGCTGATATCGTCGATCAAGGCATTGTGCTAACCGGCGGCGGCGCTTTGATCTCTGGATTGGATGCAGCGCTTAGCGATGAAACCGGCCTGCCCGTGACGGTGGCCGAAGACCCCCTAGCCTGCGTGGCACTCGGCACTGGCCGCGCCATGGAAGACGAATTGTTCCGCGGTGTTTTGACCACAGCTTAGTGGAAAACGTTGCAGAGTTAGTGATGGAACGGAAAGGATAGACGAGCATGGCGCCGCCAAATAACCGGCGTCCAGGATTTTCGAAGCGGGCGCAATACAGCATATTCGCCAGCTATTTGCTGGGCATATTGGGTGCGGTTGTCGGGCTCCTTCTACTGCTTATTTCCTTTATCGATCCACAGGGTTTTGCGGTTCTTCGCACAATCGGCACCGAGATGACGGCACCTATTAGCAAAACATTATCGCAGCTAGGTGGGGCAACCGGCAGCGCCGGGGAAAATATCTCTGCCTATTTCAACGCAGCCTCCAAAAATGCAGCGATGAAACGGGAATTGGAAAAAAGCAGAATAGAGATACTGGA
Organism: uncultured Sphingomonadaceae bacterium; assembly: GCA_938003725.1. Lineage (GTDB taxonomy): Bacteria > Pseudomonadota > Alphaproteobacteria > Sphingomonadales > Sphingomonadaceae > Parasphingorhabdus. The sequence continues at coordinate 4,365 of CALKXX010000209.1, read as the reverse complement.
GGCGCGCGCCCTAAAGCTCGAGAACGAACGCCTAAAGAAGCTGCTGAAATTGACCGATGAGATTCCCGACGCAATTGCAATGGGCCGTCTAATCAGTTCCACCTCGTCCAGTTCCCGACGTATCGCAACGCTTGGAATGGGTAGCACTAGCGGCGTATTGATTGGCCAACCGGTGCGCGCGCCGGCTGGTTTAGTTGGCCGTGTATTGGAAACCGGCCCGACAACGGCGCGTATCTTGATGGTATCCGATGGAAAGAACGTGACGCCCGTTCAACGCGCGTCAGACGGACTTGCGGCCTTTGCAACGGGATTGGGCGACGGAACCGTTGACATCAAGGCGATCAACATTGGTGACAATCCCTTTAAGAAAGGCGATCTTCTCATCACGTCGGGAAGCGGGGGCCTTTATGGCCCCGGCATTCCGGTCGCAGTCGTGCTGCGTAAAAACGAAACCGGCGCAGTCGCCAGAATATTGGCGAATTCATCAAATGTCAGCCATGTCATCGTTCAGCCGATATTTCAGGCGGAAACCGTCCGGCAAATTGAACAAGATGAGTTGGACAATACCGATTCAGCTACAAATGGCGGCCAATAGTGGCAAAACCATATCGTTCCCGCATCAACCGGCAGCCCTCCCAATTAAAGATGAAGGCCATTCCGCCGGTAACAGTTGCGGTTGGTTCAATGGTGACAATGTTACCGATCATCACGGATTACCCAATTCTCCCGCCCGTCGGTTTATTGGTTCTATTGGCTTGGCGACTCATTCGTCCAGGCTACTGGCCGGTATGGGCCGGCTTTCCCTTGGGAATGATTGACGATATGTTTTCTGGACAGCCCTTTGGTAGCGCGGCCTTCCTGTGGTCCGTTATACTCGTGACGCTGGAAACCTTTGACCGTACCGCTGCCGTCAGAGACTATTGGCAGGATTGGTTACTGGCCTCACTTTCCATCATTTTTGTGCTAATATGCGGAATGCTTATCGTCGATTTTCCCGGAAACCTCCTGCACCTTGACATTTTGCTTCCGCAGATCGTTCTCTCGATCCTGCTCTACCCCTTTATCGCACGCTTGGTTGGTGCAATTGACAACTGGCGTATTTCAGCGTGAAGAATGGCAAAACCATCAATGGCGCGATCCAATCTCTCACCTTTACGCGCCGCGCTACGGTGATCGGTGGATTGCAAGCCGGTATCGGGATATTGCTGGCTGGCCGGATGGCTTATATTTCTGTTGCAGAGAATGAACGCTATCAATTGATGTCAGAGAGCAACCGGGTCAACCTAACGCTCATTCCGCCGCGCCGCGGCTGGCTGATTGATCGCAAAGGCAAACCTATTGCGAACAACAAAACCGATTTCCGAGTAGATATCATTCCCGACCGTACGCCGGACAAGGAAAAGACAGTCGCTTCTCTGGCACAATTACTGGCACTCGAACCTGAAGAGGTCGAGCGGATCAACAAAGAGTTAGCACAAGCGGACAGTTTTCAGCCCATACAAGTAGCAACTGGACTGGACTGGGAAAAGTTCGCCTCTGTCAGCGTGAGATTGCCTGATTTGCCGGGTGTCTCCCCGCGCCAGGGTTTTTCGCGCTTCTACCCCACTGGGGCCGCGGTTGGGCATTTGGTTGGATATGTCGGAATCGCTTCCGCAGAAGATTATGAAAAAAACCCTCAACCCATATTGATCACGCCTGGCTATAGGATCGGTAAGGACGGACTGGAGAAACTGTTCGAGGACCGACTGCAAGGAAAACCGGGAGCCAAACGGGTCGAAGTCACAGCGCGCGGCAAAATCGTCCGTGATCTGGATACCAAGGCTGATGTTCCGGGCAAGCCATTACAACTTACGCTAGACATTGATCTTCAGGAATATGCAGCACGGCGCCTAGGACGGGAGAGCGGTTCGGTCGTCGTTATCGATTGTGATTCCGGTGACATATTAACGATGACATCTATGCCATCATTTGATCCCAACAGCTTCTCCGACGGGATCGGATCGCTCGAATATGCAATGTTGCGCGAGGATGACCATATTCCGCTGCGCGACAAATCGCTAAAGGGACTCTATCCGCCCGGTTCGACCGTCAAACCGATGCATTGCATGTCATTTCTGGAAGCAGGTATAGACCCCGAAGAAACCATTATTTGCGGAGGCGGCAGACGCATCGGCAACCGGTTCTTCAACTGCTGGAGCAATCATGGCCGCGTCAATATGGGGAAAGCCATCTATCAAAGTTGTGATAGCTATTTTTATCATTTCGCGCAGCAAGTTGGTTTCGAGAGAGTAGCACAGTTTGCAAAAACGCTTGGCCTTGGCCAGCAATTTCCGATCCCCGTCGCCAGCCAGTTTTACGGCACGGTTCCCAGTCCCAGTTGGTATGAAAAGAAATATGAGCGTAAATGGAGCCGCGCGGACACAGTAAACAGTTCAATTGGACAAGGTTACTATCTAACCAGCCCACTGCAGCTTGCCGTCATGTCTGCACGCCTGGCGACCGGCAAGAAACTGATGCCGCACCTTTTGTACAATAAGGACCACAAACAACCAGAGTTCCTCGGATTCCCGCAAGAGCATATAGATTATGTTCGTCAAGCAATGAGCGATGTGGTCAACGGACCGGGTACCGCCAGACGGGCAAAGCTGCCGCTCGATAATATCAAACTCGCCGGGAAAACCGGAACGGCTCAGGTGGTCAGCCTAAGCGTTTCTGACGGTAGAACCGGCCCTTGGAAATATCGTGACCATGGCCTTTTTGTGTGCTTCGCCCCTGTCGATAATCCAAAATATGCCGCTGCCGTAGTGGTTGAACATGGAGGGGGTTCGGGCGCAGCCTATCCCGTTGCCCGCGACGTACTGACGTTCATGTATGACAAAGAAAAAGCCATGGAAAAGCTGGACGCCTTGGAGAAGGATTGGGGCGGTAATATTGAACAGCGCATGGAAAAGCAGTTGCAAGCCTATAGAGCCAAAAAAGAGCTGGAAAAGGCGATAGCAGAGGGGCGTATAACGCCGGAACAGGCCGCCGGCGACAATGCGGAGACACCGGAAGTGGGGCAATAACCGTTGAGTGATTTCATTCCGGCGCCCATTGCGCAACTTCCCTGGCGAACAATATTGCTGCTGATGGTGATGGCGAGTTTTGGCTTCATTGTCCTATATTCCGCCGCCGGCGGAAGCCTGACCCCTTGGGCGGGTTTGCATATGATCCGCTTTCTCGTCTTTCTGGCTATGGCAATTGTCCTTTCCCGGTTGAATGAAAGTTTCTGGAAAGCGATCGCCCTGCCCGTTTATGTTACGGTCGTCGTCATGCTGCTGGGCGTGGAACTTATCGGGGCGGTTCGCGGCGGTAGCCAGCGCTGGTTGAGTCTTGGCTTCATTCGTATCCAACCGTCCGAGTTAATGAAGGTCGCAATCATATTGGCAGTGGCGCGTTTCTATGCGGTATTACCCCCTGGCCAAATACGAACCTGGGGTGCAATATGGCCGCTTCTTTGCTTGCTCGCCGTGCCCTGTGCCCTGATTTTGTTGCAACCTGACTTGGGAACCACAATAACTGTCGTTGCCGGCGCGATGACGATTGCGTTTCTCGCAGGATTACCAATGCGCCTGTTTATCGGCGGTGCAGCCGCTTTGGCGGTCATCGCACCTCTCGCATTTTTCTTTGGCCTGGAAGACTATCAGCAACGGCGTGTCACGACTTTTTTAAGTCCGGAAAATGACCCGCTGGGCGCAGGTTATCATATCAGCCAATCCAAAATTGCGATTGGGTCTGGAGGGATATTTGGAAAAGGGTTCTTGAATGGCACCCAAAGCCATCTCGACTATCTTCCAGAAGGTCACACCGATTTTGTCTTCGCAACCATGGCAGAAGAATGGGGATTGATGGGCGGTGCTGTCGTTCTATTTTGTTTCTTTTTGCTTTTCAGATGGGGGCTGGGCGTCGCGATGAAAGCGAAAACGCGTTTCTCTCAACTAACCGCAGCTGGCTTAACCACCACGATATTCTTCTATGTCGCAATTAACTTGATGATGGTCATGGGTCTTGCGCCGGTGGTGGGCATTCCGTTACCATTTCTAAGTCACGGCGGCTCATCGATGATGACCATCATGATCTGTGTCGGCATATTGATGTCGATAGATCGCCATCCCGGACGAAATACCAGCGCATTTGGCTAATATTCCCGGCCTAGCAGTTGTGTTAGACCTGTAGCCGCCTATATAAGCCCTAACGGAAAATTACGGACGCTTAGCTCAGTTGGTAGAGCAGCTGACTCTTAATCAGCGGGTCACAGGTTCGAACCCTGTAGCGTCTACCATTTTCGCGCATCTAAAAACGGTCCAGGGGACTGTTTTCCGCGAC
>CALKXX010000208.1 GCA_938003725.1 uncultured Sphingomonadaceae bacterium | reverse complement strand
CAGTGCACCGATCATGTTGAATGGCAGGGCCTTGTCCAGCGGTGAGACGTTGTTGTTAAATCGCGGGCAGGTTGAAATCTCATCCTCGGTTCCGCAAACGATCAAATTTCGTTGGGGCGAGGATCTTTATCGTCCAGATTTCCGCGCGCTTGAAAAGCCCATCTATCGAGGGTTTTGAATATGGCGACCAACGACAATATTGATGTCCGGTTCATCACCCGCAAATGGGCGCCAGCAATGGGGGGTATGGAAACCTATTGTTTGCGCCTGACTACAGAAATGGCCAAAACTCAGCGACTTGATATCATTGCACTAGCCGGCAAAGCGAATGGCGACGTGCCCGGTCCTTTGGCGTTAATCTGGTTCGGAATAAGTACCGCGTTCCGACTGTTGTTGATGAAGTCGGCGAAAACCGTACATATAGGGGATGTTGCCAGTTGGCCGCTTGGCTGGATTGCGTCACTCCGGCATCCGGCGAGCAAAATTGTCCTGTCTGCACATGGTTCCGATCTGAATTTTGCAACGGGGGAGGGGATCGCCGCACGCCTTTATGCTCGGTATATCTGGTTGGGAACAAGGTTGTTGCGCAAAGCGGTGTTGATTGCAAATAGCGGCTGGATTGCTGATCTGGCCGAGCAGCAAGGCTTCCAAAATATCTCCACGGTGCCACTCGCAACGGATGTGAAGGCGATTGAGGCACCGGCCCGGCATAATGGCTGTCTGTTTTTTGCTGGCCGTATCATAGCTAGCAAAGGGCTTTCTTTCATCGTTAAAGAGGTCCTTCCACTGGTTCCAGAACCCATTAAAATCCGGGTAGCGGGGACCATCTGGGACGAGGAAGAAGCTAAGGTCCTGCAATCGCCAGCGGTCGAATATCTCGGCATATTGAAGAGCGAGGATCTGGTCCGCGAATATGGTTCGGCAATATGCACCGTGGTACCCAGCCTTTCAAAAGAAGGCTTTGGATTAGTGGCTGCAGAAGCCGCCGCATGTGGCGGCGTAGTGTTGGCGTCTGATCATAGCGGTCTGGCGGAGGTGGTCACAGAAGATATCGGGTTTGTTGCCGCCACAGATGATCCGCAAAAATGGGCAGACATTGTCACCAGCATCCGGGGCTGGTCTGACAAAGAACGCGGCGAAAAGATAGGGTCATCGATGCAGGTCGCGCAACAGCGTTACAGTTGGGATCGCGTTGCACGGGAAACTATCGCCGCTTATTAATCGCTAAACCTGATAATAGTCGCGGTACCAAGCGACGAATTTCTTCACGCCCTCCCGGATATCCGTTTGTGGTTGATATCCGGTCAATTCTTTTAACAAAGTCGCGTCTGCCCATGTGGCAGGGACATCGCCCATTTGCATGTCCATGAAATTGCGCTTGGCCGGTACGCCGCATTCCGCCTCGATCGCATCCACGAAATCCAGCAACTTCACTTTGTCGCTATTACCGATATTGACCACACGATAGGGCGCAACAGCGCTCAGGCTATCCCACTCCGGAATATCATCTGCTGCCTCTGGGCGCTGAGGAGGGCTGTCGATCAGTAATTTTATGCCGCGCACCAGGTCGCCGACATACGTAAAGTCGCGATACATTTCACCATGATTATAGACGTCAATCGGGTCGCCAGCCAAAATACCCTTTGTGAATTTGAACAAAGCCATGTCCGGGCGACCCCAAGGGCCATAGACGGTGAAAAAGCGAAACATCGTGGTCGGTAAATTCCAGAGATGCGCGTAGCTGTGACCCATGGCCTCATTGGCTTTTTTGGTCGCAGCATAGAGCGTCATCTGGCTGTCTGCTTTATGCTGTTCGTTATACGGCATGTGAGTATTGGCGCCGTAAACGGACGATGTTGACGCCATTAGCAGATGATCGACCTTTAACTCGCGTGCGCATTCCATGACGTTGAATGTACCAATGACATTTGCGTCGATATAGGCGCGCGGATTTTCAATGGAATAACGAACCCCGGCCTGTGCAGCGAGATGCACGATCACGTCCGGCTTTTCGCGCAGGCAATATTCTCGCAATATGTCAAAATCTTCGATCAACCCGGTGATGCAAGAAAATCGCTCATTTTGGAGCAACATCTGATGGCGCCGCTCCTTTAGCCGGACGTCATAATAGTCGGTCATTCCATCGAAACCGATGACTGCAAAGCCTTCTTTCAAAAGAATCTGTGACAGATGATATCCGATAAACCCGGCTGATCCGGTGACAAGAACCTTGGTCATGAAATAACCTTGTCCAAAAGGGTCCTAGCTCGCAAGACGCAAATCGGTTGCGGCCTGTAAATTATCGGGCTGATCCGGCCAAATACCGCGCGTATCATAGACGACTTTCCCCGCACGTTCGTCGAGCGGAATGGATTTGAACATGTCATGATCGGTCAGGGTGATCATGATGGGACAGCTTTCCAATGCTTCGTCGATATCGATCAACTCCGCGCCAGTACCCTCAAATGCGGCGGGTAACTCGTTCGCATAAGGTTCCACGATCTTGATCCGGCCACCATAGCGCCGCGCGAGTTTTGTAGCGATTTTTAACGCCGGGCTTTCGCGGAAATCATCGATATTGGCTTTGAATGCCAATCCAAAGCAGGCGATGGATACGCCCGGCAATTCATCTATCATTAGCGATGCTTGTTCCAGCACGTGTCCGGTCTTGCCATCATTCACGTCTCGCGCGATGCGGATCAGCGGCGTGTGATTTGGCGCGCCGTGGATGATGAACCAAGGGTCTACGGCAATACAGTGCCCGCCGACCCCCGGACCGGGTTGCAAAATATTCACGCGGGGGTGACGGTTGGCAAGGCGGATAACTTCCCAAACGTCCAGGTTGATTTCATCCGCTACGATCGAAAGTTCATTGGCAAATGCAATGTTCACATCGCGATAGCTGTTTTCCACCAATTTGGTCATTTCAGCGGCCCTCGCGGTTGTAGTAACACATTCCCCGCGCACGAAACGGCGATAGAAACCAAGCGCCTTTCTTGCGCAGCGGGGGGTTATACCGCCGATACAGCGGTCGTTATTTGTCAGCTCTTCAAGAATTTTTCCGGGCAATACGCGTTCTGGACAATAGGCAATAGATATGTCCGGTATTCCATTGGTAAGTCCCGGTATTTTTAGATCTGGACGTAACTTTGCAATCAAATCACGCATCTTTTCCGTTGTACCGACCGGGGAGGTCGATTCCAATATGATCGTGTCGCCCGCTTTCAACGCAGCCGCAACGTTTGTCGCTGCATCCATAACATAGCTGGTATCGGGCACATGATTGTCACCAAAAGGAGTGGGTACGGCTATCACAAACACATCAGAAGGCTCAACGTGCAGAGATGCGCGCAGATTTCCGCGAGACACAACGCCCTGAACCAGTCCGTCCAGATCAACCTCTTCAATGTGAATTTTACCGCTGTTTATTGTATCAACCACATGTTCGGTGACGTCCACGCCCAGCACGGTACATCCGGAACGCGCTATAACGGCAGCGGTGGGCAGGCCAATATAACCCAAGCCTAATACGCATACTGATGGTTTTTCTTCGGAAAGCATCGCGGTTCATTCTCCTGATCAGCGCCAACCAAAGGCGCAGAAATTTCAGGTTATTGACTAGCCGAATATCGTAAATAATTCGGTAACCGGGATAATGGTTTTGTCGGCCTTCTCAGGGCGTCAGGTCGCCAACCACAATGTCGGCAATCCGTTCGCTTGCGTTGCCATCTCCAAACGGATTGTGAGCTTTTGCCATAGAATCATAATATTGTTTATTATCAAGTAGCTTATTGGCTTCTCTGACTATCAATTCTTTATCTGTTCCGACAAGTTTTGCTGTTCCGGCCTCTACGCCTTCCGGTCTTTCCGTCGTGTCCCGCATGACCAAGACCGGTTTGCCCAGCGCAGGCGCTTCTTCCTGCACGCCGCCGCTGTCGGTGAGCATGAACTCGCAAATGTTCAAAAGTCTAACAAAATCAGGATAGTCCAAAGGCTCAACCATTGCGACATTGTCGAGTCCCCCTAGCGCTTCGTTCATGATCGCGCGGACATTGGGATTTAGATGAACCGGGAAAATCAACGCGACATCGTCACGGTTTGCAATTTCTCGCAGCGCACCGGCGATATTGGTCAATCCATCGCCAAAATTCTCTCGCCGATGACTGGTCACGCCGATAATTTTTTTGTCAGAAAACTTCTCAATATAGGGACTTAGCACTTCAGATAAATTCTGATCTTTTTCTGTTTTTTTTGCCGTAGCAAGCAAAGCATCAATCACTGTATTTCCGGTGATACTGATTTGTTGATCACTAATATTCTCTTTGCGCAATGCGTCGGCGGATGTTTCTGTCGGCGCAAAATGTTGATCCGCGATCGTTCCAATAATCTTGCGATTCACCTCTTCGGGCCATGGATGATAGATATTGTAGCTGCGCAACCCTGCCTCAACATGACTGACCGGAATCTTGCGATAATAGGCAGCCAATGCGCCGCACATCGCGGTGGCGGTGTCACCTTGTACAATAACTCTCTGCGGCTTCGCTTCATCCAGGGTTTTGCCGATTGCTTGTAAAAGACGGGCGGTCAGCTCGTCGAGGCTTTGATCCGCGCGCATCAAGTCCAAGTCATATTGTGGTTCAATTTCTGCAATCTCTAACACCTGATCAAGCATCTCGCGGTGTTGGGCCGTAACGCAGGTTATTGTCTCAATATTCTGCCGAGCTGAAAGGGCCCTCACAACCGGAAACAGCTTAATCGCTTCCGGCCGGGTGCCAAAGATAACGACGACTTTTGGTTTGCCTGATATACTGTTGCTCATAGGGTTTTTTGCTAGCAGCTTTTGGCTAAGAATTTCATAATTTTACGCCCAGAAGAGTTGTGCGTTGACGGGGCGGCAATGCTCGTTCACTCGGATCAAATGGAATGGTATGAAATCAAATTCTGGCTGGCAGAGATTTCCGGTCTCGATCGGGATTCTCTCCATATTTATGCTGCGGTATTGATCCAATTTTCTGTCGCGCTGGTCATCCGCCGATCTGTGGCACACCCGTTGCCTTGGTTGGCTGTGTTAATTGCATCGGTCATCAACGAATATGCAGATTATCGGGCGCTAGCGCCGGTCGAAAGGTTCTTCGAGCCGTTCATGCGCGAACTTTATAGCGATATTGCAAATACGATGGCGCTGCCAACGATATTGCTTTTGGTCGCCCGATTTTGGCCGGGCTGGTTGATTGGTGAAAAACAAGAAGACGGCCCGAATGCAGACTAGTCATCCTGTTGGCGTTGCTCGAGTATCTTTTTGACATTCTGTGATTGGCCGCGCGGCAAGATCATGACTTTTTTGCCCTTGGCGACAACAATCATATCTTCCAAGCCATAGGTCACAATCTCTAGCTCATCAGAATGGATCAAATTTCCTTTGGAATTGACAGCTACTATCTCACCCTTTTCGCTATTATTCTGATCATCCTTGAGGCTGGCATCATAAAGTGAGTCCCAACTGCCGACATCGGACCAGCCGGGATCGATGGGCGTAAGTGCAACTTTTTTGGCACGCTCCATGATCGCATAGTCGATGGAGTCAGACGGGGCGGCTGCAAAGCTTTCCGCATCCGGCAGTATTTCCGATCCAATGCGCTCCGATTTCTCCATCGCCATTCTTGCTGCTGCCAGCATTTCGGGTGCATATGTTCCCAATGCACTCAGGTAGCTATCCGCGCGAAATAGAAAAATACCGGCATTCCAGAAATAACCGCCATCTGAGAGCATTTTTTCGGCATTCTCACTATTGGGTTTTTCAACAAACCGTTTGGCTGCGAAACTTTCACTACTGCCAAATATTTCCTCGCCGCGCTGGAGATATCCATAGCCTGTTTCAGGGCCAGTCGGTTGAATTCCAAAAGTGACCAGCCAGCGCGCCTTGGCCATAGCGGTGGATTGCATGACGGCATCAAGAAATATATCAACATTGGCGATAATATGGTCGCTTGGCATCACGAGCAGCAAGGATTGTGGGTCTTCACAAGCCAAAGCGGCCAGAGCGATCGCCGGCGCGGTATTACGGGCGCAAGGTTCCAATATGACAGCAGCTGCTTCAGAGCCAATTTCTTCAATTTGATCCTGCAGCAATTGTCGATGTGCCTCGCTGCCTACAATCACAGGCGGCGCAAACAGGTCAGTGTTGGAGCAACGTTGCAAGGTCAGTTGGAACAGGGTTTGCGGTCCCAGAAGTTCCAGAAACTGTTTTGGCCGGCCTTCGGTTGAAATCGGCCAGAGCCGGGTTCCTGATCCGCCGGAAAGGACCACTGGAACGATCCTCTGATCTATATCCGCATTGTCGGTCATTTCATGCTGCAAGCAATGATTGCTCGCACATTTTCGGTCAGATCAATGTCGCCCACTTTGGTCGCAACGCCGCATTGTCCGGGCAGGATTTTCTTGGCCCGCGCCGTGATCACACCCTCTAGTGGTATGATCTGCCATTCAGATGCTTTCACGGACGCAATGATAGCGGGGTCGCTGCCCACGAGTTGGAACACCCGGAAATGCGGACCATCAATCAGGGTTGCCGATTCTTTTGCCGGCACTTCACAAAAATTGGCGTGATCATAGGGGCCGGTTGTTGCCGCCTCAATGGCCTCGTCCAGATGCAGTTCACGTCCGCGCCCATAATCGAATAGCCGATAGGTGATATCCAGATTTTGCTGAATTTCGATCAATGTAATGCCCGGCCCGATCGCGTGAATCGTGCCCGCGGGTACATAGAAAAAATCCCCCGCCTTGGCAGGTTTCCAGTCCATCAACGCTTCGATTTGGTCGCATGCTATGGCCGCGCGTAATTTGGCTGCGCTCACCTCTTTTTTCAAACCCAGACCCATGACCGCATCTGGGTCTGCATCCAATATATACCAACATTCTTCTTTGCCGGTCCGATAGCCTTGCCGGCGGGCGATCCGTTCATTTGGATGAACCTGAATGGACAGTTTTTCGCTGGTGAACAAATATTTGGTCATCAAACCCAAAGTGATGCCTTGAGGTGGCTGGAACCAAATTTCGCCAATTTTCTTTTTCTGAGCGCCACCGAATATTTCCGGCAATGTGGTCTGTCCCCAGGGTTTGGATATTTTTTTCTGACGCAGTTTCATGACGAGGCCATTGAACTCCTAGCTGCGCCCAATGCTGGAATAGGAAAGGCCGGTTTTGGCGACATCAACACTATTATAGATATTTCGTAGATCAACCAATATGTTGCCCGCCATAGTTGAAGACATTTCATTCAGGTCCAGCGCGCGGAATACATCCCATTCGGTGACGATCACCACTGCATCAGCATCTTTTGTGGCGTCCAAGCTAGTTTTGGCCATGTCCACATCCGGCATGATTTCGGCCGCAATCTTCATGCCTTCCGGATCATAGGCCGACACTTCGGCGCCTGCATCAAGCAATGTTTGCGCAATGGCAATGGACGGCGCATCCCGCATATCGTCGGTATTCGGCTTGAAGGTCAAGCCAAGCAGCGCCACTTTTTTGCCGCGCGCTTCGCCGCCCAATGCCTGTATGACTTTGCGGCCCATCGCTCGCTTGCGTTGATCGTTTACCTGCACCACAGCCTCTACGATACGGACAGGGCTCTCATTGTCTTGCGCGGTTTTCAGCAATGCCAATGTGTCTTTTGGAAAACAGCTTCCCCCATATCCGGGACCGGCATGCAGGAACTTTGCCCCGATACGGTTGTCCAAACCGATGCCGCGCGACACTTCTTGCACGTCCGCGCCCACTTTTTCGCACAGGTCAGCAATTTCATTTATGAAAGTAATTTTGGTCGCAAGAAAGGCGTTGGCGGCATATTTCGTGAGTTCTGCGGTACGCCGGCCGGTGAAAAGAATTGGAGATTCATTGAGGAATAATGGCCGGTATATTTCGCTCATAACATCCTTGGCCCAATCGTCTTCTGTGCCGATTACAATCCGGTCAGGCCGTTTGAAATCGCCAATAGCAGCGCCCTCGCGGAGAAACTCTGGGTTGGAAACCACTGCAAACTGGCTCTTTTCCAATTTTTTGGAGAGGATGAGTTCTACCTCATCACCGGTTCCGACAGGTACGGTTGATTTCGTTACGACAACGGTAGGTTTGATAATTGCATCCGCGATCTCCTCGCTAGCGGCATAAACATAGCTGAGATCCGCATGGCCATCGCCGCGCCGCGATGGCGTGCCGACTGCGATAAACACGGCATCACAATCATTTACCGACGTGCTTAGGTCGTTGGAAAATGACAGTCGGCCGCCTTCCACGTTACGTTGGACGAGATTGGCCAGGCCAGGTTCGTATATGGGCATGATGTTCTGGTTGAGGCTGTCGATCTTGCTGTCGTCCTTGTCCACACAGACCACTTGATGGCCGAAATCAGCGAAACAAGCGCCGGAAACAAGGCCAACATAGCCCGAACCAATCATTGCAATTTTCATATTCGTCCTTTGATTTTCAAACACTGTCCCGGATTGAGACACAATAGGGCGCGCTTCTGGCCTGATCGTGAATTTTGGTCAAGTTTAGTACCAGCGCAAACCTATGATAAATGGAATCTGGCATGTTGTTAACGTCATTACGTAAAGAAATTATGGAATTCCGCGACTTAACGCAAATTTGTCGAGCTCTAGCGCAAGCTGTTGGAGTTAGGCGAAATAGCTTGCCAATTGCGGATGCAATGCTATCGGCCCGGCCCGGGTCCGTGCAAAAACACTGGAACATGGTATACACAAAATAATGACTGCCTTTGTAACATCATTGCTGGAACGCATAGCCGGGCTTTCGCGCTGGCAAAAACAAGCAATTGTTTTCCTGATCGATGTGACATTATGCGTCCAGTCTATTTGGATAGCCTATTCTTTGCGGATTGGCGTCTGGGTTTATTGGGATCTGGCAATACAAAAGGTCGTTCTCGCCGCGCTTTTGATCATGGTGCCGACATTCTTTTTCATTGGCGTCTATAATGCGATTTTCCGATATGCCGGATCCGGTATGATGAAAACGCTAGTGCGCGCGTTCGGTATTTTTGCAATGCCG
>CALKXX010000207.1 GCA_938003725.1 uncultured Sphingomonadaceae bacterium | reverse complement strand
TGCCACCGCGATCATGGTATCCAACCATGGCGGACGACAGTTGGATGGCAGCCGCGCGCCTTTTGACCAGCTGGCAGAAATTTGCGATGCGGTGGGTGACAAGCTCGACGTCATTTGTGACGGAGGCATCACTCGCGGCAGCCATGTGCTAAAAGCGCTAAGCGTGGGCGCGAAGGCATGTTCCGGCGGACGACTATATCTTTATGCGTTGGCAGCGGCGGGACAAGATGGGGTTGAACGCGCTTTAGGATTGCTGCAATCTGAAATAGAACGTGATATGAAGCTGATGGGTGTTACGTCGATCGACCAATTAAGTCGCGACAATTTACGCTGGCGGCAAAAAGGGACTTGAAATGAAGAAGTTTGAACTGACGGGCATTTTGTTGGCTGCTGCAATTTACGCCGCACCAGCCCATGCGCAACAGGGCGCGAAAAAAGATTCTACGCTGGAAGAAACCGGCGATAAAATTACCGAACCATTTGACGGAAAAGAAATTCCAAAGAAACTCAAATCCATTCAGAAAAAGCCTTACTCGCTAAGGCGCTTGGGCAGTTGCTCCGCGCTTCAACAGGAAGTGAGAGAGTTAAACGCTGTTCTGGGTCCCGACGTGAATGAAAAAGTATCCAAAAGCAAAGCGAAGGAACGTGAAAAAACAGCTGGCCGCGTTGCCGGCAGCGCGGTTGGTTCAATAATCCCGTTCGGCGGCCTGATCGGCGAAGTCACCGGCGCGAATGCCGAGCGACGCCGGTATAATCGCGCCATCTATGCAGGCACGGTTCGCCGCGGGTTCCTGAAAGGTGTTGGCCGCGAGCGTGGATGCGGAGCACCCGCTCGGCCATAGCTGATACAGCCGGAACCGACCGGGCCACTAATAGATTGGCACCAAGGCTAGTCCCATCGTTCAGAATGATACTGACTTATAGTTTCAGCATCTGGTTTCAGCGGTTTTTGATCAAATTACTGATTGGCCTGCACGACCCAGATTGCACCTTTTAGCGCGACGCGGCCATCAGACTCAAACGGAAGTAGAACCTCCCGCAATGCTTCATGCATTTTTGCTTTTGTCGCATCATCCATCTCGGCCATCGCTTTCGCTGTCGGACCGATCTTGGTCAGGAAATGCATCGATTGATCCACCCCGCCACTGTCCGCTAGCACCATTTCGATATCGACAGGTTCGATGCTGACCTCTTTAAAATCAGCCATTTCCAATATCTCACCCAATCTTTCAGGATCGGCTAAGGCAAACGGACCTGGTGCATGGGGATCTTGCTCTGGTGTTTCGGGCATGAACGGCTTCACCGCCATCATAGGGCGTATGACCCAATCATTTTCCTGCGGCGCGCGCCAGCACGCAAAGACAATTCGTCCACCAGATTTCAAGTTCGAATGAATATTCGCAAACGCTGCGGCTGGATCATCAAAAAACATCACACCAAAACGAGATATGATGAGATCGAAACCCGACTGGTCTTGATATTCCGAAGCATCGGCACGGATTGTTTCCCCGCGCGCACCAAGGCGTTTCTGTGCCAAGGCAAGCATCGGTCCGGATATATCAACGCCGATCACAGTCGCACCTGCATCAGCGACGATCACAGAGGTTTCGCCGGTGCCACAACCTATATCCAGAACGCGCTGACCAGATTTTGGAGCGGCCCTGGTCATCAATGCCTCGGTAACTTTGACAAGCATCGCATCCATAGTAGCCTGTTCCGCCACCCACTGCTCGCCGGCGCTATCGTTCCAATATTCTATTTGATCTTCGTTGGGCATGGTAACTATTTTCCAATTCCATCAAACCCAAATGCCGTTAATAAACCCGTTTCTTCGGCTTCACATATTCCGCTTCGTCGGTCAGGGTATAATCGTGAACCGGGCGGTAGCTGATGTCGATTTTACCACCTTTACCGCCCCATCCGTCAAAGGTTGTGACGGTATGTTTCATCCATTCCTTGTCGTTCCGGTCCTCATAATCTTCCTGCATATGCGCGCCGCGGCTTTCCTTGCGGTTGGCGGCACTTTGCATCGTCACCATCGCCTGCGCCATCAGATTGTCGAGCTCCAGCGTCTCGATCAAGTCCGTGTTCCAGATTAGCGAGCGGTCGGTTACGCCGACATCGGCCAGTTTCGCATTCACCTTCGCCATTTCGGTCACACCCTCCGCGAGCAGCGCATCGTCGCGGAAAACGGCACAGTTTTTCTGCATCGTTTTCTGCATGTAGAGATGAAAGAGAGTAGTAATAAAAAAATGAAAGCCCTAGAAGCCCGTATTAAAGAATTAGAGAGTGCAGTGGGTCGTAAACAGATAAAGATTGAATATCTGGAGAAAATGATGGAGATTGCTAAAGAAGAGCTAAATATCGATATCAAAAAAAATTACGCCACCCCACAATCAACTGGTTCAGAGAGAACAAACAAAAAGTAAGTTTTTCTATGAACAAGCTCTATAAAGAAGCAGGCTTGAGTAAGCAAGCCGTTGTGCAATACAACGTACGACAAAAAGCCTTTGATACGAAGGTAGAACAGATGGTTCTCGAAGCAGATGATATTCGAAAGGATCATCCAGGTTGTGGGGTGGAGAAAATGTACTATACACTGAATCCTAATTTTATTGGAAGAGATAGGTTTATAGAACTGATGATG
>CALKXX010000206.1 GCA_938003725.1 uncultured Sphingomonadaceae bacterium | reverse complement strand
ACCAACTGAGCTACACCCGCTTATGCTCCAGCATTTGCGGTAGAGCAGCGCAAGTATAAGAGGCTTGCCCGGCTGTCAACACTGCTGTTGCTAACAAATGAAGATTATTTGATAATCACGGTTTCCGGCGCTGTAATCTATCAACCGGAATGATGTTTTGTGACGTCAATTTGACGAAAACGGTCACCCTTAATCGCAGCTCATTTGCACTTCCGATTTTTTGGCAAGTTACAAATGTTTGCCAACGTTACATAAAGTTACGGTTAAATTGGCGTTAAGCAAAAGCAAATTTCAAGTACATAAAAAGGCAAAAAACGTTAGTTTTACTGGGCTTTGACGGGTGTATATTTCCATTGCCCGAATGACGTCACGTTTACGAAATATTTGTCATTTCTCGGCATACACGTCCCATGAAATCTTCAGGGGCACCCATGAACCAACCGAACAAATTTCGATCGGTCGTTGCGAGATCAGCGCGAGCTTTTACTTTATGTGCGACTGCGTCGGTGATTGCATTGACACCTATGGCCGCACATGCGGCTGGCACTTTAGCCGGCACCGATATCGTCAATACCGCACAAGCATCCTACGATGGTCCATCGGGACCTGTAACTGTGGACTCCAATGCGGTTACTATCAAAGTCGATGAGCTTCTTGATGTCACTGTAGCTTCTAGTGACGCCGGCGATATTGCAACAGACCCCAGCGCCACTAGCCAAGTCACTACATATCAGATCACAAATACAGGTAATGGCCAGGAAGCTTTCACGCTGACCGCCGATACTGCGAAAGGTGGCGATGATTTTGATACAACCTTTGAGCAAATCGTGCTCGATACCAACGATAACGGCGTTTATGACCCGGGCGTTGATACCATCTATACAGCGGGCACCAATGATCCTGTGTTGGAAGCGGACGAAAGCACAACTATATTCGTTCTCTCGACCATTCCGGCAACGGCCAATGATGGTGAACGCGCAGAAGTAGAACTTTTGGCTGTCGCTGTAACGGGCAGCGGCGCTCCCGGTACAAGCTTTGCCGGTGCAGGAGATGGCGGCGGTGATGCTGTAGTCGGCGCAACAGGGGCAGATAGCGAAGATAGCAGTTTCTTCTTAATTCAATCGGCAGAAGTTGCGCTGGTAAAAAGCGCAACCGTTGTTGATCCGTTTGGCGGCGCAGAGGCCGTTCCCGGTGCGATCATCACATATCAATTGGTCGCAACGGTCACAGGCTCCGGAGACCTAAACAATTTGGTCATTTCGGACGATATTCCGGATGACACTACATATAGCGCAGAAACCATCACGCTAGAGGGTGCCGGCCTGACCGATAGCGATGCCGACGCCGATGCAGGCTCCTACGACGGCACCGAAATTGTCGTCGACCTGGGCACAGTCCCGGGTGGGCAAACGCGCACAATCACCTTCCAAGTAACGATAGATTGAGGAATAATTGATGAAAATCAATATCTTGAAATATATTTCTGCTTTTGCAGCCCTCGCCCTTCCAGGTGCAGCAATGGCTGCAAACAACGTCGCGCTATCCAGTGATGTATTTGTAGAGCGACAGGTAGAAAAAGCAGACGGCAAGACTGCTGTCGTTCTGGAGCAACCGGTTACGGTCGTTCCCGGCGATAACCTTGTATTTGTCGTGAAATATAAGAATGTCGGAGATACGCCGGCGACCGATTTCTCTGTCACCAACCCGCTCCCCAAAGCGGTAGCGTTCAACGGAACGTCGGATGGCACGGAAATTGTCTCTATTGATGGAGGCAATAACTGGGGGCCGCTTTCGGCGCTCAAATTCACTCGTTCAAATGGCCAGGTTCGCCCTGCGCTAATGAGCGACGTAACCCATATCAAATGGAAATTTAATCGTTCTCTTTCCGTAGGTTCGGAGGGAAAACTTGTTTTTCGTGGCACTGTAAAGTGATCGCAAACCGTACCGGACTGCCGCGGGGTTTTGGGCAGTTCAAGCATGAAAGAAACAGGAGACAGTAATGACCAGTAAACTGAAACTTCTCGTTGCCACGAGTGCCGTTTCTGCGATGATGTTGGGTTCAAACCCGGCAATTGCCGCAGGCACTGCTTCAGGTACCGATATTACCAATAACGTAACCGTCAACTATCAGGTTGGCGGCGTTGCACAGACAGCAGAAACCGATTCAGATACGTTTACGGTTGACCGTAAAATCAATCTGACCGTGGCTGAAGTCGGCACAACGACCACGGCCGTATCGCCGGGTCAAACCGATGCTGTGACCACCTTTACGGTGACCAACACATCGAACGCTACGCTTGATTTCGGACTATCTGCAGCACAGTTGGCTGGTGGAACCGCGGAACATGGTGGCACCGACAATTTCGATGCAACTGGTTTGGAATTGTTCGTCGATAGCAACGGCAACGGCGTATATGATGTCGGTGTTGATACCGCGACGTTCATCGACGAATTGGCTGCCGATGGCACCGCAACTGTCTTTGTTGTTGGTGACATTCCAGTCGCACAGAACACGGGCGATGTTGCTGGCGTTGTTTTGACTGCGGACGCTCAAGAATCGGGTGCTACCGGTGTCGAAGGGGCCGATGTTACTGAAACGGCCGGTGCGAATACCGCTGGTGTTGACACGGTATTTGCCGATACAGCCGGTGAAACCGACGCAAATCGTGACGGTGCACATAGTGCCGGTGACGACTACACGGTGACTGCTGCGGATATTTCGGTTGTTAAGACTAGCCGCGTTGTCTCTGATCCGTTCAATGGAACAACCAACCCGAAAGCAATTCCGGGTGCTACTGTCGAATATTGTATCGCAATTTCGAACGCTGCTGGTTCCGCTGACGCAACCAGCGTTTCTATTTCGGATACGGTTCCAGCGAACCTGACCTATGACGCCGCATTTGGTGTAAAAACCAACGGTGTCACTGGCGGTCCGGTGTGTAACCAAGGCGCCGGATCAGGCGCGTTCGGCGGCGGCGTGGTGTCGGGCACAATTCCGACCATCGCAGCTGGACAGACGCGTAACCTCGTCTTCCGCGTAACGGTCGACTAAGGAAAAAAGGATCGTGGCGGCTGGCCAGCAGAATTCTGCTAGCTGGTCGCCACATTCCCCCTTTTTTTGATGGGTTCGTTAACCAAAATCTTTAAGCCAGTAGGACTGGCACTTGCTGCAGGGGCCATGACGGTCCCTGCCTCTACGGCATTCGCACAAGCGGATTTACCGTTGATCAGCAATGTCGCGCAAGCCGAGTGGGATGTGGGCGACCAACGCCTGTCAGCGCCCTCAAACCGCGTCGATATCCAAGTTACGGCACCCCCCACTACGCCTCCTGAGATCGCAATCTATCATTTTGATGATCCACCAGGGGCTGAACAATTTCCTATTCCAGGTACCATCTGTCGCGGCTCCGGGGGAGATATCCCCGTTGAGCTCGCAGGTGTGTTTGCCGGAACGAACACAGATCCGGCGTCCGTCACCGAAACCGACAGAATTCGTGCCGGTGAGCCTCTAATCGTATCGATTCTTGCCCCAAACAAGAATTTGACCAGCACCGCTATCGATAGATTCGATACTGTCCTAACAACGCCATCCGGCGACCGTGAGGTAATCAATATCGTCGAAACCGAGGTCAATAGCGGGCGTTTCGTTGGTATGATCAACACCGCAGCGGTTCCTCCGTCGCCGGTAGAGGGTGATTGCACTCTATCCGTGCGTCCGGGCGATACGTTGGACATCGGGATTGATGAAATCAGCGGTAATCCACTCGGTACAGTCGAAATTGGGATTTTGATCGATCCTTTTGGTGAAACCTTCGATAGCGGTGATGGATCGCCGGTATCAGGGACCCGTGTGACGCTGGTAGACGCTGCAACCGGTCAGCCAGCCGACGTTTTCGGTGACGATGGTGTTTCTGTGTTCCCCAGCACAGTTATCTCCGGCGGCACCGTAACCGACAGCGGCGGAAATGTGTATAATTTTACCGAAGGCTTCTACCGCTTTCCATTCGCAAGGCCCGGCGATTACCGGTTGGTTATTGAACCTCCAGCGCCCTATACGGCGCCGTCAGCGACTACACCGGATCAGTTGTCCGGCTTTCGCAGAACGGACGGATTACCGTTTACGATCGCGGATGGCTCTTACGGAGGCATCATTACGCTGGACGACCCGGCTCCGGTACGTATTGATGTTCCACTTGACCGTCCAGGTGTTCCGCTCGTCATCAACAAGACCGCGTCGAATGCCGTCGCTGTGCCTGGCGATGCATTGCAATATACCATTACCGTCGAAAATACGGACCCTGTACGCAATACCGGCGCGATAACTGTTGAAGACCAACTTCCGAACGCTATGCGACTGAGAATTGACACTGTACGCTATAATGGCGCCCTAGTGACCCCGGTTGTACAAGCAAATGGACGGGAATTCTCTGTTTCCTTACCGCCTTTGGCACCATCTAGTCTCGGAAAATTGACATATTTGGCAGAGGTTCGGCAGGATGCACAGCCTGGCGATGCGATAAATACGGCGCAGGCGCGCGACAATCGCGGTGCGGCAAGTACCTTGGTCGACAGTATCGTTAGGATCGAGCGTGATGGGATATCCGAACGATTCACGATTATCGGCCGCATTACCGACGGCGGATGCAGCGTAGACCCGCGCAAAGCCAATGGAATAGGCGGCGTTCGCGTGATGCTTCAGGACGGCACATACACCGTCACAGACGTCGATGGTCGCTATCATTTCGAGGGGATACGGCCCGGGCTTCACGTTGTTCAAGTTGACCCGTCTACCTTCCCTGCGGATTTAGCGCCGACGGATTGCGCTCAGAACACCCGTTCCGCCGGCAGCGATATTTCACGTTTTGTCGAAGGACGAGGCGGTGCATTAAAACGCGCAGATTTCCGCGCGCATAAAGTCGCACCACGCAATGTGCAAGTCGTCGAAACGTACAAAAAACCCGAAATAATGTCAGACCCGGAAGCAGCCGGCGCAGAGCGCGATTGGCTTACCGGACAGACACCCGGCATCGGCTGGTTATTTCCCGCTGAAGACTATAATCCACGTGTAAAAGCTCTTCGCGTCGCGGTTAAGCACCTGCCAGGACAAAAGGTCGAACTTACAATCAACGGCAAATCCGTGAACGGGCTCGCATTTGACGGCACAAAGAAAAGCGCAGATGGCAAGGTAAATGTTGCCGTGTGGCGCGGACTGGAAATTGAAAATCGCAAAAACCGTTTAGTTGCTAAGGTGACCGACAAGAATGGAAAATTGATCGAAGAACTCAGCCGGGATGTGCATTTTTCGGCTAGCCCTCTGCATGCGGAGTTGTTGAAGGATCGATCTATTCTGGTTGCAGACGGCGTTACGCGCCCCGTCATAGCCGTACGTCTAACCGATCGGGACGGGAAACCGGCTCATCATGGCATTACCGGTGATTTTAGCGTTCCGGCGCCCTACCAACCAGCCATCGAAGTCGACGCACAACAGGCAAACCAGCTCTCCGGACTGGAGCGCGGTGCGCCGGTTTGGCGGGTCGAAGGCGACGATGGCATTGCGTATATCGAGTTGGCGCCGACCACGGCATCAGGATCACTTAGCATCAACTTCCCGTTCCAGGATGGGGAAGTATCGCGTGAACAACGCATTGAAACATGGCTGGATCCCGGTAATCGTCCATGGACTGTGGTTGGTTTTGCCGCAGGAACCGTGGGCTTCAACACGCTTGATGAACGCTTGGAAGACCTTGCAGACGACGATGACAACATAAACGTAGATGGCCGTGTGGCTCTCTATGCCAAAGGTCGTGTAACCGGCAAATGGCTGATGACGCTTGCTTATGACAGCGACAAGGAAGAAGATGAAACTCGTTTTCAAGGTGTGATTGATCCGCGTCGCTACTACACCGTATATGCTGATCGTAGCGAACAGCGTTACGATGCTGCTTCGGTACGCCGTTTGTATCTCAAACTGGAACGACCTCAATTTTATGCGCTGTTCGGCGACTATGAAACCGGTATCAACGAACCGGAATTGGCGCGTTATCAAAGATCGTTCAACGGTATCAAAGCTGAATATCGTAATGAACAGGTCAGCGCCCTCGCCTTTGGCGCAGATACGCCCAATCGTTTCCGCCGCGAAGAAATTCAGGGCAATGGTCTCTCGGGACCATATGCCTTGGCGACCCGAGATATTTTAGCGAATAGTGAAAGGATCACGCTGGAAACACGTGATCGGTTGCGCTCCGACCGGATTATTGATCGTCGCGAACTGACGCGTCATATTGACTATGATATCGATTATCTGGCCGGTACGCTGCGTTTCCGCGAGCCTGTTCTCAGTCGCGGCAGCGGTTTTGATCCGCAATTCATTATCGCAGAATATGAAGTTCTGGGCGTAGGCGGCCGTGATCTAAACGCCGGTGGCCGTGTGACGTATCAGACTCCCGACCAGAAACTGAAAATCGGCGCAACCGCTGTACATGACGAAAATGAGAGCGTGAAAACCGATCTTTTGGGCGTCGATGTCCGTTATCGTCCTAACCTTAACACAGAAATTCGTGCAGAACTGGCAGTTACCGACAACGAGGCCAAGACCGTCAACGCGCTCAACGGGACACCAAATACCGGCGGTGCTGCCACAGCATGGTTGGTGGAAGCCGAACATCATAGCTCAAAATTTGACGTGCTCGCCTATGTCCGTCGTCAGGCTTCCGGTTATGGACTGGGTCAGATTAACGCCGCAGAAAGTGGGACACGCAAATTTGGCGTCGATACACGGCTGCGCATTCGCGACAACCTGTCACTCGCAGTCACGGCTTATCAGGAGAATTTCCTCGATACCGCAGCGCGGCGGCGCTCTGGAACCGCTGAGGTCGAATATCGGACCGATAATACGGCAATGCGCGCCGGCATCGTCCATGCAAATGATCGCCTTTCTGATGGCACCACGAACAAATCAACGCTCGCGCGTCTCGGTGCCACGCAAAAGCTGTTCGACGGCAAACTTGAATTGGATGCACAAACCGAATTTGCTCTGGGCGGACAGGATGAAAGTATCGATTTCCCGGCGAAGCATAGCTTTACCGCACGCTATTCGATCACCAATGACATAAAACTTGTCGGCACCTATGAAATTGCCGATGGAGAGAATATTGACTCGCGCACGGCTCGGATCGGCGTGGACGTTGCTCCGTGGGATGGCGCACGCATTGTCAGCAGCCTCAACCAGCAACAAATCACCGAATTTGGCCCGCGTACATATGCAGCCTATGGCTTGACGCAAAGCATTCCGCTTGATGACAAATGGACTGTAGACTTTACACTTGATGGCAATGAAACTCTAAATGGGTTCAGCCGTGACGATGTCATCAATCCGCTACAGCCCGTTGCTGCCGGAGGCTTCCTGGGCAATGATGGTTCGTTGACCGAGGATTTCATCGCGGTTACTGCTGGCGCGACCTACAGGACCGAAGACTGGAGTTGGGTCAGCCGCGCGGAATATCGCGACGGCGACATTTCAGAACGCTATGGCTTCACGTCTGCGATCCTGAAACAGATCGGCGAAGGCAGCGCACTTGGCGCCCTTGGTAGCATATTCACGGCCAAGGATGAAACAGGTACAAGCACCCGTATCATCGAAGCGGAAGCAAGCTGGGCCCATCGCCCCGCCGACAGCCGCTGGTCCTGGCTTGAAAAGCTCGAGTTTCGCGAGGATCGAGTGCGCAATGCAACGGCTGGTCTCGCCGGACCTATTGGCGGTGCGCCATTGCTGGTGAACGGAAACGTCACCTCGCGCAGAATTATCAACAGTCTAAGCGTCAATTACACACCGATTGACGAAGATGATGGCATCTTTACCGAGGCCGGGGAATATAGTTTCTTTTGGGGAAGCCGCTATGTTTTCGACAAATTCGGTGAAGATGATGTGGAAGGCTGGAGCAATGTGATTGGGGCAGACATCAAGTTCGATCTGTCCGATACCATTGATATCGGCGGACAGGCGACGGCACGCATAGGCAGCGATTTTGACACAATTGCTTATAGTGGTGGACCGAGCGTCGGGATTACGCCGTTTAAAAATGGCTATATCTCTGTAGGTTATAACGTGGTGGGTTTTGAAGACCGCGACTTTGAAGAAAGCCGCTATACCCGCGACGGGCCGTTTATTACCTTCCGGTTAAAGTTCGACCAGAACACCTTCTCGAGTTTGGG
>CALKXX010000205.1 GCA_938003725.1 uncultured Sphingomonadaceae bacterium | reverse complement strand
GACGCTTTAACAGGTTCGATACATCGGCCACCACATCTGGCAATTGCAATATCTGTGGCCGCAATGTCTGTTGCCGCGAGAAGGCGAGCAATTGCCGCGTCAAACCAGCGGCACGATTACTGTTATTCTTAACCTGCTGAATATCGTCATAATCACTATCGCCCGGCGAATGGCGCAATAGCATTAAATCACAATGCCCAATGATCGCGGTCAATATATTGTTGAAATCATGCGCAACCCCTCCTGCTAGTTGCCCCACGGCTTGCATCTTGGTTGCCTGTGCAACCTGTGATTTCAATTTGGTTTCCTCGCTATTATCCTTGATGGAAAGCAAAACCGCCGCATCGCCAAGACCTCTAACACCCGCAATGCCAAGGGCCACCGGTTCTTCTCCGCCAGCGCGCAGCCGCACCGCCAGATCACCCGCCATCGGAGGGCCGCTGGCATAACGGCGTACTGCATCAGCCACTGCGGATTTATCATCACGGATCATAATATCGCCGGGATAGAGAGGGCTCGCCCCTTCTTTAAGGCCAGCAGTTCGCGCAAATGCGTCGTTTAGAAACAGGAAACGGCCATCTCTGTCCGTCAAGGCAAGACCCAATGGCAATAGCGACAACATGGACTCGACCTGTTCCAATGCCTTGCCCCGTTCGACCATACCGCCATCATCATCAATCAACAGGATCAGCGCGGGGGCTTTCTCCTTTTCGCGGTCTAGCGGGATATGGAAAAGGCGCACCGGCGACCCATGCTGTCCGTCACGCTCAAAAAAGATTGCGCCTTTATCATCAGAACGCAGAAAATTGGTAAAATTCCGCCCAGATATATTGGCATCAATCCGTCCGGTTGCCCGCACAGCAAATGATTGATTAGACGCCCTGATTCTGCCTTCGCTGCCTATGACCGAAGCCAGCATACCCGCCTCTGACAACGCGCGGCCACCGCCGCCGCCCACCATACGGATCATTTCATCCAGAATATCTGCTTGAATCTTTGGCTTAAATTGCCACAGCAAATATTCGTCGCCCTGTCCCGCACGCACGACCTTTGCGTTATATTCAGCAACTCCGCGCTTCAGCCCTTCTGCATATCCGCGGCCATCCCGCCACGCATTCCTGCCGGCCGTCGCCAACAATTCATTGCCGCCAGCTTGCAGCGGGAGTTCAGGCGGTATCGCTGGACCATTAAACCACTTGGTAAACAATTCATTTGCACAGACCAATCGCCCTGCGCGATCGGTGATTGCCAGGCCAATTTCTGATTGATCGGCCACCAAACGGGTCACAGCCCAATCCGAGGCATCCGCTGCATCGTCATCAGCCGCGTTCGCTTCCGGGCGCAGAAAATAGACGACGGCACTTCCACTGATCACCAATGCGAGAAAGGCAACAAGCAAAGCGGTGTTTTGTACCTGCCAATAAAGAAGCCCAAGAGAGGCCAATATCGCAACAGCCAATAGCGCCAACCTTATCCTGGAATCCGTGACAGCCTTTCGGGTACTCGGATTAAGCAAAGAAATATCTTCCCGCGCTTTACTGGCCATTTACCGCCTCCATCATGCGCCTGATCCGTCCTGCATTTGCCTATTATCCATGAATTTTCTGAGACGGCGTTGCCGTTTTTTGCCAATCCACCAACGCCAACCAAAAGAGCTCACGACATAACCCAGAGCAGCAAAGAATATCGCCAGCACCAAAAATCCAAACGCCGTTACGCCCGCTTCGCGCACAAGCCAGCTTAGCCATTCACCGAACTCGCTGCGTATTTGGGTATTTAACGGCTGTCCATAAGTCATCGCATCTATCCGCAATATAAATTTGCCGAGCTGATTGGCTGCTGCGATCCAGAACGGATAGGTGAACGGGTTCGTAATGAAAGTTGTGACGGCAGCGATTGGAACATTCGCGCGTACTGGCAATGCCATGAACACCGCACCAAATATTTGCCCGACAGGGATCAGGAACGCTGCAAGCATGCCAAGCGCGACGCCGCGCGGCACCGAACGCCGGGTAAAGCGCCACAAGTCAGAGCGCAGGAAACGGTGGGCTATCGGCTTTAGATACCGATTTTTCTCCATGCCTTCACGCGTTGGCATCTTACTCTCGAACCACCTTGCAAACCGTTTGATCGTCTGCGCTGCGAAATCCTTGTCTGATAACTTTGGTTTGCGCTCAGCCATGTTCGCGCATCAATCGGCCCTGCTGCCGTTTCCAATCGCGATCCTTCTCGGTCGCACGTTTGTCCGGTGCCTTCTTGCCCTTGGCCAACGCCAATTCCAGCTTGGCGCGACCCTTGCTGTTAAAATATATGGAGATCGGAACAATCGTCATACCTTTGCGATTGACCGCGCCATAGAGCTTGTTGATTTCCCGTCTGTTCAACAACAATTTACGCGGCCGTGCCGGTGTGTGATTGTTCCGGTTGCCGTGACTCCACTCTGGAATATTGGCGTTGATCAACCAGACTTCGTCATCTTTGACCTCTGCATAGCTTTCCGCGATCGCGCCCGACCCGAATCGGAGGGACTTGACTTCGGTTCCGGTCAGCATGATGCCTGCCTCGAACTTCTCATCGAGATGATAATCATAGCGCGCACGCCGATTCTCGGCGACAATCTTCTTCTTATCAAATTCGGTGGGACGAGGTTTTGCCATCAGATTCGAGCCATTAGATCAGGCCAGCCCCTTCAAGAGCGGCGTCAACCTGTTTACAGCTGGCGTCTGAAGGCCGTGTCATGGGAAGGCGCAAATCCGTTGGAAATCCGTCGACCACACGCGACAAGGCGTATTTGATCGGCCCCGGAGAAGCATCGGAGAATAGCGCCTTGTGCAGCGGATAAAGCACATCGTTCAATTCGAGTGCCTTCTTATAGTCACCCGCAGCGCAAGCAGCTTGAAATTCAGCACATAATTTTGGCGCAACATTGGCAGTGACAGAGATACAGCCAACTCCGCCGGATGCGTTGAACGCCAGAGACAATTCATCAACCCCGGAGAGCAGGCAGAAATCCTGTTCACAATCCAATCGGTGCTCGGTCACTCGATCAAGACTACCGCTTGCATCTTTAATCGCAGCCACCGTCGGCAGCTTGGACAAAGCTGCAACTGTTTCAGGCAAAATATCAGTCACTGTTCGTGCCGGCACATTGTACAATACCAGCGGCAAATCATTACCCTGAGTCAGGGTTTCAAAATGTGCATAGATACCATCCTGATTGGGACGGTTATAATATGGCGCGACCACAAGCCCCGCCGCTGCGCCGCATTTTTTCGAAAAATTCAGATGTAACAAAGCGTTAGTTGTATCATTTGACCCACAACCTGCGATGACGGGAACCCGTCCCGCCGCCTGTTCGATACACACTTCGATAACACGGTGATGCTCTGCATTGGAAAGCGTCGATGCCTCGCCTGTGGTCCCACAGGGAACCAGAGCGCTGCTGCCTTGGTCAATTTGCCAATCGACAAATGCACGGAATACGTCCTCCGCAAACGATCCGTCGCAAAAGGGAGTCGCCAGAGCCGGAATTGAGCCGGAAAACATCGTTTAGTCCTTTATATTTGACCGATAAATTGGCAAAGCATCTGCCAAGGCATCTGTTAAGATTAGTTACATTTAGTTCGTCATATAGGGTTCGTTCAGGACCTGATAAGGAGCATAACCCCAAAATGTCCAGCATGGTATCAAGAATTGTTCTCGCGTCGCTTCTTTTGGCTCCCACAACCTGTATCGCAGCCGAACAGGCCGGCTGGCAATCCGGGGGCAGCGAGTTGTCCGATCCAACCGGCGGTAACGCACAATTGGCCTTGCAAAGGTGGCGCGTTCTAACCGGCTCCGACAATTATTCATTCGAGGACTATGCAGGCTTTCTGGTTACCTATCCCGGCTGGCCGGGTGACACACGCATGCAGCGGAACGCCGAACAAGCAATCAACATTAACAGCTTCTCTTCTTCCAGAGTGATTGCTTTTTTTGAACGTTTCGATCCAATTACCAATGCCGGTGCTGCCAAATATGCCGTTGCGCTAAAATCTTCCGGGCAAAGCGACAAAGCAAATGCGTGGGCCAAAAAGGCTTGGCGCGGCGGGACACTGACAGACGAGGATGAGTCGGCAATTGTCAGTCGCTTCAGCTCTGTGCTTACCATGGACGATCACGATACCAGGATGGATGCTTTGCTTTGGGCAAGGGCCACACGTTCGGCAAGACGCCAACTTGGCTTTACGTCATCTGCACGGCGAGCCATATTCGATGCTCGTTTGGCACAGCTCACGGAAGCACCGGATGCCAACAGCAAGGCCAGTGCCGTTGGTTCCATTGCAAGAGATGATGCCGGATATCTGGCGGACAGGGCACGTTATTTGCGCAACAAAGGCCAAAGCTCCGCCGCTAGACAGCTCCTCGCAACACGCCCGGCGCTGCGCGTAAAACCGGTGGTACCGGCAACCTGGTTTGAGGCAAAATTGATCAACGCAAAAGCTGCTTATAATGACCGGCAGTGGTCAACCGCCTATAATATCGGGTCCAAAGTGGACGATGCTTATGCTGAATCCACCGATATCGCCGAACAAAACAGCCGGGTAAGAGACAAATATTCGGATCTTACGTGGCTAGCCGGCAACGCTGCGCTGTACGGCCAGCGTCAGCCAGCCAAGGCGGTAGCCATGTTTGACCGCTATGCACGATCCTATAATTCGCCCAATATCCGTTCAAAAGGATATTACTGGGCGGGACGCGCGTCCGCAGAAGCGGGACAGACCGATCAAGCCAATGCTTATTTCGAAAAGGCAGCGCAATTCCCTGCCTATTTTTATGGTCAACTTGCTCATGAGCGTTTGGGCCGAGCTTTGCCGTCGTTTACCCGCAAGCCCGCCGTCGAGATTACCGATGAAGAACGCCGTGCGTTCGACAATCAACCCTTGGTCCTTGCCACGAAATCTTCTGCACGCGGGGCACCATGGCGCGAACAAATCCGTTTTTATCGCGCGCTAGCCTTTAATGCGAAAACCCCGAAAGACTATGCTTTGATCAGCGACCTTTCTGCGCGTATCAATCAGAAAGACCTTGGTGTCATCAATGGCATTAGCAGCTTGGGCGCAACCGGCGGGGCAACAGACGCCACTTTGTTTCCAACACTGAAAGTCCCTTTTGGCTATGAGAATAGCTGGACGGAAATTCATGCGATCACAAGGCAGGAAAGTCAATTCGCGGTGGGGGCCGTCAGTCACGCCAATGCACGCGGGCTAATGCAGCTTATCCCCGGGACGGCCAGAGAGCAGGCTGGAAAGACCGGCCTTCGCTATAATTTGTCAGCATTGACCACCGATCCCCAATATAATGTGAAACTGGGTAGCGGCTATATCCTGCGGATGCTTGATTATTATGGTGGTTCCTATCCTTTGGCGTTCGCAGCTTATAATGCCGGACCCGGCAATGTGAACAAGTGGTTGCGCCGCAACGGTGATCCGCGCATGGGCGGGATTGACTGGATCAAGTGGATCGAGGAAATCCCTATCTCAGAGACCCGCAACTATGTGAAGCGGGTATTGGAGAATGCGGTGGTCTATGACACATTGAATCCACGCGGCCCCAAATATCGGACGGACACCCCTCTAACCCGGTATATCGGCAAAAATTACAAGGGTTAGAGTTAGCCTATTTCGTGTCGATGTTTTGACGCTTCAATATTCCGGTCGAAAACTATTTTGACTAGCTGGGTTTGACTGCTAGGTCTCGCTTAGTTGGTTAGACAGCTATTGGGTTATCGCAAATAATTCTTGGAAATATCGGGTGCGAAAGCGGCAAAAGATTAGCGCCTGGTACAAGGGCTCTGCCTTTGGGTTAGCGTTGGCCGCTGCGGCATCGGCATTGACCAGCCGCGGTACGATCTGGCTAAAAAGCCCGCTCACAACCGCCGATCGTCACGAAAATATCTTTGAACTAATACCCAATATTCTTGGCAGTGCGTTTGAGGACCTACTGCTGATCGCAGCCGCATTCTTCATTTATAAGTCGCTCGCCTATCCTTTTGGGCCGCGAAGGCGGCGGGTTGTTATCACAGCCGCCTACACTGCATTCCAAGTCATGCTGATTGTTCTATTTGCATTAAATGCGCTGTCATTGGTGCGCATGGGCTTCCCCATTAGCACAAGCTGGTGGGCTTATCTCGATGATTCCTCGTCGCTCACCTTACGAATCTCTTTGTTCAATCTGCTATCGCTGAGCGGCATCGCCTTTGTTGCTAGCGCAATGGTCATTGCCCCGCTTATCGCTTTTGGAGTTTGGAAATTGATCATTCGGTTCGCCCCGACTGCGATTCGTCGATCCGTTCTAGCTGTGTTGGGAATGTCCGCCGCTGCAAGCGCTCTGTTATATCCTAGCCATGTCATCAGCGCCGAATACCGAACGATCACCCCGCTAAGGGTAGCGTTGCAAGAGAATATGTTCGGCAAAGAACATCTTGACGATGTGACCAAATTGACATCCAATTCTGACTGGGAAACGGGCGGTGCCAAATCTTATTTCAACAAATCCATTGGCGACAAGCCCAATATTATCTTCATTGTCATGGATTCGGTTTCCGCACGTTATATTGATCCTGCCAACCGGCAATCGCGACTAGCCTCTACACCCAATATCAATGCGCTGATGGACGACGGCACCTATTTTACCAATTTCTATGCCCACACCCCTGTTTCAGCCAAATCACAACTGACCATGGCGACATCCATCTATCCCGGGTTTGCAGCGGAATTTGATACCCGCGTGTTGGAAGAAGCGCAGAGCATACCGATCAGTGTACCGTTAAAAGAAGCCGGATATGAGACCGCACACTTCATGACCGGTGATATCAAACTGGCCGGCATCTATGATTTCCTTGTCAAAGGCGGTTTTGACTATGTTGGCGAAAGTCGGGACTTTGAATGCACCGGAGTAGCTGACGACATGCTGGACCGCTACGCACATTTGGGGGATCGATGCAGTACCGATGCAGCACTTGAATGGCTGTCCAGTGACAAACGGACCAAGCCTTTCTTTATGTGGCTGTGGTATACAAATACCCATCACCCATATTATTCCGAGACACCGGCTGACGCAAATGCTGGAGCGAACAAGAATGAGCAGAAATTCTTGCAGTCACTGCACGGCACCGATGCTCAAATCGGCCGAGTCGTTGAACATTTGCGCAAAAAAGAAATACTCGAAAATAGTATCATAATACTCACTTCCGATCATGGAGAAAGCTTCGGTGAACGTGGACATTTCGCCCATGGCGCATCGGTATTTGAAGAACAGGTCAACATCCCCTTCCTGATCAGCAATCCCAAATATTTCGGTGATACAGATCAACCGCGCATAAATGATCGAATTGGTGGCCTGGTGGACATTGCGCCCACCATTTTGGACATCCTGAACATTGCACAAGAGAAAAGCTGGCAAGGCCGTAGTTTGTTCGATCCGAACAAGCCTCCACGGGCCTATTTCTTCTCTTTGATTGCGAATGTTATGGTGGGATACCGGGAAGGTGATCAGAAATTTGTGCTACGCGGACGTGAGGGTGACCTGGTTGCGTATAATTTGGCAAAAGACCCGGAAGAAGAAAATCCTGAAACGGTATCGGGTGACCGCAAAGAAGCGATCAAAAGCCGGATGGCTAGCTGGATCAAATATAGAAAAGGCCTTTTTCCGGATGGCTAAACCTAATCAGGTTTTATAGCCAAATGCCTCTTTAGCCAATTTGACAAGTGCCGGATCAGCATCCGGCAAATCATCGGGTAGTGCCTCGTCCAGCGTTTCGGCAACATAGGTTAGCGCCGCTATTCTTGCGGCTTTCTTGTTGTTGCCATCAATCACTTTCCAAGGTGCCCAACGTGTGTCGGTAAATTCAAACATATCCTGTATTGCCGTTAAATATTCTTTGCGTTTGTCGCGATTACGAAAATCTTCTTCGGTAATCTTCCACCGTTTCTCCGGAGTATTCAACCGGTCCGCAAAGCGTTTATCCTGCGTATGCTGCGTCGTGTGAAAGAACAATTTTATCAGGTTCGTGCCGCTGTCGATTTGCTGCGATTCAAATTCATTAATTTCATCATATCCGCGTTTCCACTCT
Organism: uncultured Sphingomonadaceae bacterium; assembly: GCA_938003725.1. Lineage (GTDB taxonomy): Bacteria > Pseudomonadota > Alphaproteobacteria > Sphingomonadales > Sphingomonadaceae > Parasphingorhabdus. The sequence continues at coordinate 2,606 of CALKXX010000205.1, read as the reverse complement.
GCTTCGGTGCAAAAACCTTCCACACGCTCGACCAGCACGCGCCCGTACCAGCTGCGGTCGAAAATTCCGATTTCCCGATTACCCGGCAAACGCTTCCAAAACCGCCAGAGGAAATGCCGGTCTTTTGCTTCCTTTGTCGGCGCGCCAATGGGGTGCACTTCAAAATAGCGCGGGTCCCATTCCGCAACCATGCGGCGGATGGCTCCGCCTTTCCCTGCGGCATCCCATCCCTGCATCACAATGATTGAACGGCATCCATGAATAATATGCTTCGCCTGAATACGTGAAAGGCGCTCTTGCAGTTCTTTCAATGCATCGGAGTAATCGCCGTCATATTTGTCGCCGGATTCAAAATCGGAAAGTTCTATAGTCATAGGTTCACTTTAATCGAAACACCGCACAATCGCCAACGGGTTAACCGTAACAATCACCCTTCTGCAATATAACCGGCAATCAGTTCGGGCTCCTGCATCGGCATAAAATGGGTCAATTCCGGAAGATGAATATCCCGTGCATCTGGAAAAACGCCCGAAAGTCCGGGCCATGTCGGGGAATTGGTGAAATCCATATCACTTTGCCGCTCATTGAATTTGGCGCGCAAAATGGTCATTGGGATCGCGACGTCCGGTAGTAGCGGATAAGGATTGAAGCAGGGAAATCCCATATAAACGGAGGCTTCCAGTCTTGGCGGACAAGCAAGCTCCAGATGACCTCCATCCTTCGCGGGCAACAAACCATATTGGCAATAATCCATCAGAACTTCCGATTTCCAGAGACTATATGGCGAACGGTCCTTCAAATGATCGAAAAAATCTTGTGCGGAATCCCAAACATTGCGCCTGCGCGAAACCGGGTGATCTAATGGATCAACATCTGCGGGAGACTGGTCAGAGTCATATCTTTCCACTTCGGTAATCGTTGGATCAACAAGAACCAGTCGTTCAAATCGCTCCTGATGTTTCGCAGCCGCGAGAACCACAGAAAAGCCGCCCATACTATGGCCAACACCGACAACTTGTTGAAGGTCCAGCCCGTCGATCAACGATGCAGCGGCCATGGCGGTTTGTTGCCAGTCGCTCAGGCTATCGGGTTTGCTGCTACGCCCATGGCCACGGGTATCAACCGCGATAACATGGTAGCCTCGTGGAAGCGCCATGATAACCTTGTCCCAGCACCGCGCGTGGAAACCGGTCGCATGGAGCATAACTATAGTCTGATCAGCAGGGTCGCCCCATTCGAAATAGCAAAGATCGGTGGTGCCATTTTTAAAACGTTTTTCAACAGGTTGGTTCATAGATTCCGATAGTCCTGAGCTTGTCGAAAGACGCATTCAATCCAATAAACGTGGTTCGGCAGACTCACCACTAACGGATTTGAGGTTACGACTCTTTCGGCGGCTCAACCACACGAATATGCAATTCGCGCAACTGTTTCTGCGAAACACCACTCGGCGCACTCATCATCAGGTCTTCTGCCTTTTGATTCATCGGGAACAACACCACTTCGCGAATATTGGGCTCATCCGCCAACAACATCACGATCCGGTCAACACCCGGTGCCGAACCGCCATGGGGCGGCGCACCGTATTTCAGCGCGTTGATCATGCCGGAAAATTCGCTATCCACAGCGGCCTTGTCATAACCCGCAATCTCAAAAGCTTTGTACATAATGTCAGGGCGATGGTTTCGGATCGCTCCCGATGACAGTTCGATGCCATTGCATACAATATCATATTGCCAAGCGAGAATATCGAGCGGGTCTTTAGTCTCCAGCGCCTCCAATTCACCCTGCGGCATTGAAAATGGATTGTGAGAGAAATCCAGCTTTTTCAGGTCTTCGTCATATTCATACATTGGGTAATCTACGACCCAGCAAAATTTGAACTCATCTTGATTGATAAGGTCCAACTTCTCTGCAGCTCGCGTGCGTGCCACCCCTGCAAGCTTCGCCGCATCGGCTTCTTTACCGGCTGCGAAGAAGACACCGTCATCCGGTCCACAACCCAGATCTGCTAGTAATTTGGCCGTACCTTCTTCACCATGATTTTTTGCAATCGGCCCGCCCGCATTGCCTTCTTTCATGTTGATATAACCAAGTCCGGCAAAGCCTTCGCCGCGGGCCCAGTTGTTCATATCGTCGAAGAATTTACGGCTGTTCTTACCCGCTCCCGGCGCAACAAAAGCCCGCACGGTTCCGCCGGTTGAGGTAATTTTATCAAACAGACCAAAGCCCGAACCCAAAAAATGCTCGCTCACGTCCTGAATGATGATCGGGTTACGTAAATCTGGCTTGTCCGAGCCATATTTTAGCATAGATTCTTTGTATGGGATGCGCGGGAACTCTCCCGCTGGTGTCACACTACGTCCATCTGCGAACTCTTCGAACACGCCTGCTAAAACTGGCTCCAACGCCTGAAACACATCTTCCTGGGTTACAAAACTCATTTCCAAATCGAGTTGATAGAATTCGCCAGGCGAACGATCTGCCCTGGCATCTTCGTCGCGGAAGCAAGGTGCGATCTGAAAGTAGCGGTCAAAACCGGCAACCATCAACATCTGTTTGAACATTTGCGGCGCCTGCGGCAACGCATAAAACTTGCCGGGATG
>CALKXX010000204.1 GCA_938003725.1 uncultured Sphingomonadaceae bacterium | reverse complement strand
TGGCTGGCAGACATAATAACGGAAAGCCAACGATGCCTTGCCAAAACCTGTCCAGCAGTGCCCCGGTTATGATACGGCCAGATAATATTCCGATGCCAAGAATACCCATGACGGAAGCCGCTGTTTGGGCGTCAAGCCCGCGATCCGATAGCATCGCCGCCATATTTATAAACGCACCGCCAAAGGCCGTCGAGATTACTGCAATAGAAGCCCAGATTAGCCAGAAACGATAGTCTTTCATCGCCGTACCAAGGGTAACGCCTGTCAGGTTTCCGCTATCGCTTAATATTGCTTTTGGCCGCTCGTCAGGTTCCGGTTCCCGAAATAGAAAATACCCGATTGGCAGGGCGATCAGCAAAGGCAATATGGCCACGATCGCGAACATGTTGCGCCAACCGTAATTTTCAATCGCCCACACGGCGAGCTTTGGAACAACAATGGCGGCAAGGCTGGTGCCGAGAAGTAATATGCCCAGCGCAAGCCCGCGATTCTTGAAAAACCAGAGATTGATCGCCCGGCTCCAACTGACGGGTGTCGAGCCAATCCCGATTAGCCCCACTATTACCCAAAGGGCGTAGTAGATATAAAGCGTTGAGGTAGCCTGAGCCGTTGGTGTTAACGCAATGGCTGCAAAGGACAGTCCAAAGGCGAGAAGCGAATATAGGGCGACTTTGCGAACGCCATATTTGTCCGCAAGTGAACCGAAAAATGGAGCCAGCAGCGCCGCGATTATTCCGAATATTGTAATCGGAAATAATATTTGTGTCCGGCTCCAGCCAAACTCCGCGATCATCGGTTCTACGGTAAATCCGATAACGTTAAATGGAATAGGTGAGGCACCGCACGCAACGCCCAGGACGCCTGCGAGAAGCACTTTCCAACCCATTGCGAATTCACCGCGATTTTCAACATTCTCAGCCATTGGCACCCATGTTTTTAACATTTGTCCGGACAACTATAGTATGCTCTCTCCATTGTACCAGAAAAACCATAGATATATTTCAAGATATCAAAACATTTTCCAGCAAATCCGATACTTCATCCGGTGCGGTAATCATCGCATCATGGCCTGTCTTTAGTTCATGATATTGCCATTCGGGGTGATTGCGCGTCTGATTTGCGATATAGGGAAAATTTGTTCGGGGCAGAACAGGGTCGGTACAGTGTATGTATGTTCTATCCATACCTGTTTCGCCGCCATTGGATAGCGAAATTTCGTCTAACCAACTCTTTAGCGGATGCGGCGTCAATTGTGATTTTACCCACTCATATTGCGGATGGTCGCGAGGAATCCCCAAGAGCTCCGGCGGAAAGACCGCCATGGCCAAGCCGCCGGGTGCCAATCGACGCAATTGTGCAGAAATTTCCTTTATTTCCATATCCGTTTTTGGTGGCCCATAACTTATCATCGATTGGCCGTCCTTTGGCAGCGCGGCATCAAGATAGACGATATGCTTGATGCGTTCCTTCATACGGTCTGCGATGCCGGTGATAACCATCCCGCCATAGCTGTGGCCGACCAGAACAAAATTGTTGAGCTTGTCTCGCTCAATCAATGCGATCACATCATCTATGTGGGTTTGCAATCCGGTCGAAGCGTTCAGTTCCGCCGCGCGGGGGCCTAGTCCGGGCAATGTTGGAGAAATTACCCTGTGGCCGAGCTTTTCTAGCCGTGCACGAACAAGGTCCCAGCACCATCCGCCGTGCCAAGCGCCGTGAACCAAAAGGAACGTTTGCGGGCCTCTACTCGGCTCCACCGCTTTTCCCGGATCGGGCTTTTGTTTCCTTGTGGCGACGCAGCTGGACAAAGAACCCATTGCAGCAGCCGACAAAGCCAACGCGATCAACCGGCGACGCGCAACAAAATCAGAACGGTTCACCGCGTGTCTATCGCCGGTCATGTGCGGCAAGCTGTTGACCAAAAGCTAGAAATCAAAACGTCCCTTGATCAAGAATGTGCGCGGTGGATTGAGATAGCTGTAATTGGCCAAAGTCGATTCAACCGATTCCTGATCAAAACAGTTTTTGCACTCCGCGGTGATCGACCAGCCAGCCTCGCTTTTCAGAGCCAGCCCTGCATTGAAGATCCAGCGATCTTCAGAGAAGGAGCCAGTAATAAACTGTCCATCGCCTAGAGTATTCGAAGGGAAAACGGTCCCTGTGACAGAGCCGGTAACAGGCTGGTTAAACAAGCTGACTTGGCTTGTGCCCGTTTCGCTGCTGCTCCGCCAATTGGCGTTTACCGAGGGGATTAGAGACATACCGCCGCCGAATTCAGCGGTGTAGCTCATGCCCAATGCAATGGTCCAATCCGGCGTACGCACGGGTTCGGCAATTGAGCCATCCGGCGCCACGATACCCACGCCGCAGGATGCGGCTGTATCGGCTCCCGCAAGATTTGGAACCAAGCCGCCGGCAATTTGTGCCAAACAAGCTGTTTGCTGCGCCGCGACGGACTGTACTCCAAATGGATCCAATCCCGGTGCATTTTGATCGATGCGATAATTATCGTCCTGATATCCCAACGAACCGAAAATATTTAAACCGTCAATTGGCGCGGTGTTCAATTCAACTTCGATGCCCTTGTTTCGATAGTCGGCAAAGTTTCGTGTGATGAACGCCAACGAACCGTCCGGGCGAATGAAGGCCGAAGGGGTCTGCAAATCGCCCACATCCAGATAAAAGGCAGTCACATTTAGCCGAACGCGGCGATCAAGAAATTCCGATTTGAATCCGGCTTCATAACTCCACGCTGTTTCCGGACCAAATGGCAGTAGCTCGCTTGGAGAGGTTCCCCGGGCATTCCATCCGCCAGACTTGAAACCTCTAGTGGCCGACGCAAAAACCAGCACGTCATCATTGACGTCAAAATTTATGGCAAATCTGGGTGTCCAGATTTTTGTATCTTGGGTTTGCGGAATCGCCAACCCGTTATTGGCGATCAGGTTGACGCTGTCGATACAAGTGCTGGGAGCAAACTGGAAGGGACCGAAACAGGTATTCTGTCCAGCAGCATTGGTGCCTACGGTTGGTCGGTTATCGCGCACTGCAAAGGTTTTCTCTTCATCGGTATAGCGGATCCCGGCGGTCAATTTCAATCGATCCGTAAAATTAACGTCCGCTTGAAGATATCCTGCCCAAGCGGTTGTTTCATTGCGGATTTCGCGGTCAGCCAAGACCAATGGGAAGCCTGTCGGAGCCGGAGCAAATGGAAGGTTGAGTGAGAAAATATCACCGAAGTCGGTTCGATTATCTTCCTCGAAATAGTAAACTCCGCCCACAAAATCGATTAGGCCATCGGCCAGTGAACCGCTAACCTTTATCTCTTGGGTAAACTGCGTATGTTCACCTTCGTTTGATATCGTAAAGCCTCCGTTGGTAAAACCGAGCACGGGTGGAATGGGATTTGCCGTGCTCGGCAAACCGCGCCCATCGGCAAAATCCAATGCGAAATTTTGCCGTAAATCTATGAACCCGGTGATCAGGTTAACGTCGATATCACCGAAATTGAATTCGAGGTTCGATGATACAAAATCCATTTCAACATCATTGCCCAAACCGAAATTACTTTTCGGCCCGGTTAGGATGCCATTGAAATTACCCGACTGTGACAAACCGGTGGTCACAAACCGGCCACTGCAATTGGTTGGATTGGCCGGGTCACAATCAAAGTTCAGCGTATTGCCAGCATTGGCACTGGTATGGATGTAAGAGGCCGTCCACCTGGCATTTTCGGACAATTCACCGCGAATCCCCAACCTTACGCCCCAGCCGTCATTTTCGTTTATGCGCTCACCATTGGTGGTGTTCTGTGCATAGCCATCGTCGTCCTGCCAATAGCCGGAAACTTTTACCGCGAAGCTGTCCGCCAAGGGAATGTCAACGGAGGCGCGGGCCAAAAAGCGTTCATAGCTGCCATAGCCAATTTCTGCATAACCAGCGAATTCATCGCCGGGTTCTTTCATGATGACGTTAATCGCACCACCGGTTGTGTTTCTTCCGAACAATGTTCCTTGTGGCCCGCGTAAAACTTCCAACCGCTCAATGTCGAAAAAGGACAAGTTATTCGCATTTTGGCGAGACATATAGATGTCATCGACATAGGTTCCGATCGGCGGATCGAATGTGGCTATGGATTCAGTATTGCCCACCCCGCGCAAGAAATACGAGTTTGCGGTGCCCAACCCGGTGTTATTGAGGCCAACCAGGTTAGGAACAAATTGCGTTACCTCCAGCGCGTTGGATACGCCCCTTGTCTCCAACTCTTCGGCGGAGAAAGCACTAATTGCGATCGGGATGTCCTGGACGCTTTCTTCTCGCCGCTGTGCGGTCACAACAATGACATTTAATCCGCCTTCATTGGCGGTTTCCTCTGCATCACCTTCTTGTGCAAGAACGGGGCTAGATGTGGCTATACAGGCTATTGCAGTGGTGGCGAGAAGTGTCTTTTTCATTGATTGTCTCCCGATCGCGACTTATTGTCCGGACAAATTTTTCGTCTACACTGGCTAGTCAGGCGAGAAGCTATTTTACCAACAACCAATCAGGAATATGCTACAACTAAATTGATTTTACAGGTTGGCTATGGTTTTTTTGCTACAGTCAATCCGCGCAATTGATTTAACCCAACGACGGAGCGGCATGCCGATACCAGTTCATTTTTCAGATGTTGTGCGGCAGGTTGCAGAACCGAGTTACGGCGGGTGGTAAAGTAGGCTGTGCGGGGTACAGGAAGTTCCGTTCCTTCGAGAATATGATATTGGGCACGTTCCTCTTCGGTTGCGAAAAGTTCTTTCGCCAAAAGCATTATAGAATCGCTCTGTAGCAACGTCGACTTGGCCAGTATCACGGAATCCATGTCAACATATCTTGTAGGCGGCGTGAGCCCAGCGGCCAGAAAGACATTGCATATCCGGTTCCATTGCATCTGTAACTGCATTGAGAGCAGCCAAGTTTGTTGGGCAAGATTTTCAAGCGAGACGGTGTCTTTTCTTGCAAGCGGATGGTCCTTGCGCATCACGATTGCATCCCGGTCATCAAACAGTTCGACGGTCTCTAGCGCGCTATCGAGCTCCATTTCGGTTGGTGGAGCGCTCGCCACAAACTCTACTTCACCGCGCAGCAATTTGTCGAACAACGTGCGAGAGTCGCCGGATGTGATGCTCAAAGTAATGCCGGGTTGCTTGTCACTGAATCGAGTAATCATCATCGGCGCTATGCGGGTTAGAAAAGACCAACCGAGGCCAATTCTGACATAGCCGCGATCCGCGCCTCGCAAGGCACTGATTTCGGCGGCTGCCAGACGCGTTTCAGCGGTAATGACCTTTGCTCTACGTGCCAATGCGTGACCAAAGTTCGTTGGCTCCGCCCCGTATGCCCCTCTTTCAAACAACTTGATTCCTAGGCTTTCTTCCAATTTGGCCACGCTTTTTGAAACGGCTTGCTGACTGACATCGTTGCTTTTGGCCGCCCGGGAGAAACTGCCGGTGTCGTAGACCGATAGAAAGTGTTGGAGTTTTTGCGGATCCATAGACGGTTTGATGAATCTCGCGCGAAGGTCAGGTTCTCTCATTGGTTCTCCTTCTGATAAGCATGAGCACAATCAATGGCTGTGTAAAGTCCATAAATGGTTGTTGGGCTGCTATTGCTTTGTCTCTTAACAACCTGCGAACCAAGTCAGTTGGCCGAAGGCGAGCGAGATGAATGCAAAACCACTATTGGCAGATATTATGCCGGCGATGGTCAAACATGCGGGTGTCTGGGAAGGTGTCTACCGGCATGTCGATCTCGACAATAATGCAATTGAGAATCATAGATCGCGGGTCGAATGTATTTTCCCCACTGAAGGTCCGTTTGGTTATATCCAGAAAAATCTGTTCCAGTGGGATGATGGCCGGGAATATAGGTCCGTGTTGAACGGGGAATTGCGCGAAAACAAGCTTTGGTGGGACAATGATAGTTTTGACGGATGTAGCTGGGAAACTGATTTCGGCCTGATTCTTTTGAACCTAAATCGCAAGGATGATCCCGGCGCTAATTTCTATGAAATAATCTGCATGGGTGACAGCGGCAATTACCGATCGAGGACATGGCAATGGTTCAAAGATGGCAAATTGTTTAAGCGTACGCTGTGTGATGAGCAAAGGGTAGAATGATGACAGTGACTTACTATCAGATTCTGGTTTACATCCATCTGCTGCTTTTTGTCCTTTGGCTGGGCGCCGATGTTGGCGTTTTTATGCTCGGTCAACATTTTCGCAAACGTGCACAATATGATCTCCCGCAACGTTTGGTTTTGCTACAGCTGTTCGTCAATCTAGACATGGTTCCGCGTTCGGCCTGGGCGTTGATGGTGCCTGTTACATTGACAATGGTCGATGCGGGCGGCTGGTGGGATTTACCCGGTTGGGCATTGGTACTTGCCTGGGTCGTTGGAGGCGTCTGGCTTTGGCTCGTCTGGGATGCCCATCACCTTGACGGTCTCATCAGTCCATGGGTTTTCCCAACTACGCAAAACCTGATTTGTTTTGGGATCAAGATAGAACATCACTTCACGGCTAACCTGGCGATATCCTGTCCCGCGCTTGGGATCAGTGATTTTGACGCATTGCCGGACATTCATACCTTCGCCGTTAAATAGATGGCGATCCGGCTCTCCTTGGACTCGGGAATAGACTTTGCCGGACCAATGATAGACCGCCGGCACGCCATCAGCTTCGCCGCATTGCGTGCGTTTCATAATCTCAAGAGCATCTTCCGGTTTTTTGGGATCAAGCGTTCTTGCCGAAGCGGAGGTCGCAAGGACAGCTGCCGCAAGGGCAGCGATTGCGGAATATCGTTTGAAACTTCTTTTCACGGATTGCTCTCCTAAAGCGGTTAGGATGAATTATTTTCAATTTCTTATTGACTTTAGATTTGTCCGGACAAATTGTGAAGGGACCATAGAAGGATTTTCGTCTAGTTAAAGATATGACCCGTTTTACCAACTTTTTATTTGTGCCTGCGAACCACCCGGAACGCTATGAGAAGGCTGCGTCCAGTGGTGCCGATTTGATCTGCATTGACTTGGAAGATTCTGTTCCTGCTGACCAGAAGGATAGCGCTAGGGACGATGTTCTAAAGGCTTTGACGACGCTAGAGCGCACAAAAACTGCTGTCCGTATCAATGGGTTGAAAACACGGGCTGGTCTTTCGGATCTGCTGGCTTTGGCGGCGAGCGACCATGTGCCCTCAATGGTCTTTTTACCCATGATCGAAAGTGCTGCCGAGGTGGGCATCGCTCAGGCAATTCTGGGCGACCGGGTTGATGGATTGGTTCCGCTGATCGAAACAGTAAAGGGTCTGCGTGCCGGTGACGAGATTGCGAGCAGCAAAGGCGTTGCGGCCATGATGTTCGGTGGCGGGGATTTTTCGGCAGAGCTGGGGACCAAGCTGGAATGGGAGCCGCTATTGGCAGCGCGCAGTGCTTTCATCATGTGCTGTGCATCCGCTCAAACCATGGCAATCGACGTTCCCTATATTGATATGAGCAATCAAGACGGTCTCGCCGAAGAATCCAGAAGGGCGAAGACACTCGGTTTCCATGCGAAGGCCGCTATTCATCCCAAACAACTGGCTGCTATTCAATCTGCTATGCGGCCCAGTGACGCGGAAATTGCCGAAGCCAAAGAAGCGATCGCATCCTATGATGCCGCGGGCGGCAAAGCGATTAGTCATAACGGCAAGATGTTGGAGGCCCCCGTGATGAAACGCTATCGGCGTTTGGTTGCTACGGTGTAGAACGAGATAATTGTGGATCAAAAGGAAGTAACAGATGCGTGATGGAGTTATTGAAGTCAGTCCGGGCAGGTTTCGGGAAACGTTCGGACGTTATTTCGAAGATTTTGAGGTGGGGCATATCTACGAACATCGTCCCGGGCGGACGATCACACACACGGACAATGTCCATTTCACATTGCTGACAATGAACACGCATCCGCTGCATTTTGACTATGAATTTGCAAAGAACACAGAATTCAAAAAGCCATTGGTTTGTTCTCCGTTGACTGTTGCGCTGATGGTCGGGATGAGCGTATCTGATACCAGTCAGAAAGCCGTTGCCAATCTCGGTTGGGACAAGATCAAGATGACCCATCCGCTGTTTTGCGAAGATACGCTTTACGCAGAGAGTGAAGTTTTGGACAAACGCGAGTCCAGTTCAAGACCCGAGCAAGGTATTGTGACCATAAAGACCATCGGCAAAAACCAAGATGACAAAGTGGTGTGCACATTTGAGCGAACGATGCTGATTTGGCGGCGCGGCTTTGGTAACGCAGACGATTAAAGCGATTTTATGTTCTGCTGCCGTGGCGCAGCGGTTCGTTGATTTTCAGGAGTATGACCATGGCCAGTCTGGCTAAAGTTTCGGCAGAAGATTTTATTCCGCGCACTATAGATCCAGAGGATGAACGCGCGTTCATGGATGCCATTGAAAAATGGGTAGAAGGCGAAGTCAAGCCAGTCGTGATGGAGCATGACCATGGTGATATCTGGCCCGAAAAACTGGTTGGACAGATGGCTGAAATGGGCTTGTTTGGTGCTACCATTGGGCAGGAATATGGCGGCTTGGGGTTGCCGGCGACAACCTATGCGAAAATCGTGACCTATATTTCGTCCTATTGGATGGCGATTACTGGAATATTCAATTCGCACTTGATTATGGCCGCAGCGGTTGAACGGTTTGGAACTGCGGAGCAGAAACAGGAATGGCTTCCAAAATTTGCTAGTGGCGAAATTCGTGGAGGATTGGCGCTGACCGAGCCGAATGCTGGCACCGATCTGCAAGCCATTCGAACCACGGCCGTTCGTGATGGCGACGATTATGTGATCAACGGCACCAAAACATGGATTTCGAACGGCATTAAAGGCGGATGTTTTGCCTTGCTGGTGAAGACCGACCCGAAAGCGGACCCAAGATATAAGGGCATGAGTTTGATGATCGCGCCAAAAGGTGATGGATTTGCGGTGGGTAAGAAATTCGAAAAACTGGGATATAAAGGTATTGATAGTGCCGAGTTGATTTTCGACAACTATCGTATCCCCGCGAAAAACTTGATCGGCGGCGAGGAGGGTCATGGATTTTTCCAAGCGACGGGCGGACTTGAACTCGGACGTATAAACGTTGCTGCGCGCGGGGTCGGGCTGGCACAGGGGTCACTTCGGCTGGCAACCGAATATGCCCAATTGCGAGAAACCATGGGCAAGCCGATTTGTGAGCATCAGGCAATTCAGTTAAAACTGGGCGAAATGGTTACGCGTGCACGGGCTGCGGAACTGCTCACAACCGACGCCGCGGAAACTTATGATCGCGGAGAACGCTGTGATATGCAGGCCGGCATGGCGAAATATTTCGCCTCCGAAGCTGCCGTTCGAAATTCAGAGGAAGCCATGCGGGTTCATGGCGGCTATGCTTATTCCAAAGAATATGAGATCGAGCGCTATTATCGCGACAGCTTGCTGATGTGCATCGGGGAAGGTACCAATGAGATGCAGCGAATGATTATTTCCAAACAATGGGTAAAGAGGAATCCGGCTTGAGCGTTAAGCAGCCTCTAAGGGGTTTTCGGATTCTCTCCGCTGAGCAATATGGTGCCGGTCCTTACGGTACTATGTTCCTGGCGCAGCTGGGTGCGGACGTTATCAAGATCGAACCGCCAAAGGGCGGAGACACAGCGCGTCATGTTGGTCCGCATTGGTTGCGCGAGCAGGAAAGTCTGTACTTTCAAAGCTTTAACCTAAACAAGCGCTCTTTAACGCTAGATTTGCGTACCGCAGAAGGTTTGGAAATTCTTCACCAACTGGTCGAGAAATCGCATGTGATGGCGAATAATTTACGAGGCGATGTGCCAGCGAAAATTGGCCTGGATTATAACAGCTTGAAATCCGTAAACCCGGCTATCGTCTGCGCCCATGTCTCCGCTTATGGAAGAGACAATGAACGCGCGAAATGGCCAGGATATGATTATCTGATGCAGGCCGAGGCCGGCTTCTGCTCGCTCACCGGCGAGCCGGATGGTCCGCCCGTCCGCTTTGGTTTGTCGATGGTCGACTTCATGTCCGGCACGCAAATGGCCGTTGGATTGCTAGCGGCGTTGCTGGACGCGCAGCGATCCGGAGAGGGTTGTGACGTAGATGTCGACTTGCTGTCCGCTGCGCTCCACCAAA
>CALKXX010000203.1 GCA_938003725.1 uncultured Sphingomonadaceae bacterium | reverse complement strand
ACCAAATTTCCTACAGTTAATGGCGCAACCCGAATTGGGCCTTTTTCGGGCTGGTCACGGTGCCGGCCCAATGCAGTTAAATGGTGAGAAACCTGACTTCCAACTGGGTGTTTTTAAGGACCCGACAACCCGTAATTCGGAAGAAGGCGAGAAAGAAGACGAACGCGAGGTTCGGCTGCGGATGGATGGCGCCGCAATGGCAATTGCGCGGTTTAACAAGCAGCAAACCGACGTCATCCTCGGCGGGAAATTTCACCATCTGCCTTTGGTGGAACAGGCCGGAATTGACTCCGGTCAGATAAGACTTGATCCCGTGGCCGGACTTTTTGGACTAAAATTCTTCAATGCAACAGGATTTTGGGCGGTTGCAGAAAACCGGGAAATATTGGCGATGGCGATTGACCGCCCGGCCCTGCTCACTTCCTTTAACGTCACCGCTTGGCAAAGCCGTCAAAAGATCATTCCGGATGCCTTGAATGTCGAGGGCATTAACGCACGCCCCGACTGGACACCCATGACCATGGCTGAAAGGCGAGAATTTGCCCGCGCGCATGTTAGTCGCTGGCGATCATCCGGCGAACCCATTGAACCCCTGCGCATTGCATTGCCCGATGCAGCCGGTGCAGACATCCTGTTCCTGCGGATTAGATCGGATCTTCGCCGCGTGGGTCTGGATGCGCGTAAGGTCGCTTTGGATGCAGAAAGCGACACCCAGCTGATTGATGATATCGCCCCTTATGACAGCGCCGTATGGTTCCTGTCACGGCTAACCTGTAACCAGACACCAGTTTGCATCAATGATGCGGATGACAAAATTGCAGAGGCCGACGCCGCCACGAACTTGGAAATCAAGGCACGGTTATATGCCGAAGCGGAGGTTCTACTGGTCAAGCATTATAACTATATCCCGCTAGGTGTGCCGATCAGATGGTCGATCACCCGGCCCAATCAGCGCGGCTTTGCGGTCAACCCGCGTGGCTGGCATCCATTGAATCCGCTAGTGGGAATACCCATATCATAAGTGTATGAGTGTTATAGGACAGGGAGGACCAAATATGGCCATTTCCGAAGAACAGTTAAAGCGCCTTGCCGAACAATTGCCTGATGTCAGCAGGGACCCCCAATCCGTGCGCAACCGGGTGGAGGCGATGGAAAAGGTGCTGGAACGCGCCTTTGTGATTCCTGGTGTAAATCGCCCAATCGGGATAGATTCCCTCGTCGGATTAATCCCTGTTATAGGCGATATCGTGACCGCGGTAATGGGCGCCTATATCGTTTGGGAGGCTCGCAATCTGGGCATGTCAAAGATGCAACTTACCCGCATGGCGGCCAATGTCGGTATAGATACCGCACTGGGAACCGTGCCGGTCGTTGGGGACGTGTTTGATTTTTTCTGGCGCTCCAACAGCCGCAATCTAAAGATCGTGCGCAAGCATCTGGACAAACATCATCCCGGCACGCGGACGTTGGAGGGGTAACTCTTCTCGTCCGTTACCAGCTAAGCCCCGCGCCATATCTTTATTTGCATATCGGGTCGCTGGGTGCGCAAATGGGCCGGGCAACGTCTTGGCCGAAAATTCTTGCCCAGACATAGCCGTACTTCCTGCAACCAGCCGCGTCGGTTGATTTTGAGCCGCAGCATATCGGGTTCCAGCCCGTCATTGGTTGCCGCAAAAGCATTGCGGAGCTGCCCGGCGGTCAGCGATTTACGCGATAGTCGGTCCATGTTCGGATAACGCACCGCGTCAAACAGCACCCGCGAAATCCGGAAATAGGTTTCCGGTCGCTTGGTCATACAGGTGCCGTGCTTGGCCCATTCATGTGCCATCAGCTTCGCCGAGGGGATCATACAGAAATTGCGCTTCACTTCGGCGGGCGGAAGCGCCTTGGTCGCGCGGCACCATTGCGGATAAGCAGGCCCGCGTGTTTCCGGCCACAAGCCGTGGAGGATGAAGGCGAAGCTGCCATCATCGCCGCTGCACTGGGTTTTATGACGGCGGCTGTCTTTACGCGTGCGGCAAAATTCGGGCGACCAGCTGAGCGCCAATAGATAGTTTGTGATCGGTTTAACCCGGCGTGGTTCGCTAGCCGGTTTGCGTTCGGCGGGCGCGGGTTTGAGGATGGATGGTGCGCGGCATTGGTAGGATTGGGCCAGGACCGACGTTGCCGAGAACGCAACTGTAGCAACGGACAGAACCAGTCGAAAAAGCACTTTACTCAAATGTTTTTTCCAAGTCGGCAATCTTACCCTTATTTTCAAACCACTCTTTGGCATCGGGTCGAAACAACAAATAAAGAGCGTAGCAACTCAACGCGGTAATGATCAATGTGAGAACCATAACCAGGGGGGGGAATTGCATAATTGTAAATGGCATCATCAACAGGCCGATCGCAAAAAATATTGTGTAAATCCACTTTGCTACATTGCTAGCTTTACGAGCAATAAAATACCAAAATAGAAGAGAAATTCCCCAAGTGAATAGCAGGGTTAAAATCATGAAACCTGATCCAAAATTTGCGGTTGCAGGGTCGGCCGCAAGTTGTTGCAAGCTACTGTTCCAATTTAGAGCACTGTTCACAACCCCCAGTGCCAATGAAACAAAAAAAATTCGCTCGAAGATCAAAATCGATTTTGGCCGCATTTCATTTCTCCAACAACTGATTCACGATGCTAAACCTGCTCAAAATCGAGCCCGATATCTGCAGCCGGCGCGCTTTGTGTGAGCCTT
>CALKXX010000202.1 GCA_938003725.1 uncultured Sphingomonadaceae bacterium | reverse complement strand
AGGTTTTCAAATTACCGCCTAGCGACGGCTAGCCGCTCCGGGTTGCCGCTTGCGGGGAAATGAGGGAAACGGCCGACGAAAATTCCGCATTGGTTCATTCTCCCGTTGCAGCGGCTGCGCAATGCTATTAGGCAGCGATCTTAATTCCTATTGCCGCAGGAAGGATAGCGCCTCATGACCAAACTCTCCCAATCGATCCAGCGTATCAAACCCTCTGCCACGATGGCCATTTACGGTGGCGTACAAGCCAGAACGCCGCACCCGCTGCAGCTCCAATTGGACCGAGCGTAAGATAGTCCTCCATGGCCCGCATCACTATTATCTGGTCGCCGCGAAATAGAATGGGGATCCCCGCTGCCGCTCCGGCAAGCAGGAAAAACCATAGCCCGGTGATTTTGCGAACTTCGGAAACAAATATCGCCACCAGAGCGATGGGAGCAGCAAGGATTCCGGCAAAGGCAGCGAACAGAGGTAGATAACCTGCCTGGTTCGCAATATCCTCCGCCCAGGTCACGCCTTCCATCAGCGGCTGACCAATGGTCATGAGCATGGAGATCAAGAATATACCGAATGAAGCAACAATGCAGGCCGCGATATAGGCTAGTGCAATGCGGATCAGCGTCTTTACGCCTGCCATGATGGTAACCAAAACCTGCATCTTTCTCCATGGCCTCTTTTGAGACAGAATAAGCCGGTTTTAGCCAACCGCGAATGGTGTAAAGACACTATTATTCAATCGAGAAATCGCCGAGCCGTTCAACACAATATCCGGTGGCCATACTGATGTTTATATCAGGACGATTGATAGGTGATCAGCCTCTTGTGCGAAGCAAGGCCTTTAGCGAAGCGACAATCGGATTCATGTTATCCAGCGAGGGATTGTAGAATGCGACCGTGCTCATTGCGCTAGCCGTAATCGCCATTAATAAATCGCCGATCAATTGGATGTCCTAGTCTTTTGGCAAATCACCACATTTGATACCTTCTGCAACCAGCGCCCGAAACACCAATGCCGGTTCTTCCCGTAAATCTCTGATTTCCTGATATTTATCAGGCTCCTGCCGGAGTCGATTGATCACCACACCACCAATCATCGGGATACTATAAGAGGCGTTTTGCATGGGTGTTACCGCGTCAACCAATCGATTAAGGGATTCGAGTTAGAGGTTTCCGCGGTTCCAATCGATGGGTTAAATCTGGATTTCTCAGCGGGATATTTCCGGGATTGTTGTTCATGACATCTGCTATTCGATCCAACTCACTTTATGTGAATATCGCAATATCTGTATTGAACGGCAAATCTGCCATTCAGCTTTTCAATCTGAACATTTTCCGGGCCAATAATGTGCGTTGCAGCACGGTTATGATACAAAGTCCGGTGAAGAGCGAAGCCAGAACGTCAAAATATTGCGGCAAAGAGCACATGAGGATGAAGAACAGGATCGTCTCCGTCCCCTCTGCCACGCCGGTGCTATAGAAAAAGCTCTTTTCGCCGTGCGCTTCGGTCGCTGCGCCCTGTTCGGCGGCGGTTACAGCATAGGCCAGAAAACTGATCCCGGTGATTGTGAATGCCGCGATCAGCGCCAATGCAAAAGGCATATTATGCGGATCAGCATAGCCGAACGCCAAAGGGATACTGACATAGAAAATGAAATCGGCGACGATATCCAGATAACCTCCGAAAGCCGTCTTTTTCGTCGCCCTGGCAACCGCGCCGTCCAGCCCGTCGAGCACCCGGCTCAGGATAATCAGAAGAAGCGCCCACCAATAGTTTTGCACATAGACTGCAAAGGCGCCGCCCAAGCCAACCAGCAAACCCGCGACGGTCACCATATTGGCGGATATACCAAAACCTGCTAATTTTCGGCCGACGGCATTTAACGGCGGATCGATATAGGGGCGCAGCTTCGCGTCAAGCATGGCCAGGCTTCCCGATATTTAAGCCCATGTCACAATACCAATCACCGCACCGGTCATCGCGGTTGCCCCATTTCCCGCGAGCCAACTTTTCATGCCCAGTCCAGCCACTTCTGCGCGGCGTTCAGGCGACAGTGTTCCGATGGTAGAGATAATCAAACCGACGCTAGCCAAATTGGCCACACCGCACAGCGCATAGGTCACAATGAGCTGTCCTTTCGCACTAAAACTATCGGCTGGCAGCGCCGCCAATTCCAAATAAGCGACATATTCGTTGAGGATCGCCTTTGTCCCCATCAGGGAACCCGCAGCGCCAGCCTCAGCCCACGGCACACCAATCATCCACATGAGCGGCGCGAATATCCATCCAAAGATGCGTTTCAATGTCAGCACCTCTCCGGAAACAAACGGCAACAGTGCAAGTGTCTGATCGATCAGGGCCACAAACGCGAAAATCACGATGATAACGGCAATGACCGCCAGAAATAGCTGTACCCCGTCCATCGTGCCCTTAATAATCGCATCGAAACTGCCTTCATATTTCAGGCCGGGCTGCTTATCGTCAACCGCGGTATCGCCATTACCTGGCACGATAAGCCGCGCGAGAAGGACGGCGGCGGGGAGAGAAATGAGCGATGCGGAGATCATATGCCCCACCGCATTTGGCACGGTTTTTTCCAACGTGGTCGCATAAAGCACCAATATCGCGCCCGAAATGGTCGACATCGCGAGCACCATGATCGTGAAAAGTTCTGCTCGGCTCATCCGGTCAAAATAGGCCCGGACGACGAGCGGCGATTCCACTACGCCTAGAAAGATATTCGCGCCCCCGCTCAACCCGACAACGCCGCTAACCCCTAGCGATTTACGCAGCGCCCAGGATAATCCGCGCACGATAAATTGCAGCACGCGCCAATGCCATAGCAACGCCGCGAGCGCCGAAAAAACGATGACCAGCGGTAATATCTGAAAAGCGATGATAAGCGGCGGCTGTGCCCCGTCTTTCAAAATGAACGGCAATTCGGCGCCGCCTGCATAGCCGAACATATAGCTGGAACCGGCTAGCGTCGCTTTTTCAATGGCTTGGA
This sequence comes from uncultured Sphingomonadaceae bacterium, assembly GCA_938003725.1. Classification (GTDB taxonomy): domain Bacteria; phylum Pseudomonadota; class Alphaproteobacteria; order Sphingomonadales; family Sphingomonadaceae; genus Parasphingorhabdus. The sequence continues at coordinate 22,443 of CALKXX010000202.1, read as the reverse complement.
CACCGGCATTGGCAAGGCTGATTATATCCCAGATGAACGGGATTCTGACAATGGCGATGGCCAGCATGAATTGCAGCACGACCGCCGCCATGATCCATTTCCACCCCGGCTTTAGCTGGCGGTTCTCGCTGAACAACCAGGCCGTGGCCAGGATGAAACCAATGCCGATCAGGCCTTGAAACTGGCTTAAAATGTCAACCAAGGTCAGCCGCCTTCATGCTGGTGGATTATCGCACCATCATGGCGGAAAAATCCGACGGCGCAACCGGCTTTATTCGGTAATGTTTCAGGACGCGGCGGCGATGGCCCCCATCATCAGCTCCTGGTCTTTGCGCGTGGGATTTCCGCGCAGACATAGTCCACCATTTACCTGAAGATTTTCGCCGGTCATATAGCATTCATCACTGGCTAAGAACACGGCGGCTGCGGCGATATCTTCGCTCGTGCCAATGCGCCCCAATGGATAGCGCGCTTCGAAAGATTCCACCAATCCGGGGACTTGATCGACGCCCGCTGTCATCGGTGTACGGGTCAGGCCGGGGGAAATGCTGTTCGCTCTGATCCCGCGCTCACCGAATTCGTGCGCGATGCAGCGAATGATATGATCGGTTGCTGCCTTTGTACCCATATAGGCCGCATGATCGTTCAGCATGATGGTCGCGGTCGCCGAACTGATCTGAATGAGGGAACCGCCTTCTCCCCCCGAATTGGTGATCGCCTTTATCATCGCTTGATAAAATTGAAATGGCCCCACAAGCTGTAGAGCCGACATCATTTCCAGCTCTTCGCGGGTATTTTCCAGAAACGGCTTCAGAAACCCAAGCCCGGTGGCATTGATCGCGATATCGACGCCGCCCATTTTGTCCGTCGCTGTGTCAGCCAAGCCATTGACATCTGCTTCGACGGTCAGGTCGCATAGCGCATAATGACCGCCAAGTTCTCCCGCAAATCGTTGCAATTCCTCTTCTTTGCGCCCTGCGACCAATATATCGGCGCCCTCATCGCAAAACCGCTTCGCAATGACTTGTCCCATATTGCCTTCGCCTGCTGCGCCCAGAATGACCGCTTTTTTTCCTTCAAGACGTCCCATGATCGCTCCTAATTTTCTGTTGTTCCTATGACCCGTATCCTATCCGGCACACACGACCGAACCACTGTCATTATGACTATTGGCAACACCATTATTGGCAATATCGCCCTTGTGGCAAAGAAAGGGCCGGAGCAGCAAAGCTGACCCGGCCTCTTTTGATCAACGGGAGGTCGATCAGAACTTGAAGCTTATTTCTGCGGAAACAGTACGACCGCGTGTCAGTGTAACCGTTTGGTCATCACCCGGGCCAATACCAACAAAACTGGTCGGTGCACCAACTGGTCCGTTCAAAAATGGTCGGGGACCAGCGGAAGTGATGAACTGTTCATCTGTCAGGTTCGAGCCGACCAGCGATAACTTCCATTTTCCATCCGGATCTCCAACAGAGATTGCACCGTCAAGTGTAATGAAATCGTCCTGCACAATATCATTTGCTGTACTTTGGCCGGTGAAGTACGAGCCGCTATAAGCCACGTTACCACTCAAACCCAGTTCAAAACTATCACCAACTGGGATGAACCAGTCTGCAGCAATATTTCCGGAAAAGTCGGGAGCACGAGGTGCTGCTCTGCCATCAAAATTTGTACCGTCCGTACCAAAAAAGTCATCGGTAAATGTAGAGTCCAAATAGGCCATCGCACCTGAGAGACGCAGTCCCTCAACCGGTGTTAACCAAGACCAATCGACGTCAATACCCTGAGTTGTCAACTCGCCAGCGTTAAAGGTATTAAATTGAATGGCAACGGCATTGAAAAGCTGAACCTGCAGATCATCATATATGTAATAGAATGCTGTAGCATTCACGGTAAGCGCCCGATCCGCGAACTGGGATTTAATGCCGATTTCACCGCCAATTGCTGTTTCTGAATCAAATATCAGTCCAGCCGTCGCATCCGCATCGAAAGTATTGCCGGTCGCTGGATTGATAGCAAGGTTGCCAATGCCCCCAAGGCCCGCACCTGGAAGCGCGCTGTTGTCGATACCTCCAGATTTAAACCCGGTTTTAAAGGCAGCAAAAACGTTGATATCGTCGGTAACATTATAGGTCAAAGACGCTTCGGGTGAAAAATTGCTATCGCTAAATTCAATCGGGTTGGAGACAAAGCCGCTGCCGACAAAAAGTGCTCCGCCTGCAATCCCGGTTAGAACAGGGCTGATGAACGGAATTCTGATAGTGTTACTTTTCTGCTCGTCTGTCCAACGCACCCCTGCCGTTAAGTGCAACCTATCGGAAAAATCGAAATCAACACTTCCAAATAACGAGAAGGCTTCGGTGTCTGTTTCATGCTGGCGATGATAGTCAAACGTATTCCCAGTTCCAAACGGATCCGGTCCAACCGTTAGAACAATATTCAACGCTTGCTCCGATGAATTAAATTCAATTTCACGGGTTTCATAAAATGCCCCCACTTGAAAATTGAACGGGCCATCGAAATCTGACGCTAAACGGAGTTCCTGTGTAAGTTGACGTGTTTGATTGTCTGCCAAATTCCCACCAACACCCAATGGAGTCGCCGGCGTGTTAGGGAAGTCTGGGTTTGTTGCCAGGAAATTTTGCAAGAACGGCGTTGCTGCAGGCCCCGCAAACTGGGCGGTTCCAGAACCAACAAAACTGAAAACGTCCCGGTCGAGAGACGCAAAATCAAGATAGCCAGTCGTTGAAGACAAGGTCAGGCTATCAGAAATATCGACGTTAAATTTCAAACGACCGAAATAAATATTTGTAATCCCAAAAGCAGCACCATTTCTTGCTGCAAATTCGGCGGCTCCTCTGTTTTGGAAAGGAGCTTGACCGAACACGCCTTGAATGGGCGTGGCATCAACTTGCGGGAACAAGCTATCTCCAATGTTACAGTCGGCATTGTTTGCTATTGCTGTAGCGCCGCCGGCAATAATCACCGGATCAGCCACCCCGTTAGGCCCACAATCTTGATCCCTTAAAAGGTTGGAACCATCGTTGGTGTTACGAATATAGCTGACTTTGAGATTGGCATCGAAAATATCCGAAGGCTCCCAATCAAGCGTCAAACGCGTAACAAGATTAGTCAATCCGCGAGGGTTGATCGCAGCAGGTGTTCCTGGCTGAACCTTGTTGAACTCATCAACATCATTATATTGCCCGGCAAGACGAATGCCCAAAGTTTCGGTCAGCGGACCAGAAATATACCCGCCAATTGTATATCCTTCTTCCTCAAATTCATAAGCCGCTTTACCGCCGATTTCCCAATCGGGTGTAGGGTCAGCTGAGCGGATCGAAAACACCCCCGCTGTTGAGCTTTTACCAAAAAAGAGGGATTGCGGGCCTTTCAAAACATCGACTTGCTGAGCGTCGAAAAATCCTGCCTGCACCAAGCGTGAGGTGCTAATTTGCACACCGTCAATATCAAATGCGACTGCTGAGTCGAAGGCAGCTGAAATGGCCGAAGAACCGACACCGCGAAGGTTAACCGAACCACCAGCCCCGGAACCGCCGACTTGGATGACCAACGAAGGAACTCGACTGGTCACATCTGCAATTTCGTCGACTTGATATCGATCAAGTGTATCGCGGCCAATGGCGGTCACAGTAACGGGGACGTCCTGAAGCGACTCTTCGTTCTTACGCGCGATCACCGTAATAATATTCGCCTCGTCAAGTTCATCATCTGCATCCTGCGCATAAGCGGGAGCAACGAACCCGGAAATCGCCATTGCGGCCGCTGAGCCCATTAGCAGCCCCTTGACGGTCTTTCCCGAAAAGATGGTATCGTGATGTGATGCACGTTTAGTCATTGCTCTCTCCCAATTTGCACTGTCACCGATGCGACAGGCTATCCCTCTAAAAACTGCGGTCTCATTCCGCTTTGTTATAGCAGGATAGTAAGCACGAGTTGGCCAATGCTCAGCTAGCCAATTTGATAGCAAATATGCAAAACTGTGATATTCACGCAACAAATGGATAGGGGATGGAGAAAATCGGATATAGCCGGCTAACGATATTGGCACTTGTTTTTGCCTGCGGAGATATTGTTACTGGGTTTTGAACAAGGCAAAAAAGGGCGGAAATATGGGAAGATTAGACGGAAAAATCGCAATTATTACAGGAGCCGGTTCGGGGCTTGGCAAAGCCATTGGCGAGCGTTTTGCCGAAGACGGCGCACAGGTTGTTCTTACCGATATTGATAGTGATGCGGTGGCGGCTGTTGCAGATGGAATTGGACCTGCTGCGGCATCTTTCAATCAAAATGTGGTCAGTGAAAACCGGTGGACTGAAATATTTGACGAGGCAAAGAACAGTTTTGGCGCGCCTCATATATTGGTGAACAATGCCGGCCTTGTCATTCCGGCCAATATTGAAGAGTGTACGCTGGAGCAATTTCACAAACAAAGTTCGGTGATGCTGGACGGAGTCTTTCTGGGCTGCCGCGAAGCGGTACGGTCAATGAAATCAAATGCGGAACCCTGCTCAATCATCAACCTAAGCTCCATGGCCGCACTCCAAGGCTATTCGCCGTTTCCCGCCTATGCTGCGGCCAAAGGAGGTGTGCGGTCCCTGACAAAATCTGTCGCGCTGCATTGCAAGGAACAAAATTACCCGATCCGCTGCAACAGTTTGCATCCAGCGGGAATTGATACGCCGATGGTGCGTCAAGCCGCCGTCGGTGCAGATGGCGATGCAACACCCGCGACCGGCATGATACCGTTAGGCGGCCTTGGCCACCCGAACGATGTGGCCAGCCTGTGTGTCTATCTCGCCAGCGACGAATCGCGGTTCATGACCGCCGGCGAATATCCGGTAGAGAATGGAACCCTATACCAACCGTCCTAATGGATTAGTTATCCGTAGCGCCCATAGCGGCCGCCATTTCATTCTGAAATTCGGCAAGATCGAAATAGTCGCGCCATTTTGCGATCTTGCCGCCTTGTAACTCGAACGTACCCATGACCCGGATGGCTATCCATTTGCCATTGATCCGAAATTTATCGGTACGTTCGGTCAGCACCACTTCGCCATCGGCGGCGATATGGTGGATATCCCACTGCGCGCCATCGGCGCCCATGCCGGACCCATCGAAAAAGGCACGCACCGCCTCTATTCCCACACATGGTTCCATCGGGATATTGTGGTAAAAAATATCATCCGACATCGCGCCATATATGGCATCATAGTCCAGCCGGTTCCATGCTTCGACAAAATCGACCACCACTTGCTTGCTATCTGACATATAACTTCCTTTGCCGCTATGCGTCTGGCGAGACGTCCAGGATCATCTTGCCTTGATTGCCGCCGGAAAATAACTTCATGAAGGCGTCATAGGCATTTTCAATTCCTTGATCGATATCTTCATCAAATTTGATTTTTCCCTCAGATATCCATCCGCCCATTGCGGCGGCACCTTCGGCAAAGCGCGGCGGATAATCGCGAACCAGAAATCCTTTCATCGTCGCTTGTTTGACAATGAGTTGCCAGACATTGCGCGCGCCAACCGGTTCTTTGCTATTATATTCGCTGATTAACCCGCAGATGATGATCCGGGCTTTCTCATTCAGATTGTTCAATCCGGCATCGAGAATATCACCGCCGACATTTTCAAAGATAACATCGACGCCGTCCGGCGCCGCCTCACGAACAGCGGCATCCAGAGCCGCCGCATCTTTTCCGCGATAATCAATTGCCGCATCATAGCCATAGTCACCGATCAGCCGCGCACATTTATCCGCTCCGCCAGCGATACCAACGGTCCGGCACCCTTTGATCTTGGCAACCTGGCCAACCAATGAGCCAACGGCTCCTGCGGCACCGCTGACCAGCACAGTCTCTCCCTCTTGCGGATTGCCGTCTTCGAGTAATCCGAAATAGGCGGTCATCCCCACGGCGCCGAGTGCGGATAGGAAATTCGTCGGCGACGGCACAACAGAGACATCGACTGGTTGGGTAAAACCACCCTCTTCGACCAGAGAATATTCCTCAACCGCGGCCAGACCCATGACCCATTGCCCTTCAGAAAAATTCGGGTTTTTTGAACTATGCACCCGGCCAATAGCGCTGGCCCTTACCGCATCACCAAGGGGGATTGGCGGCATATAGCTGGGCCGGTCATCCATCCAGCCGCGCTGTGCCGGATCAAGCGAGATATAATGATTGCGCACCAGAAACTGACCGTCTGTCAGCTCAGGCAAAGCTTCTTCAATCAAATTAAAATCGTCCGGCTTTGGCTCGCCATCCGGACGTTTGACGAGGGTAAATTTGCGATTGGTGGTCATGGATTAAGCTCCGTTCTGAATTTTGTGCGCTTTCTTGATCTTCTTGGCGAGCGACCATTTGTGCACTTCGGTCGGGCCATCATATACGCGGAATGCGCGGACTTCGCGAAACACCTGTTCGACCACGGTGTCTTTGCTCAGGCCCGTTCCGCCCATGATCTGCACGCAATTGTCGGCAATACGGAACAGGGCTTCGGAAACGGCGACTTTTGCCATGGAACTTTCCGTTGTGCCCAGCTCGCCAGTGTCGAGCACTTTCGCACACCAATCGATCATCAATTCCGCCTGTTGCAAATCAATCTGGTTTTCCGCCAGCATGAATCCAACGCCTTCATGGTCGACCAGCGGCTTGCCAAAGGCCATTCTCTTGCATGCATAATCGCTCGCGATTTCCTGCGCCCGGTCACAGCACCCCAGCCAGCGCATGCAATGCGTTAAGCGCGCGGGGGCAAGCCGGACCTGTGCATATTTAAAGCCCTCTCCGCTTTGCCCCAGCATTTGATCGGCCGGTACGCGCAAATCGTCGATCTGAACAACCGAATGGCTGCCCGGCATGCTGCTATCAATAGTATCGAGCACGCGTTCAATCTTGATCGCCGGATCTGGCAAGTCGACCAGAAACATGGTCGCACCCTCCTCCGACTTCGCCATGATGATGCCGACTTTCGCGCCTTTTGCACCGGTGATAAAAGACTTACGCCCATTGATGACCCAATGATTGCCATCGGGTTTGGCGGTTGTGAGCATCATCGATGGATCGGACCCCGCACCGTTTTCAGATGCTGGCTCGGTCATGAAAAACGCAGAACGCTCCCGCCCCTCTATAAGCGGTTTTAGAAAATGTTCCTGCTGTTCCGGGGAGGCACATTTGCCGAGCAAATACATATTGCCTTCATCCGGCGCGAACGTGTTCACCGCTAGCGGTCCCAGAGGCGACAATCCTGATTTTCGCAGTACAAGGGCCGTTTCCAAATGGGTCAGGTGGCTACCATCATCGCGAATATGCGGCGTCAGGACACCTGCTTCTCGGGCCAGGTCGCGCATTTCCTGCACCAACCCGTCGGTCGGTCCATGGTCTTCGCAGCGCTCGTCTTTCTCATAAGCAAAAATTTTGTCGCGGACGAACATCTCGACTTTGTCCGCAATATCACGCGCTTCGGCACTAATTTCGTGATTCATGAATTCTCCTATTTCTGGAGAATCGTTACCGCAGATACGCCCGGCGCGCCATAGACCTGTGTATAGGCGGTTTTCGGATCTCCCGGCACCTGTCGTTCGCCGGCCGTCCCGCGCAGTTGCACAACATTTTCATATACTTGCCGCAAACCAGACGCACCAATTGGCTCCCCGCAGGCCAGACAACCGCCATCGGTATTGATCGGTAACTCCCCGTTAATTTCACTGCGTCCTTCGATCAGCCATTGTTCCTGATCGCCATGTCCGCAAAAGCCATTCTCCGCCATGTGCATGATCTCTGCGCCCGCTTCGGTATCCTGAAGCTGCGCGATATCAATATCATCCGGACCCACGCCAGCCTGTTCAAAGGCGGCTTTGGATGCCAGCTCGGTCGCCGTACCGCCGCGCTCATTGTCGATCGAAGCGGCAAAAACCTCAAAGGATCCCGGTGGGCGCGTACGCATGACGGATGTTTTCAACCGGATCATTGGTCCGCCCAGTTCCTTCGCCTTCTTCTCGCTTGCAAGGATCAATGCCACCGCGCCTTCCGCCGGTGAACAGAACATATATTTGTTGAGCGGGTCAGAAATCATCGGTGCGTTCATGATCGTTTCCAGATCAACTTCACTACGCCGCCATGCGTGGTCGGTTTTCGCGCCGTTGCGAAATGCTTTTTCGGAAATCCGGCCCAGGGTTTCGCGGCTCAAACCATGTTCGTGCAAATAACGCATGATCTTTGCGCCGAAAAATTGCGTGGTCAGCATATAGCCCGCTTCGCCGTACCAGTTGGGTAGACCATAGCTTGCCGGATCAGCGTTAAATGCCCCGCGCGGATGCTTGTCAAAGCCCACTGCCATACCGAGTTCATATTCTCCGGATTTGATTGCGCTCGCCGCGGCGTTCAACGCCGAACCGCCCGTCGCACAGCCATTTGACACATTGATAAACTGAATACCCGTCAGGCCAAGCTGCGATACCATATTGTCCGCATTCCCGGATGCGGCCGAGCCGCCAAAGGCAAATTCCACATCCTCCCACGCAATCCCGGTGTCGGCGAGCGCCTGTTTAACGGCAAAAATACCCTGATCCATACCATCGCGACCTTCGGTCCGGCCAAAGGGGTGAATGCCTGCTCCAACAATACAAACGTCTGACATTATGATTCTCCCTGAACAGGCTGGAAAGCGTGAATGAGTTTTTGTTCGGCGTCGGGTGCATCGGGGTCGAGAGGAATGGCGGTCAGTTCAACCTCCATACCAATCTTGACATCGTCCGGCTCAACCCCGGTCAACCGCGATTCAACCATTGTTTGCCCGGGCAGGTCCACATAAGCCACGACATATGGTTTGAAATTTTGAGGATCAGCTGGCCCCGCATAGGGCGTCTTGGGGGGGAAACGTTGTACGGTGTAGGTCCAGACGGTGCCCCGCGATGCAAGTGCGATCGGTTCGATATGATCATTTGGCGTCAGCGGCAGCGGGAAAAAAATCTGACCGGTGTCTTTATTTCGGGCTCCGACCAGCGCGCGCATATCCTCTGTAAACAAATTTTCTGCAATCGGCTGCGCGCTCACACCTATTCTCCTTGTTTTATGATCAATCTCTTAAGGCAGATCGGGTCCGTGCAATAACTGCCAAAACGGCTAGGCTGGAATAGCGCAGCTAATAGCCGGGGTGGACGGCCAGCATGCCGCCATCGACCAGCATATCACTGCCACTGACAAAGCGGGCATCGTCGCTGGCGAGATATACTGCCGCTCCGGCAATATCGCTCGGCTGGCCTATCCTGTTCATCGGGGACATGGATGCCGCCAGATCAACCATGTCCGGCACAACCTGTGCCGCCTTGTCAATAATCCCGGTATGCGTGGCTCCGGGAATGATATTGTTGCAGCGAATATCATATCCCGCCTGCGCACAATGCACCGCCACCGATTTGGTCAGCATGCGCACCGCACTTTTGGATGCCGTATACGTCACATCTCCCGGCAGCGCGGCGAATGCGGAGGTCGAGGAAATATTGACAATCGAACCCGCCGGCCCGCCCGGATTTTGCTTCATCGCCGCAATCGCATTTTGGCACCCCATCATAACGCCGGTCAAGTTGATGCCCAACAGATGATACCAGCTTTCCAGATCGATATCCTCAATCGACTTGCCGATCACGATACCGGCATTGTTCACCAGAATATCAACGCGGCCAAAATCAGCACGCGCGGTTTCAAAAACCTCTTTCCAACCTTGTTCGTTGGCGACGTCCTGCTCGATGAAAGCTGCGCCGGCCGCCTCCGCCACTGCATTGCCCTGATCGACATCCACATCGGTGGACAAAATCTGGGCACCCTCCTCGGCATAACGTTTGACAATGGCCGCCCCGATACCCGAAGCCCCTCCGGTGACGATCGCCACTCTGCCGCTCAATCGTTCGGGCATTTGTCTATCTCCTTCATCCTATCAAATCTATCAGAGGCGCTTGGCATCCACTTGGCCCTAGGTTGGGGACCACCGACACAGGAGAGTCTTACATTCCCACAGCCAAAGAAATGACCGAAACGGTTCTCGCCTATCTTGCCGCGATCAACGCCGGCGATATGGAGGCGGTTATGCGCCTTTATGCGGATGATGCAGCGGTGGAAGACCCGGCTGGCACCCCGCCCAAGCGCGGCGATGCTATTCTGGAATTTTATCGCAATGCCTTTGCGGGCGGCGCAGATGTCGTATTGACCGACACAATAAGGGTAAGCGAGCGCACCGCTGCTTTTCCGTTTCGCGCGGTGATCAAGAAAATTGACGGTCCCACCCTGACGGTAGAAGTGATCGACATATTTGAATTTAATGAAGCTGGCAAAGTTGAGAAAATGACAGCGCATTTCGGTCCCTCGAACGTCACCACCGGTTAGATTAGCCGGGGCGCAGATCAGCTCGTGATCAATAACCGGCGGCCTTGGCATAGCGGTCAATATGGAAGCCGGCATCACCGAACATCTGTTGCGCGACATGAACACGTTTGAAATAAAGCCCGACGTCATATTCATCCGTCACCCCAATACCGCCATGCATTTGAATGGCTTCCTTGGTCGCAAGCTGAGCCACCTCACCTGATTTCGCTTTGGCAAGAGAACAGGTAATCCCGGCAGTTTCGAAATTCTCGTCGAGCGCCTGTAGAGATTTGAGCACCCCGGATTTCATCATTTCGATTTCGGTCGCGAGATGCGCCGAGCGATGTTGCAAGCCCTGAAACGAACCAATTTTCTGCCCAAACTGTTCACGTTCTTTCAGATATTCCGTGGTCACCGAAAAAACGCGCTGCGCCGATCCGGACATCTCCGCCCCAAGCACGGCGCGGCCCGCTGCCAATATCCCTTCCAGCGCTTCATATCCCTGCCCCACTTCTCCCAGCACATCATCGCCGGTCACTTCCAGACCATCGACCGTGATATTGGCAGCATTGCGGCTATCAACCATCGGTGTCGATTCGCGGCTTACCTCGGGCGTATCTGCATCGACCAGAAACAGCGTAATGCCTTGTTGATCCCGGTCCTCGCCAGAGGTTCGCGCAGCGATGATCAACTTATCTGCGATATGACCATCCGCGACGAAGGTTTTCGCGCCTGAGAGAATATAGCCATTGCCCGATGTCTTGGCTGAAAAACTGATATGATCCGGATTGTGACGCGGCCCTTCATCAACCGCCAGGGCGAACAGGCTATCCCCGCTCGATATAGCCGGTAGATGCGTTTCCTTATGCGCTTTCGTCCCGTATTTCTGAACAGCAGTGGCCCCCAGAACCGACGTCGACAGGAACGGAGAGGCCGTCAGGGTCTCTCCCATTTTCTCTGCCAGAACGCCTGCACCAACATAGCCAAATCCGCTGCCGCCAAAACCTTCGTCAACAATGATTCCTGCCCAGCCCATTTGCGCCATTTCGGCCCAAAGATCACGTGAGAAACCATCAGCAGCCTTGTCGTCACGAAGCGCCCTAAAGGCAGTGACAGGCGCATTCTCGCCCAGAAATCCTGCCGCTGCATCCTGCAGCATTTGCTGTTCCTCAGTTAGTATAAGCGGCATATCCGTCCCGTCTTTTCTATCGTTCCGCTTTACGCGCTCGGCAATTCCAAGACGCGCTTGGATATGATGTTCAGTTGCACTTCGGTCGTCCCGCCCAAAATGGAATAGGCGCGATTATAGAGCCAGGCATTTGCTAAACTGCCATATTCAATGCCCTCTTCGCCAATCGAGGCAGCATCAGTGCCGCCGACATCCATGCGCAATTCGGTGCCTCTTTTGGTGAGTTCCGAGGCCGCATATTTCAACATGGACGATTTTGCGCCCAGACCGTTGCCCGCATTGGCTTCATCGGTCAGCCGTTCAACGGTCAGATTATACGCCCAGTTATCCAGTTCTGCCTGTGCAATGCGTTGACGCAATGCTGGATCGGCAAGCCGGCCATCTTGATCTGTGCCAATATGTTCAACTGCGTGACGCCCCAGACTTTCGGGACCGCTGGTACCGCGGAGCGGTGACATGGTGCCAAGCATGCCGCGTTCATGGACCAGCAAAGCTTTTGCAACATCCCAACCGCGATTTATCTCTCCAACAACCGAGGGATTGCCCTCGCCATATATCTTTGGAACTTTCACATTGTCGAAAAATGTCTCGCAAAATGGCGAATGACCAGAGATTAAGACAATCGGTTTTACCGATATGCCTTCACTGGCCATATCCATCAGGATGAAGGTGATACCCCGATGTTTGGGGGCATCGAAATCCGTGCGGACAAGACAAAATATCCAGTCGGAAATATCGGCGTTGGATGTCCATATCTTCTGACCATTTATCAGCCAATGGTCGCCCATATCCTCACATTTGGTCTTTAGTGACGCCAGATCAGAGCCTGCTCCCGGTTCGGAATATCCCTGGCACCAGCGGATTTCACCATTTGCGATCGCGTTTAAATGCTGATCCTTTTGCTCGTGCGTACCATAAGCCAATAGCGCAGGGCCAAGCATGGAAATGCCGAAATTGCTCAGCGGCTTCCGGGCGTTAATGGCCAGCCGTTCTTCGTCCAGAATTTTGCCTTCCTCAACCGAAAGGCCGGCGCCGCCATATTCTTTTGGCCAGGTTGGAACTGTATATCCTTTGTCCAGCGCACGTTCGAACCACAATTTTTGTGCTTCGGACTGAAATTCCCATTGGCGTCCACCCCAGCACTGATTCTCAGCAGTGATGTCGCCATCGCGCATTTCTTCGGGGCATTTATCCGCTAGCCATGCCCTCGTTTCTGCGCGGAACTTTTCCAGGTCCGTCATAGTCAACCTCTCATAACATGGACATCATAAAACAGGCCAAGCCAAGCGGGCACTGCGTATTTAGTTAGCATGACCGTACTATCGCTCAATCCAATCGCAACATCTGTTTGCCAAAATTTTGACCCGCGAACAGGCGTTTCAGGGTTGTGGGAATATTGTCAAACCCTTCCTGAATATCCTCCTTAAAGGTGATTTTGTCTTCCTTGATCCATTGCCGCATGCGTTTTTGCGCTGCGGGATATTCGCTCATATAATCCAGCACGATGAAACCGGACATAGACGCGCGCTTGAAAATCAAGTTGAAATAATTTTCCGGGCCAGCAGGCATATCGCCCTGTTCATAGCGCGATATGCCGCCACAAATTGCGATTCGGGCATGCATCGCGATATGCGCGAGCGCATCATTCAAAATCTTGCCGCCAACATTATCGTAAAAAACGTCGATTGATTGATTGCAATGTTCTTTCAATCCGGCACGAACGTCTTCGTTCTTATAGTCAATGGCCACGTCATAGCCGACGTCATCGGTCAACCATTTGCACTTTTCTTCACCACCCGCGATCCCGATGGTCCGGCATCCCGCGATTTTTGCTATCTGCCCGACCATAGATCCGGTTGCGCCTGCTGCTCCGGACACAACAACCGTATCACCCGGTTGCGGCCGGCCGTGTTTCAACAGCCCGAAATAGGCGGTCATGCCCGTCGTCCCGAGCGCGCCCAGATTGGCGGTCAGCAGATCATCATCCGGTATTTTATTCAATTCGCCGCCCGGAACATGAGCATAATCCTGCCAGCGGACCATTCCCATCACCTTGTCGCCTTCAGCAAAATCAGGATGACGCGATTCGATCACTGTACCGATGCCGGATCCGCGCATGACTTCGCCAATTTCCGTTGGCGCTACATAGCCGCCTATATTCTCCATCCAGCCTTTCTGCGCTGGATCAAACCCCAATATCTCATTTTTGACCAATATGTGACCCTCGGCGCATTCCGGCACCTGTGTCACAACTTTTTTAAAGTCGTCATCTACCAGCCCCCGTCCTTTTGGACGTCCGTTGATAAGCCACTGTCTGTTCTCGGTCATAAAATGCTCCACTGGAATTTCTGAAATCCTGTTAGGCCAGATTCGCGCCGCGACATAACTGCCAGCTTTGATAGCTTTGGTTGAGCCGGTTAATCAGCTATTGATCGAACATAGGGATTTCAGATCGGGAGCAGTCATGCCGCGAACCAATAGCCAAACATCACCGTTATTATATGCGTTTACATGCGGCCATATCACTTTACCTACCGGCTATTTCATCAGCGGAGAGGAAGGCAAAACGAAGGTTCCCGCCTGTGTATTCCTGATCGATCATCCCAAAGGACTAGCGCTTTTCGACACCGGTTTCAGCGACCGATTTGTCGGTATGGATAAAGGATTGGGCAAGATTGTCGACATGCCGGAGGAGCATCCGGTGGCGGACCGATTGCGCGAATTGGACGTTGATCCGGACCGTATCGATTGGATCATCAATTCGCATCTCCATCTCGACCATGCGGGCGGCAACCATATGCTGCCCAATGCGACGGTCGTGGTGCAGGCGGAAGAGTGGGAATTTGGATTTACTGGTGAAGACGGAGCCTATGCGAAGGAAGATTTCGACACCGGTCAGCCAGTTAAAAAAGTCAACGGCGAATATGATCTCTATGGTGACGGCAGCGTGATCTTGATCCCCACCCCCGGTCACACGCCGGGTCACCAATCAGCGCGGGTGAAGACAGCAACAGGCGAAGCGGTACTGGCGGGGGACTGCTGCAACTTCAAACGCTCTCTGGATGATATGCGGATGCCAGACGAGGTCTACAACGCGGATCATTATCGCGGATCGCTGGAAAAACTGTCGGAACTCCGCCGCCAAGGGGCGCACATATTTTATGGCCATGATCCCGACTTCTGGGCCTCCGTCCCGCAAGCGCAGGAACTGGATTTAAACACAAAAAACAACCTGCCCTCCCTATAACAATAGTGGCGAGTGGGAAGGCCTGCGTTATGGTGATTTCAACTCAATATAGCCCCGGCAGAGGGCATATCATTTAAAGGAGCAAAGCCTTGGCCAACACAGATATGGCAGACAAAGATGTCCTGACCGACATATTCACACGCGCAGATCTGATCATGCAATCAGACATCAAATTTCGTCAGATGATTGGGGCAGGCCAGTTGCAGATTGTCTATTATCCGGTGCGTGGTCAGGAAGTCGTATCGGCGGCGATGATGGCGGCGGTTAATCAGGATGATTATCTGGTGACCATCTATCGCGGACTGCACGACCAATTGGCCAAAGGCATTCCTTCCAAAGATTTATGGGCTGAATTTGCAGGCAAAGTTACCGGAACCTGCAAAGGCAAAGGCGGACCAATGCACATCACCCATCCCGAAACGGGTGTGATGGTGACCACCGGTATCGTCGGTTCCGGATTGCCCATCGCCAATGGACTGGCCCTTGCCAGCCAATTGGAAAAGGATGGCAAAGTCACGGTCTGTTGCTTTGGTGATGGCGCGACAAATATTGGTGCATTCCATGAAGCGCTCAACATGGCGCAAATCTGGAAACTGCCGGTAATCTTCCTGTGCCAGAACAATCTGTATGGCGAACATACCGCAATGGCGGAATCGACCAGTTCGGAAACGATAAAACAGCGCGGCGAAGGGCTTGGCGTTCGCTCGGTAAGGGTGAACGGCAACGATGCCAGCGAAATGTATGCCGCGGCCAAGGAAGCGGTGGAATTTGCCCGCGCGGGCAGCGGTCCCACATTGATAGAGGCGATGACGTTCCGCTATCACGGCCACCTGCTGGGCGACACCAGTCACTATATTCCCGAAGCGGAAATGGAACAGGCGAAGAAGGACGACCCCATGCCGATCCTGCGCCAGCAATTGCTCGACCTGCAAATCAGCGAGGCAGACATTGCTGCAATCGAAAAGAAAAATGCCGACATCATCGAGGAAGCATCACAATTCGCCCTGGACAGCGATTATCCGCCCGGAGAAGAATATCGGATCGATGTACTGGACGTGGAGATCGCAGCATGAGCGACGATAACAAACCCGAAGAAATCATGTTCGCACAGGCGCTAAACATGGCGATGAACAAAGCCATGGCGGACGACCCCAAAGTCATCCTGCTGGGCGAAGATATTGCTGACAAACAAGGCGGCGGCGTATTCAAGGTCACCGCAGGACTATCCGCACAATATGGCACAGAGCGCGTGCGCTCCACGCCGATCTCTGAACAAGCGATCGTCGGTGCTGCCGTTGGTTCCGCCTTGGTCGGATACAAGCCGGTCGCAGAGATCATGTTGATGAACTTCATCACCGTGGCGATGGATCAATTGGTCAATCACGCAGCAAAATTGCGGTTCATGTCGGGCGGCCAGACAAGCGTCCCGCTAACCATCCGCACCACGACCGGTGCGGGCACCGGACTGGGCGGACAGCATAGTGATATGCTGGAAGCATGGCTGGCCCACGTCCCGGGCCTGAAGGTCGTTGCGGCTTCCAATCCAGCTGACGCCTACGGCTTGCTCTATTCATCGATCATGGATGATAATCCGGTGGTGTTCATTGAAAATACACCGGGCTATTTCGTAAAAGGCCCTGCACCTGCGCCCGATCACACTGTGCCGTTGGGCAAGGCATCTGTACCGCGTGAAGGCACCGACATCAGCCTGATCACCTATGGCAGCGGGGTTTCGCGGTGCCATGCAGCAGCAGAGAAACTGGCGGCGGATGGCGTGTCTGCAGAGATTGTCGATCTGCGTACCATTGCGCCTTGGGATGAAGAAACGGTATTCACGAGTGTCGCGAAGACAAAGGCGGCTGTGGTGGTACACGAGGCGGTGAAAAGCTTTGGAACAGGTGCGGAAATTTCCTCGCGTATTCACGAGGAACTTTTTTCCGACCTCAAAGCCGCCGTGGGCCGGGTTGGATCGGGATATGCACCGGTTCCCTTTTCTCCCACAATTGAGAAAGCATGGATGTTCAACGACGATGACGTCGTGCGCGAAGCAAAGAAGATATTGGGGTAAAAATGGCGACAGAAATACGCATACCAAAACTCGGTTTCAGCATGGAATCGGGCATATTGGCGGAATGGCTTGTGGAAGACGGAGCCGAGGTAACAGCGGGTCAGGAAATTTATGCCCTCGAAAACGAAAAATCGACACAGGAAGTGGAGTCCCCGGCATCCGGTAAGCTGAAGATCATTATTCAGGCAGACGGCGCAGAATATCCCGTTGGCGAGTTGATCGGCACGATCGGCTAAACAGTCTAGATAGACCAAACATTACTACCTATCATTATAGGTAGTAATGTTTGGTTGACTGCAAAACCAAACATCGCGACAAGCGGCTAATAATAACAGTGATAAGCAGTCGCGAGGATATTTACTGAATGGCCGAAAATTTTGTCGATGAAGTGCCGCGCATAGGCCGCGAACGCTTTCGCAAAAATCTGGATAGCGTGACAATTACCAGCCCCGGCGAAATTCGCCCGGCCGCTGAAGCCATTCACAATATTGCCCAATCCTATAATCTGCGCATCGCGGCAAGCGCAGACATTTCATCCAAGGCGCATATGGTGGATGCGGATGGCGAGCTTATCAACAAGGATGTATTTGGTTGGGTTGCCGAAGGTGAACGCTGGTGGGAAGATACCAGATTGGCACTAAGCTCCCCCCTGCCCCGGGTCTGCCGATATGAAAGCGAGCCAGTATGGTGTAACGCCGACGGTATTCACAGCCACTGGCCCAATGACTATCTCGACGAAATTGACGTGCGCGATTATTTTGAGGGCCAGTCCGGCTCAAAATCTGTACTGTTGATCCCCGTCCATTTGCCGTTCGGTCAGATTGCGGCAGTCAGCTTTAGCCCGGTAAACCGTGAACTTGTTGATCTCAGCGAACCTTACCGGCTTTATTCTGATTTCCTGGGCATCGTAACGCGCCGTTTCGTGACTGGCTATGTGCTCGCCATGCGTGAAAAGCACCGCATGCCCGCCAATTGCATATTGTCAAAACGTGAAGCGGAATGCCTGCATTGGGCCGCGATTGGAAAAACAGACAAGGAAATCAGCATGATCCTGTCCCTCAGCCATGCGACGATCCGCTATCATGTCAATCGTGCCGGGACAAAATTGAACAGCGTCAACCGCGGCCAAACGATTTTCAAGGCGGGACAGCTTGGATATCTGGGCGCAACCGACTAATTGGTCTGATCGCGCCAGCCGCGCTCTTCAAAGAAGAATGTCCGTATGAAAAAGCTAGTCAAATTAATCGCAATCCTCATTCTTATTCCAGCACTCATTATGGGTATTGGCCTGTTCCGGGCTGGCGGCAAGTTGAACAGTGATCCCGGCGCGCTGGGCAATCAATCACCTGAACGCATAGCGCACCGGGATATGGTATATTCGGAATGTCTCAACGGCTCAAATGCTGACCCGGATATCATCTATTGCACCGAAATGGCCGATGGCGTGAATGCCTATTTTACCAATACCGGATTCCTGCAAGAGATGGCATCATGGGGAAGTTTTGGGCTTGTACCGCGCTATTATCACACCCCAAGTCCAATGGAGGAGATGCGCGCCAAAGTTTCTGCCGAACGAAACGCCAAAGACAATGGGGCGGACGGGTCAATCCGTTTTACCGGGACCAAGCTGTCTGAATATGAAGCGCAGTTGGATAGGCTGGAAACCGACAGCCCGGTAGCGCTCAGCAAGTCGGAACTATGCGACCCAGAAAGTGCACAGTTGAAAATGACACGAGAGCAGTTGGGCGAAGAAGGTGTCGCGAGAGCCCGAGAAGCCATGCAATGTGATTGATTCGCGAGCTATGTTCTAAGCAGCGCAAACACCCCGGTCATTGTCATCAATACCCTGTCCCCCGACACAATTTCGCCGTGGCAATAGGCTGTCCGGCCGCCCTTTCGGTCAATATGGGCATGGGCCACCACCCATTCCCCCAATTTGGCACCGCTCAGAAAATTGGTATTGAGATTGACAGTGGCAATCGGCAGGCGCGGTTTTTCACTGACAAATAGCTGATAGCTCAGCGCGACATCGGCCAGCGTGGTCAGCACGCCGCCATGGGCCACCTCTATACCATTAATGTGGTTTTCAGAGATCAGGATGCCAACCGCAATATGGTCACTCTCCTTGCGCGTGTAATACGGCCCGGCCACATCTAGAAAGCCCGTGGTAAAGGACGCCGGCTGAAAGTCTTCCGGAATGGTGGACAAGGCTAAGCGGCTTTTCTCTTGGGGCTTTTTGGCGCTTCCTCGCTATCGAGCCATAGGTTCAGCGTCTCATGGAAATGCCGCAGCTTGCTCTCTTGATATTGCGCAAAAGTGGCAATGCCATTGGGCTGGCTTTTTGCACCCTTCTGCATCGCTTGATGATTGAGATAGTCCTGGTTGAAAATTTTGGTCAGATAGCTGCCAAATTCCGCCGCTTGCGTATAGTCATCGTCAATGTCGAGAAATGTACATTTCGCGGGTGCAGGCCGTTCAGCGCCTTCTGGCAACGCAATCATGAACATGACTTCATGGAGACATTGCTCCGGATTATTTCCATCCGGGCGAAAGCGGTAAAAGATCGGGTTGAAATCGGCCCAAGGGCTAATATTCGGAAATACGCTATAGAAGATCGCGTCGTTCAGATCGGCATCGCTGATCCCATCGACCATATCGCCCCAGACCGGACGCATTTCCTCGCGCCGTGCCTTTGCGGCTTTATCCCTAAATTCATGTGCGGACGCATTGGTATATTCCACCGGCGTATCTTCTTCACCCGGCGCAATCTTTCCGCCGACCCAGTTGCACATATGCAGATCAGCCGATTTCAGGTCACCTTCGATATAGTTCGCATACATGTCGAAAATGCCGCTCTTGCCATTGGGCAAGGATACTTCAACTCGGTTTTCCTCCAATCGGCGGAATGTATGCTTGCTGATCGGGTGAATGAAACTTTGAAATGCTTTCCGGTCAGGAAAGGACTCGGGATGCGGGTTTTCAAATTCGGTATGCGGACTTGGCGGACCGTCAGGCGACATGGCGCGCGAGACATTGTGCCAGACATCATATTTGCTGTTCGCATCGCCAAAGGCCGGCATCAAAACCGGATGAGTGCCGACAACATGATAGGATTCCATGAAGGCTTCCTGTGCAATCTTCCAGTTACAGGGCAAACGCTTCACCAGATGCGCAGCTTTATACCGATTTTCGAACGGCACCTGAAAATGGTCGTTCAAATTGCCAAGAAAGTCTTCGAGCGGCTCACATTCGGTATCGGGATTGATAAACACGAAACCGCCCCATTCACCAACCGGCAGGCTTTTGAGGGAATGAGTCTCTTCACTAACCGAGGGAAAATCCCACTGGCAGGGCACTTCTTTCAGCTTGCCGTCCAGCTCCCACGACCAGCCATGAAATGGGCAACGCAGCGCGCGCTGTCCTTGCTTGTGACTATCGCAAATCGCGCGACCCCGATGCATACAGCTATTGGGATAGGCCTTAATCTCGTCTTCAGTCACGCGAACGATCAGAAACGATAGTTCGGCAATATCGTAGACAAATGTGTCGCCGACATTGGGAATATCGTCCTTGTGACAGGCCATTTGCCATACCCGTTTCCACAGACGTTCGACTTCCCTGTCATGCTCTTCCTGAGTCCAGTAACGGTGCGTTTCGACGGTGGTAACGCCGGGCTCCATCGGCGAATCTTCAAGATAAATCGCCGGCGGCGGGACCGTGTCACTCTCCAGCACTTCATTATAGGAAATTCCGTTCGACCGATTATGTCCGGTTAACGTCTCAACCATATTCTTCTCCTGAAAACATCAAACTGATTTAGAGGGTAAATTAGACCATCCGGGCATAGACTCCACTAATGAATCTGGCAGCATGTACCTGTTGTTTTTGAGAGGACCGTTTGCAGCCCTTACCTGTGTATCTTGCGATATAAGAAGCAGACATGAGTCTGCCTGAATATGGCGAATGCAAACGCATAAAGGAGAGCGACGTCTTGAAACTCTATTCCAGCCTTGGGCCTAATCCCCGACTTGTCCGGATGTTCCTTGTCGAAAAGGACATCGAAGTCGAACGGGTACATTTTGATATTGTCGCGGGAGAGAATCGCGCCGACGCAGAATATGCCCAAAAAAATGTCATGGGCTCGACGCCAACGCTGGAACTGGATGATGGCACGTTGATCACTGAATCGACAGTGATTTGCGAATATTTGGAAGAGATCAAACCCGATCCGAACCTGATCGGAAACACGCCTGATGAGCGTGCTGATGTGCGGCGCTGGGCGCGGCGCATTGATCAGGAGATTGCCGTTCCCATGACCATGGGCTTTCGCGGCGGTGCCGGCCGGCCGATGTTCGAACCACGCATGAATGTGGTCAGTACCGAAGCGGCTGCAGAGCTGTCCGCCATGTCCGACAAACACTGGATCTGGCTCGACGGGCAATTGGGAGACAAGGATTATATCTGTCTCGACCGCCTGACACTGGCCGACTTGGTCGCCTTTTGCTTTATCAATTTCGGTTTCACCGTCGGCTGGTCGCTGCCCGACGGTACGGACAATCTGGCTCGCTTTGTTGCGCATATGGACGAACGGCCATCGGCCGGCATCTGGCGGCAGGAAGAATAGACAATGACCCAATCCCTCGCGAAACTCGGTACGATCATGCAGATCAGCTATGTGCCCGACGATTATGACGCAGCGCTCGAATATTGGACGCAAAAAATGGGCGCTGGCCCGTTTTTCCATACCGAGAGCATCCAGGTCGAAAATGTCAAATATCGCGGTGAACCGTCCGATATCCAATTTTCCATGGCGATTGGCTATTGGGGCGATGTCCAGATTGAATTGATCCGGCCGGACAATGATGCACCATCCATGTTTAAGGATTGGCGCGAAGCGGGATTACAGGGTGTCCAGCACATATGCCTCGTTGTCGATGATTTGGCCGAAGCGCGCAGGCTGTCCGACGAAGCGGGCGGTGAAATCATTCAGGAAGTCACCCTGCCCGGCGGCACCGGCGGCGCCTTTTACGCCGACTATGGCGGTGGGCCAGGCACGATTATCGAATATGTTCAACTGCCGCAGGCCGGTCTAGATAGCTTCGCGGCGATGCGGCAGGCTCATCTTGATTGGGATGGCAAAACGAACCCCGTCATAGGAAAAGAATGATGAGTGAAACACCGCCCGAACGCCGCCCCGACCAAAAGCCGATCAAATGCGTGTTGGTCGCGGCCGGAAAATATCATGATATTGATTTCGCGCGGCTGGAAATATTGAAGCTGCTTGCCGAGGATGATCGTATCCGCGTCCGTATTTTTGAGGATTATGAAAACCTGGATGCGATCAAAAACGCCGATATCCTGATCAGCTATACTTGCGACCTCCTCCCAAGCGAGGCTGCGCAAAAAAACGTGCAGGACTTCGTCAAAAATGGCGGCCAGTATTTCGCGCTACACGGCACCAATAGCGTGCTTAAATTCTTGGAAGACGGCCGGGTTGATGCACCGGATGATATGCCAACTTTTGTCGATACATTGGGCAGCCGCTTCCTCT
>CALKXX010000201.1 GCA_938003725.1 uncultured Sphingomonadaceae bacterium | reverse complement strand
CAAATAAATTGCCCCAATATTCAAACGATTACAGTCAAAGTCTTACAATTTGTTTAACGTCTCTCGAGTTTATGAATTTTTCGATACGGCGTTGGAAACACTGTTCCACATACCGATGGTCGTATCGCCGAAAGAAATAATCGCACCCATAGATGCGATCACAATCAACGAAGCAATCAATCCATATTCGACAGCCGTCGCACCTTTCTCAGAGGAATATAATTTTTTTACAAAGTCGATCATATTTCTCTCATGTAAGACAAGGTTCTGCTAAACCGTGAACAGGAACCGTTTCACAGAAATGGATTAACAAAATCCTTACAGAACGGAAAAAAATGGAAAAAAATCCGACATATTTATTCGTAGTCGCGGCAGCATTGATTGATCCGAACGGTAAAATATTGGTTCAGCAAAGGCCGGGCGGCAAGTCTATGGCCGGATTGTGGGAGTTTCCCGGTGGGAAGGTTGAGGCCGGTGAAACGCCTGAACTGGCTTTAGCAAGAGAACTGGAAGAAGAATTGGGTATCACGGTCGATCCGGTTGATTTCCGCGCCGCTGCCTTTGCCAGCGAACCTCTTGATACAAAGCACCTCATTTTGCTGCTATACATATGCAGACGCTGGGACGGTGAGCCGACAGGGTTGGAGGAAAACCCAGTTGATTGGGTCTCAATTGAACAAATGCGGCAATTGGAAATGCCGCCTGCTGATCTGCCGCTGATCGATAGCTTGGCTTTGGTTCTCTAACGTTCCAGCACAGATTTAAGCGATGCTTGGCCACTACCGCGCTTTGCCGGTTTCGGTTGATCCGGATGTGGTGCCCAACCGCATAAATAGATTATTTCCAATATCTCTTCAGTTTTGTCATCCGGTTGCCCGTGCTGTGAAAATAACCTTTGCGCGTCGTCATAGGTTGTTTTTGAAATCAAGTGATTCGCATCTGCCAATATGTTGGTGGCACCTATATCCCTTAGATCATCTATCAACCGCTTTAACGAAGAGTATCTCAAACAAAGCCTGTCGCTGTCTGCTACTGGCAGTGACATTCCAACACGTACGAGTAGATCCCCTAATGTACGTACGTCTATCTGTGGATGGATATGAGGGACAACCTTGTCTCCGTCAGCTTCCATCAGAACAGACTTTAATGTCGATAGGCTGCCGGCGCCGATGAGTGAAGCGAAGAACAGGCCATCCGGTTTCAATATTCGACGACTAAGTGCCAAGGATCCCGGGAGGTCATTCACTGTATCCAGTGTGTTGACGTTGACCACCAGATCAAAGCTGTGATCTGCGAACGGTAACCGGTCCTCATCGCACTGAACATCGCCGAGTTGCCGGACACTGTTCGGTCCGGCCTCTGCGGTAACAACGCGAATCCCGCGTTCTAACAAATGCTCACGAAAGCCCGGGGGGACATGGCCAATTACGAGGGCGCTGGAAAAATCTCGTTTTACGAGATCCAACCGCTCCAATATCTCATCGGACATAATCTCAAGCAGAAAATTCTGTCCACCGGTCCGTTGAAACGACCGGTCACGGGCGAGGCGGCGGCGCTTCCGATTAAATATTTCCTGTTGTTTGACGGGTTCGGCCATATGGTCTTGTGCCTCGTCCCAGTTCCGCCGACAAGAGTTTATGGCGGCTTTATCATCTATTCTGAATGCCGTGCTTGATTTTGCGCTGCCGCCGCGATGCCCAATATGCGGTGTCACCGTAGAGGGTGATCACCGATTTTGTCTTGGATGTTGGCAGAAGCTGGATTTCCTTGTCGAGCCTTGGTGCGCCAGTTGCGGAAAACCATTTGAATTTGCACAGGCGGCCGGCACAAAATGTGCTGCATGTCTGATAGAGCCACCTGACCACGATGGTGTGCGGGCGGTAACGGCATATGACGATAACAGCGCGGTTCTCGCAATGGGCTTAAAATATGGTGCACGGCTTGGATTCGCCAATCTGATCGCCAATCATATGGCGCGGTTCGTTGATGATGATATGACAGATAGCTTGATAGTCCCGGTTCCGCTTCATCGGCAGCGTTTATGGTCACGCGGCTTCAATCAATCCGTGTTGATCGGAAAATTATTGGCAACAGCAAATGATATTCCCATGCGGACAGATATATTGATCAGAAGGAAAGCGACACCGCCGCTGCGATCCATGTCGTCATCTCAAAGGCAAAAGACTGTGAACAATGCATTCCATGTACCGGATCGTGCCAAAAAGGCGGTTGCGGGAAGATCGATAATTCTGGTCGATGACGTTTATACCAGCGGTGCAACCGCGAATGCCTGTGCAAAAGCGCTGAAACGGAGCGGATCAGAAAGGGTGTTGGTTTTTTGCTGGGCCCGTGTGTTGAAGGATTGATAACCCGTTTTAACTCAGGTCATCGACCTTGAATTACATAGAGTTTCAGACCATTTAGAGGATGGATAGAAACTTTGAATGGAAAAATTTGTGCCAAAAGTAGAGATATATACCAAATTTACCTGCGGCTATTGCGTGCGGGCAAAGGCGTTGCTGAAAAACAAGTCGGTGGAGTTTGACGAAACCGACATTTCCTTGGGCGGTGCCAAACGCGAAGAAATGATACAGCGGGCAAATGGGCAGACAACGGTGCCTCAGATTTTCATCGCTGGTCAGCATATCGGCGGATCTGACGACCTTGCCGAATTGGAACGCGCGGGAAAATTAGACGCCATTTTGGCGGCTTGATTGCTGAATCGAGTAGCCTTGGCACAGATGTGCAGCGGTATTGAACCGGCTGCTAATTCTGACGTGTTATGCGACCATATCTCACAAGCGGCAAAGGCTGGGGCAGATATCTTGTTCACACCGGAAATGACTGGATTGGTCGACCGTGACAGGAAGCGTGCGACACCAAATGTTCAACATGAACAAGATGATGCGGTACTCGCTGCAGCGATGAAATCTGCCCGGGCACATAATATTTGGGTGTCCATCGGATCACTGGCTGTGAAGTCCGACAATGGGAAATGGGCAAATCGATCATTTCTGATCGACAATAAGGGCGTCGTCGTCGCCCGCTATGACAAGATGCATCTGTTCGATGTGGATATTCCCGGTGGCGATACATGGAGAGAGTCCAAAATTTATTCCGCCGGAACCGCGCCGCAGGTCGTGCCGGTATTGGGAGCGAATTTGGGTTTGTCGATCTGTTATGATCTTCGTTTCCCCGTCCTGTATCAAAGCCTGACCAACGCAGGCGCGAATATTCTGAGTGTACCTGCGGCATTTACGGTTCCCACCGGCAAAGCGCATTGGGAGACATTGTTGCGTGCGCGCGCAATCGAGTCGGCTTCCTTTGTTATCGCTGCGGCGCAATGCGGTGATCATGAAGATGGGCGCCGGACCTATGGCCATTCTATGGTGATCGACCCATGGGGAGAGATTTTACTTGATATGGGCAATGAATTGGGGCTTGGCATTTGCGATATTGATATGAGCCTGGTGCAACAGGTGAAAGAACGTATTCCGGTGATCACCCACCGACGCGATATACCAAAAACGGAACCTGTGCAGTGATAGTATTCGATCTAGTTTGCAGCCCTGAAGCGCATCAATTTGAAGGTTGGTTTGGGTCTTCTTCCGATTTTGAAGAGCAAAATAGCAAACAAATGATTGCTTGTCCTACTTGTGGTTCTGTTGCGATACGAAAAGCACTGATGGCGCCGAATGTTTCGGCTAAATCGAATAAATCTACCAATCAATCCGTCCGTCGATCCGGCGGCGAACCAAAGCAGGCCAAGCCTGCGCCCGAGAGCAAAGATTTGGAACCCATTGGCAATTCTGTGCAGGTTCCCCCGGAATATCGAGAATTGATCGAAAAGCTCTCCGAAGCTCAAGACAAGGTGTTGGAAAAATCGGAGTGGGTTGGCAAGGAGTTTCCGGAAAAAGCACGTGCGATCCATTATGGCGAGGTCGAAGATAAAATGATTCACGGTACTGCCTCCAAGGAGGATGCCGAAGAACTCTCGGACGAAGGTATCGACATTGCCGCACTTCCGCTTCCCTATGTTCCGCCAAAATCGCAAAATTGACTCTGGTTTATCCGCTATCCAATGTTTAAACACCGCCTCGGCAAGCGCCCGTAGCTCAGTCGGATAGAGCATCAGATTCCTAATCTGGGGGCCACAGGTTCGAATCCTGTCGGGCGCACCACTTTTATGCCTTTGGATTCATGCTAATTGGAGATGACT
>CALKXX010000200.1 GCA_938003725.1 uncultured Sphingomonadaceae bacterium | reverse complement strand
CATGATTGGCAATAAAATTGACGGCAAAGCGCCTGCGCTTGCACTGCCGCTTGATCTTTTATCGCCCGAGCAGAACCTGCTCGGCTATGTTCGTCTTGTTGGCGATTCCAGTGGAAAACCGACTTATGGATGGAGCCATGGCAAGGTTTATGGCGCGCTCGAAGGCAAGCTGTCCACCACATTGTTCGATTATGTATCGTGCCGTCTGGTAGAGTTTAAAAAGCTCGAGGATGGTTCTTGGGTGCAGGGTTATCGCGGATTGATTTTGATGACCGACCCCAAAACCGGGAAGGTTATCGATAATTTCCGTAATCCTTATACCGATGAAGATAATAAAATAATCCATTTCAAAACTTCTTTCGGGGCTGCTATTTTCTCTGTCACCGGCACACGGTCGCTGGTTGAGTTTGAAAGCGAGTCTCCCAAAGATAACGGCCATGATGGTACCTTCATCATGCCGTGGTCTATTGTCGGGGACGATATCTGGGCCACTTATGATGAGCGTGTCGCCTACCGCAGACCTGATGGCGCATGGCGGACTGATAATGCGGTTTACCGCTATCAAAGCCTGATCTCGGAAATGACCAATCCGGAGATTACATCGCCAAGCCGCAATATGATGTGGAGCACCGAGCTGCCCTGGTTCACCTATATGAAAATGGGAAACAGGCCGGGACATATTATGTGGGCGGGCATGGGTAAAAAATATCACAGCCTGGACGAGCTACCCAAATATATGATTGATGAGGCGGAGAGACGGTATCCCGGTTTCCTTACTACACGCATTGATTGGGACAAATTCGACATATAAGCCTGCTCGTCGTTTGCTCGACCGAAATAAAACGAAGATAGAGGAGTTCTCATGGTAGATAGGCGCACGGTTCTGGGCAGTGTTGGTGCAATGGGAATGGGGCTTACGGTTGGGCAAGTTGCGCAGGCCCGCGACGCGGCGGCAACGCGTAAACGGGTAGCTTTTGATCCGATGAACCCTGCGCATAACGTCATGGGCTATGCCAAAATGCATGGTAGCTTGGATGGCAGGCGCACCTACCATTATTCTACCGGATATATTGTCGGATATCTGCCCGGAGAATTGCCGCAGCAATTGACCGGATTTGAACAACTGAAAATCAACGAGATGCAGGACAATAAGGATGGAACATATACTGATGTCTATTCATCATTATATATGTTCACCGAAATTGATAAACCGGTCCTACTCGACAGTTGGACAAACCCATTTACCGGTCGGGAGACAGATCCTTTTCATTATCGCTCCGGACCCAGCCGAACCTTGATCACACCAAATGGCTTTAAGTCGGTGAAAAACAAAGAGGGATCGGGGAGTCCGGATCCATTCATCATGCCATGGCTCATCATGGGCGATACGGTGTTTTACCGAATGAATTCGGCGACATGGTTCCCCAGCGCGCTGGACCCAAAGGAATGGCCTTTGGAGTCGCCCGGGAATGAAATGATCTCGTCGTTTTTGACAACGGAAAGCGGCTCACTGGCCGAACTGGAAGATCCGGATACGCCAACTGTTCACACGACTGGGTTCGTCAATGCCCAATCAAACTGGTTGCCATGGATGTTGATGGGCAAGATACCGGGTTCGATTGCTTATCATGTGGTGAGCCAGAAAAGCTATTCGCTTGACCATGTGCCTGCGGAAACTTTGGCCAATGTCGAAAAGGTGCAACCCGGTTTTCTTAAAGATGCGTTGGAATTGCCTTATACCCTGCAATATGTGGAGTATAAGAACAGCCGAAAGCCGGTGAAATAGCAGTCCGATTTCAAGGCTCTTTCTCAAAAACATACCAAGCTCGATCTTTCTCTTCGGCGGGCCTGTGGTCGGTGTGAAACCAGCCGTCTAGATATTGAAAGCTGGTTGGTGTAATCCGCATACGGGTCCAGGAATAGAAACGGTCCTGATCTTCTTCCGTATAATTAATAATGCAATCGCCGCGTTTCATACCGCCTACAAACGCATCCCCGTCGCGTTTCAGATAGATATCACACCCTGAGAGCTGCACCATATTTTCTGGCTTGAGATCATTTAATTTCCAAGGCTCCAGATAGGCACCACCGGTTTTTGCTCTGAACGCTTTATCTGTTGGAAAGATATGGAGCCGCAGAATATATTCATCATCGTTTTTCTCAAATGCATAAATGCGCTGTCGGACCAGTTTGCGATTGTCAGGATTTTGCCATTCAACATAATAAACATCATTCCCAAAGGATGGCACATCGACCCGCCGAATAAATATACGCAAATGGTCATTGCGGTCTTTTGATGGCCTGTTTGATGCGCTTTGTTGCGCGACTTGTTTGCTATTTTCATATTCTCCCGGCCAGTAGGAGAGGAATTTCCGGAGATCTCTGGCGTCGCGGTTATCAACAATCGCATCTTGGTTCGCAGCAATCGGGCGGTCGCTGTCAGCAGTCTGACAACCCATTAGGCCCACTAACAACGAGGAGATCAGGACCGCTGTGCATTTTGGCATCACCGGTCGTCTAATCAAGCCATTTCAGTCGTGATGCCGGTTTGGCTTTCGGGTTAGCCAATGCCGCTTTGATGACGCCGCGATTACGGTTCAAAATGTTAATGTCGCGAACTGTTTTGCTCTCCGCCATGCTGTTTGATTGCAGCGCTTTTGATACCTGACCCATCCGATATTGGGCCCACGCTTTCGCGCTCCAAAGCATCGCATCGTCCGGATAGTTTGCAACTGCCTTATCGATTATGGCCAAAGCCTCTGCCGGCTTTCCATTTTCGATCATCGCATAGCCCAAAGCCCAATAGGCATAAGCGCTTTTATCAAGCTCAAGCGCCATTTCGGCATGATGAATAGCTTGTTTCATCATACCCAGTTCAAAATAGAACAGCGAGATATTAACATGGGTGTAGTGCGCGCCATTCTGCCTTTCTGCGTTGGAAACCCGTAGATATTCCGCCACTAACGGCGCGGCTGGCGTTGTGCGATCTGCTGCTATCTTTGCAATGGCTTCCCGGAAATAGGTCGACCGATACGTCGACGGAATATTCAAGCCAGCTGATGCTGCTTTGACAGCTTCATCATATTCGCCGTTTCGGAATAGAGCCTTGGAATGAAGATAATATATCCATGAGGCGGCCCATTTCGTGCTGTCCGGTTCAATGACTAGTGCTTGCTGCGCTGCCTTTGCGGCATTGTCGTATTCTTCGGCTGACGCATAAGCGGAAGATAGTTCATACCAGGTCCAGCGATTGACTGGATTGATCGTGTTAGCTTTCTTCCAATGTTCAATTTCATCTTTTTTATTGCCTGCATTTCGTGCGGCGAGCGCATCGAACCAGGCGCTATCTTCGGGTTCTAGAGCATCGCGTTGTTTTTGTAGGATGGCAATCTGGTCAGCCGCTTCTGTATATTTCGATCGTTTGGAATATGCGTAGATCAATGCCAGCCGGGCCTGTGCATCCTGACTATCCTGTTCCACCGCTTTTTCGAGCAGTTCGACCGCCTTGGGATATTCGAACCGGTCCTTGGCATGGAACAATATCTGCCGTCCCTGTACATGAAACGAATTCACGCTGCTTGGTGAAGCGGGTTGTATCACCTGTGCGTTCGTTGCGGTACATCCAGCAGCTGGAACGGCCGCTAACAATAGCGCGAGTGAGATGTTGATGGAGGTTCGGCTACTCATAATATTCTTGTCCTGATTTAAAGATAGCGAGGGAAGGCATCCATTTTTGGGTTAACCATCAAACGTACAATCCTGCTTAGCGCTTGAACGCGCTCTCGGGGTTTTGCGATGTTTCGCGCAGTCTTCACCGCTCTTTGGGTCTGGCCATGGCGAGCGAGCCCCCATGCAATATCGCGTTGTGTCGCGCCTTTGAGAGAAGTGGCATCTGAGAATTTGATATCGGGAATACCATCCAGAAGATTGAAAGCTGTTTCAAAATCGCCCGCAAAGGCGGCCGATCCGACCACTTCATACAGAGCGAAGTTCTGAAAAATCTTGGATTTCTCCTTTGATGCAAGCGCGATAGCCGTTGGTATAACTGATGCCGCCGCCTTATAGAGTTGGCAATCGGACATGCCCGTCGCAACACGGCTCAGCGATCGCGCTCTGTGTTGAGGGGATTTGGCAGTCAAAGCTGCTGCTCGGGCATCATTGAAATAGCTTTCTGCTTTTTCAGGATCACTTCCGCGAAGATAGGCTTTGCCAATATCGCGAAGGGCTCCCGCAACAAAATAACCATCTTCTTGCGCACGGGCGATCTTGTCGGCTTCGATCAATAGCTTATTTGCTATGATATCTTCTTTCGCCGCGAATGCGAGTTCGGCCACATCAGATCGAGCGGTGGACCAATAATATGTAAGTCCCCCATCAATTTCTGAGATCGTCCGTACCGCGCCCTCAAAATCTCCCACCTCTGCTTGATAGGTGGCGATCTCACGAAAAGTCCGTGCTTTGAACGACGCGGCATTTTCGCTGGCGTTACTGATTGTCCTTGTTTTGGTAAGGGCTGTATCAATTTGCCCCGCTGCCGCGCGCGCGGATGCAAATTTTCCGCCTAGGTCGATCCGCTTATCGAGGTTTTCGATATTGCTCAATTTACCTTCGCCAATGTCTATGGCCTTTAACGCCAGATCATTGGCTCCGATTTCGGCAAAAGCATTGCTCAGTTCCAGCAGCGCAGGCAGTTGTTTTGCTTGATCTTCAAGACCATTGGCTTTTTCCAACGCTGTCTTCAGAACTTGCCTTGCTGCACCTTTCTGGGAAACAACATCGAGCGCAATGGCATATTCTGCGGCTGCTGCGATCCAGTCACGGTCATTTTCTATGCCATCCAATGCCGAAGCTGCCGCCTGCAATATACAATTGCGATCTACGCTATCTTTTCCGCAGCTGAGCGCAACCGGATCAGCAGTTGCTGTCGTCGTACATCCAGATATCCCCGTTATCACAATGCAGGACGCCCAAAAAAATGATCGTTTGACAATGCTCACTATGCTGTCCCCAATCACATCCTGTCGAGTTCATGATAGGTATAGCCGCCAGCTTCGGACACAGTGGAGTCATCAGCAACGCGGTTAATTCGGTCCCGAAACCAGAAACTATTTTCACCGAGTAATACCTGATAGCTAAAGTAATTTTTGCCAAAAACGCAGGCTTTGTCGGCCATCGGCATATGATATTTATCGCCCTGTTTTACCACTAGCAAATCGCACGAATCCTGAAGCGCAAACATATCTTTCGGGGTTAGATCATTGAGGCGTGATAAATCTTTCCAAGCACCGACATATTTCTCTTTGTCATTGAAGTACCAAAGCTTGACGCGGACCTGGTTGGCGTCTTCGTTCATGCTCAAAGTATAGATACGTTGACGAAAAATATTGTTGGGATCACCATGTTTGGTCTCTTCGACATAAATGACATTTTTCCCAAAGGCGGGCAAATCTAAGGGACGATAATGAGAAGTTACCTCAATATGACCACCCTTTCCGCTGTCATCTGCCCTCCAGATGGGTTCACCCGCCGCTGAAAGTTTGGCAAGCTGTTGGTCATTATTATAGTCGCCATTCCACCATTTCATGATGGTGGACAAATCCTGCTTGGCTGAAGTTACAGCTGCATTGCTATTTGCACTCGCGACTTTCTGGTCATAGCTGCATCCTGTTATCACCAGGCAAACGGAAAGAGCTAATGCCCTTTGCCAGACATAGGATCGAAGTTTCGGGTTGATCATTTTCTCTCGCTCCTGTTCACTTAGATTATAACAATTCAGCCACTTCAAAAGCCGCGCGTTCACCCGATTCCATGGCGCCTTCCATTCCGCGCGATGCAGTTGCGGTATGTTCGCCGGCGAAATGCAACCGGCCGGCGGGTTTCGCCATATCCATCCCGAACGTAGATAGTTGGCCAGGCTGCCATGCGGCATAAGCACCCCCAGAAAACGGGTCGAGTTGCCACGACCAGAATTTTACGAACTCAAGAGCGCCTTTGGTACTGGGGCGTATCTGTTGCAGGTAAGATTGAATATACGCATTAGCACCCTGCGCGCCCAGCCGGTCGAGATGATTGGCTTGCCGGTCATTGGCAAAGGCGATGAAGCTGGTGATTTCTTCCGGACTGTCAGGATTGTTGCGAAGCGCCATAAAGCGTGCGGCCGGTCCGTCTGTCCACATGGAAGGTGGCAGACCATCATCTTCCCAAAATTTGCGTTTGGGGATATAATGAAGATGCGTCACATTGGTATAACCCAGTGATCGTATGGCTTGTGATTGCAATGGCGCCAGCGGTGCGTCTATGTGGACAAGGCGGAGCGCTGAAAACGGTGTCGTGTTGATGACATATTTGGCGGACAATATTGATCCATCATCCAGCATCACCTGCGCCTGTTCGTTCTCGCTGCGAATACCGACAACCTTGGCGTTCATCCGGATTTCGTTCTTTAATCCCTTTGCCATGCCCTCTGGAATTCTCTGGTTGCCACCTTTGCCAGCGAAAGGTGATCCGGGAAGCGTGCTTCCGCGATTGGCATTGCCAAAAGCCAATATATTGAACCACATTAACATGGAAAGCCCATAGGGGCCGCGTTCATCACCGTAGCTCATGTTGGTGCCAGCGCCCAGTTCAATGGCGCGCCTAGAGAAACCTTTTTCGGTGAGAAAATCAAATATGGACACATCATATTTTGCAAATTTCGGGTCCAGAAACTGGGCCGCGTCGGTTAGCGGATTATGCTCTGCATAAATACCATATTTGAACGACCATGGCATCTTGTCGCGAAGTTTTTCAGGAAAGGGGTTCAGCGCGTGATTGGCCCATTTATCCGTCGTAATGCCCTGTCGCAGAATATTGAGCATGGTGGTTTCGGGATTGGATTCTGTTCTGGGTCGCTCGGATCCTTTGGCAATTCCATATCTGTCCATGGCCCCCAAAAGCCGGCCATAGCTGGACCCTATGCCGCTGCCGCCTGCTTCGGGCGCGCCGGGTACATCATCCATTGTGTATAGGCGGCCGCCGACCCGGTCACGCCCTTCCAGCAATATTACCTTATGTCCCATTTCCTCAAGCAACAGAGCAGCATTTAGTCCGGAAAGGCCTGCGCCAATAACAATAACATCTGACCGGTCAATTTTGATACCGCCGGCCTTCAGAGGCTTCGGATCATTCGAGAACATACCGCTTGAATATATCCCTGCGGCAGTGACGCTTGCCACTGCCGCTCCCCCGATAACCGCCCGTCTGCTAATTTTACTCATGTTGAATAAATCTCTCCTTTGAGAAAACTATCTCGCATCGCCCATCTTTAGACCTCAAATATCTCGATGGGAAAGCCGCCGGGATCCTTCAAGATCATGGTTCTATTATTTGGCAAAAATGGGCTACCGCTGTGCGCTGGTGCTTGCATTATTTCGATGTTGTTGGCCGCAGCCTTGTCATGCACAGCGTCGAGATTAGCTGTCGGAAAACTCCACATCACCATTCCCCGACTTGGCGGCCCCAATGTCGTTGCAGGGCTCTTCTTAGTATCCGTCGTATGATCCAAAAGCACAAGATAGCCAGTGCAAGATCCGGGAGCAAAGGCTTGAACAAATCGTTCATCGGAACCTTCGCGAAGCCGTAGCCCTGAATTCTCTCCAACCGGAAAATTGACATCACGTCTGATCTCAAAACCCAGAATGTCTTTGAGAAACCCGATAACTTCATCCGTGTTTGCAACGCAGCGGGCCGAGTAAGCTGGTGCGCCAATGCCTGTGGCGGTATCAATTGGACCAACGGGCACGAATATATCCGGTCGTTTGACACCCAGAAGGAATATATTTTCCATCCCCAGGAAGTGTATCTCTGCCGAGATATAAACTTCACCGGTAGGGCCTTGAAATTCCATCTCCTTCACGCCGATTGAGGAGTCTAGCTCCACGAGGGCCATTTCCTTTTCAGCTTTGTACAAATCTTCCATCGGAAAGCCGATGGATGCACCGCCGACATATGATCCGTCAATTTCCGGTCTGACGGCAGATGTTTCTTCGTCCAGACAAATGAGCCTTATCTGCACATTCTGTCCTTCTCCAGATTTGGTATAGGCGCAGGCCTCCCAGTTCATGGATTCATCCAAGCCCAAATAGGCATTTAGTTTTTCGCGCGACCGGTCATCTGACTTTATCCATTCACCGGCGTCAAGGCGGAAGCCTTCCCGCAAGACTCTGTCTGCGCGCCGCTTATCTGACGTTAAATAAGTGATGGTATGTAATTGCAGGACGAGCGCGTCAGTTGAACTACTCTCAGCGACAAAAATATCTCCGGACATTCGGTTTCCTCTCTTTTCAAATAAAGCTGTCTAAATTGAAGTTATTCGGTCTCAACCAGCATCACTTCGACCTCTGCCATGCCTTCGCGAAGCTTTTTAACTTCTGCATATTCATCCGAATTCCAGAAGGCTTCTGCGTCAGCGCGGCTATTCCATTTTGATAGAGCCACAGAAGAATATCCTTCCAAACTACCCTCCAGCAAGGTCGCTCCGGGTGCGACAAACAGATATTCGCCGCCAAATTTTGTGACCAATTTGGCCGCTTCTTGACCATAACCGGCGATGAAATTCTCTCTGTCGGTGATCTTGGCGGCAATAATCATATAGGCAGGCATGATGGATTCTCCAGAATATGTATATGTTAATAATATATATGCTAATGCATAGTGACACGGCTTGCCAAATGAGGCAACCTCAGAAAAACTTTTATGTTTGATTTGCGATGGAAGACATGGTGAAACAGCATTGGCATTTGATGTCGTTAGGTTTGTCCGGGTATATGTCCGGTTCTAGATAAAAAGGGACTAGAATGACCGTAAAAATGGTAAAGTCTGTCAACCGGACCATGGAAATTTTGGAGCTGTTCGATCGCAAGCGCAAGCCATTGCCGGCCGTCGAGATTGCGGAAGAGCTCGGTTATCCCCTAGCTAGTACTCATGAAATTCTCAAAACATTGGCTGAGCTAGACTATCTTAGTTACGGAACACCCAAGTGGACCTACGTTCCATCTCGGAAGTTTCCGGGCGTCGTGGATTGGGTAAATGATCTAACGAGTGATTACTCGCGTTTGTTGGATTTAATGGCCGCGCTCAATGATGAAACGAAAGAAACCGTCAACCTGAGCCGCAGAGCGAGGAAGCATGTCAAAATCATAAAGGGCTATGAATGTCGCCATCAAATAGGCGTTAGTTCAAAGCCAGGTACTTCTATGCCGGTGACCCAGTCATTGACTGGGCTTGTAAGTTTGGCGGTGATGTCGGATTCGGAGCTTGAACTTTTTCTGCGTAAAATAAAAGAGTTGGATCCTCAACAATATCAAGAGTTGGACCGATCGATGTTAGATGAGGTGATCGCAGAGGTGCGTAAATATGGCGCATCTTCGCGGTGTGGTTTGAGGGTAGACGGTATTGGTGCGGTATGTTTTCCCGTTGTTTCTGAATCGTCAGATGAAACGCTGGTAATCGGGATTGTTGGGCCGAGCGATAGAATTCGGGAGGAAGCTAACTCTCATCGCCGAATTATTAAGCGCCTCGTCGAACAGTTTAACGTCCGTACGATCTATCCAATTCGGCTTCAGTAAGCAGCCCAATTGACTGCTTCTCTAGAAGAAAAAATGCTGACCAAACATTATCGTTGGCCATTGATCTGCTATGAAGGCTTTGATGAGAGAAGGAGAAAAGGGTGATAGCAATATTGGGAACCGGACGCATGGGCACTGCTTTGGGTTTAAACTTGGCCGCTTTGAGCCATAAAATTGTTTACGGGTGCCGCGATCCACAAAGGACGGATATCGTGGATCTGCTGAAAAAAACAGGGGGTAACGCTAGCGCCGCCGCCGTCGATCAGGCATGTGCAGCCTGTGATATGATCATTATTGCAACGCCTTACAGCAGCATGTCCGATATATTGGGCGCAATGGGGAATGTCGGAGGAAAGACTGTCGTTGATGTCACCAATGCCCTAAAAATGGGCGAAGATGGACTAATGGTAATGGCTTCCGACAGTTCAGCGGGGGAAGAGATGCAGGCAGCCAAGCCGACAGCCAAAGTGGTCAAGGCCTTTAACACCGTTGGCTTTCATGTCATTGCCAATCCGAAAATTACCGGCGGCCCGGTGACCAGTCTGCTGGCAGGAAATGATGATAGCGCGAAAAAGGAAGTCGGCGACTTGGCCAATCAATTGGGCCTGGAAACTGTTGATGTTGGACCCATCAGGCAGGCTCAATATCTTGAGGGGATGTCTGCTTTGTATCTTACACCCTATCTACAGGGGCGCAGGGATGATGCCTTCGAATATTATTTGAGAACAGGATCGAAACCGGTGGAGAGTAAAGGCACCCGGCCCGCCGGTTAAATTTCCTGACCTTGCAGGTCATCGCTCAATTTGCTGGAAATGTTTCTTTTACCCAGCCGATCACGTCATTTACTACAATGTCTTCATGGCCTGTAAAACTGTGATTTGCACCATCTGCGCCGCCATACCATATGAGATCCATCGGTCCGGCCGCCACCTCTTTCACTTCGCTCATATAGGCCTGATCAACATAAAGGTCCTTTGATCCGGCAATCGACAGCATGGGTCGATGAATTTCAGCCAATCGCTTTGTAAGGACCGCCTTCGATTGGGGGCCCCAATAATCCAACCAGGACGCGGCCTGCTGAAAATACATCGACCTTGAACCCTCAACCGCAGGTGGAGATTGATAATATTTATCGGTGATAATGGTTTTACCAGCGCCGCGCTGAACTAGTTTTTTGGCTCGACGGCTAAGCGCTCTATATTTATGAAGGCCCAAATTCTGTTGAGCGTTTCCTGGAAGGCTTCTTGTCGGGGCCAGAAAGACCATGGCTTTGATCCGTTCATCCTGGCTTTGCGATGCATATAGAGCTGTCCAGATACCTCCCAGACTATGCCCAATTGTGATGATCTTGTCATGCCCATTGGCATCCAGATAATCTGTCCAGGCGCCCAGATCTTCAACCATATTGCTCATTTTAGCAGAGACGATACCGGTCAGCCCGCTAGACCGGGTCATCGGCGCGAGGGCTGCGTAACCGGCTTGTGCTAGCTTTTGTGCCAACCAGTTGTTTGAACTGGTCATGATGGTTCCGGTATAACCATGCTGAAGAAGGAAGACCGGTTTATTAGGATCAATGCCCGAATGCGGCGTATATAATATTCCAGGGTAAAGCCTGTCATTTGCCAGCTTGGTATCAACCAGACGAGTGGTGATGGGAGGTCTGACGTTCAGACCGTGTTTGCCAAGCCACTCGGCGATATCGGATGCGACCTGGTCTTGCAAACCGGAGAAGAAATGATCGCCGTCTTCATACCAGATATAATCAACCTTATCCGGATTGCCGGCCACCGCCTTCAACTTCTCCATTCTGCCAGCCGGAACATAATCATCGTTCGTGCCCGACAGAAGCAGCATCGGCAGATTGATTGCTGGGAATCGATCGGTGTTACGGGTTTTTGCGTCCGGTCCCCACCAGCTTAAAAAAGCCTCCGCCATTTGCAAAGTATAGGTAAAATCAATGAACGGATCTGGCGTGAGGCCCTTTGTCCGGTCAAGATCAACGCTGACATCCAAGCGTCCGCGCCCCTCAAAAATAGCTTTCCGGGCTTTGGCAACATTGGCATTATAACGTTTTTCACCCTGTGAAATGCGGAGAGTATCGGGCATATCCGCCGTCGGGGCGAGATGGATCGCAGCCTTGATCCTCGGATCTTTTTGATAAGCCAGATACCCGGCAATGCGAATGCTACCAAGGCTGTGGCCAGCCAATATAATGTCATCCATCCCGCGCTTAGCTAAAAAATCCACCGCAGCCTTGATGTCTTTCTGCGACTCTTCGAAAATGCTATTCATGTGTCCCGAAGACTGACGGGATAAAATACTCAGCGTAGTGTACCCCTTTGCAGAAAGTCGTTCCGCGGCAAATCTGGGTGCCCCGATTTGGCGAGCCGGATGTCCGCCAAAGCCGCCATGATGGAACATTATTGCAGGGCTATGTGGATTTATACCTGTAACCGGATACATGAGTATGGCGGAGATTTTCTTCCCGTCTTCAGCAGTTAGAACAACAATCTCTTGCTTGTTTTGGGATCGGACGCTTGCAGATGATACGTCATTGACTTGGGCGGCGGCGGGAATTGCTACAGCAGCCACCATCAACACCAAAGCGTTTGCTAGGTGCCGTATCCAACCTGTCATTTCTTTTCGGTCAATCACGTTAAGTTCCCTCCATCCAAATTTAGGCCCACGATATAAGGTCGTTTAAGTCTGGGCGTGGCCGCTCTTTCAAGGATGATTTTGCGGGCGAGCCGATGAAAATGAATCCGGCTATCTTATCATCTTCGTTCATTTCAAAATATTTTTCTACACCTTCACTATACGCCGCTGCACCGGTGATCCATTGTGCGGCGTAACCGAGGCATTTCGCGGCAAGCAAGATATTCTGACAGGCCGCACCAGCCGACAGATGTTGTTCCCAAACAGGGATCTTGTGATTTGCAATAGGAGTAGAGATAACCGCTACGAATACAGGTGCTTGACACGGCAGGGCCTGCAAGGCGCGTAGGGTCATCTCGGTGCAATCCGGTTTTTCCGATTTGATCGCTTCGGCAATAACCGTTCCGAGTTTCTCTCTGGCTTCTTTTTCAAACACTTTGAAACGCCATGGGGTGAGTTTCCCGTGATCAGGCACGCGAGCGCCAGCGGATAATATCTTCACCAAATCTTCTTTCGAAGGCTCTGGTTCTTGTATGTCACGGGCCAGTGTAGAGCGCCGACTGAGTAAAAAATCTATAAAATCACCATCGCGTTTATTCAGGGTGATTTGGTGATTGAGGTCCGAATTATCTTGCATATCACTCTTCTTTTCTTCCCGGGTTATCCATCCATTTGCTCCGCGCCGAGAGATCTTCAACCATCTGTGTGGTCGGGATATCCGGATCATAGGCTTTGCGTTGTTGCC
>CALKXX010000199.1 GCA_938003725.1 uncultured Sphingomonadaceae bacterium | reverse complement strand
CTCGCTACCTAGAGGAATATGTTATGTCAACATCTATTATTGTAATAATCTTACAATATCGTTGATATTTTCGTTATTTATATTCTCTTCAATCTTCTGCCATTCCGGGGGGAATTGATTTCGAAACCACGTATATTGCCGCTTGGCATATCGGCGGGTTGCCATCTGCGCTTTGGTTAAAGCGTCGTCGAATTGCAATTCACCTTTGATCCATCCGGCTATTTCGCGCACGCCAATTGCCCTTGTAACGGGACATTCTTCAGGCAAATTTCGGGCGAGCAAGGCTTCGACCTCTTGCCGGGCTCCTTGTTCGATCATCAGGTCAAAGCGACGATCACAGCGTTCGTAGAGCCATTCCCTTGGAGGTAGCAATATAAGAGGATGAAGTTTTATGTCGCCTCCAATGCCTCCAGTTTTTTGGCTATGCCACTGATCCAGCGGTTTACCCGTTGACCGCACCACCTCCAGCGCGCGCATTATACGTGCTGTATCGCGCGGATTGAGACGTTTTGCTGATAACGGATCTTCATCGGCTAGTTTTGAATAGGCATCGGCTGTGTCCAATGCACGCACCTCGGACCTGACCGGTTCGGCTATCTCAGGGATGGGGGAGATACCAAATAATAACGTTTGGACATATAATCCCGTACCTCCGGCCAATATGGGCAGAATCTCATTCTGGTGTGCCTTTTTGATTTCCGCACGCGCATCTTTTGCCCATCGCGCTGCTGAACACGCCTCTGCTCCATCAATATATCCGTAAAGATGGTGCGACACCCCCTCCATTTCATCTGACGATGGCCGTGCGCTCAATATCTGCAGATCCTCATAAACCTGAGCGCTATCGGCATTGATGACAACCGAGGCTTGCTTTTTGGCCAATTCCAGTGCCAATGCCGATTTGCCACTGGCCGTTGGGCCGACAATCAACGCCACGTCTTTATTTCTACCGGGAGAGTTCATGCTCATCGCAACGCTCATAGCAGCAGATACCCTGAAAAAGGGAGAGCTAAGTTCAGCGCAGGACTGCTTGGTTCAAGCGGGATTAATTGTCGGGACATCATCCTCAATTTTAGATGACCGGGCGGCTGACATTTGTTTCAACGGGGATATGGTGATCGCTCGTGAGGCCTTGACGTCATGGGCGGAAAATATTGACGTTGCCGTGCAACCTGCCGCCAATCGCCGGAAAAAACTGCTGATTTCAGATATGGATAGCACCATGATCACCGTTGAATGTATTGATGAACTGGCGGACTATGCGGGTATAAAGGCACAGATTGCAGAGATCACCGAACAAGCGATGCAAGGCGAACTGGATTTTGAAGAAGCATTGCGTGGTCGTGTCGCCTTGCTCGCTGGCTTGAACATCTCGGCGATTGAAGAATGCCTTGCGGACCGTGTTAAAACAATGCCGGGCGCAGAGGTCCTGGTACGTACCATGCGCGACAATGGGGCAAAAACAATATTGGTCTCAGGCGGTTTTACCGCCTTTGCAAACCCTG
This sequence comes from uncultured Sphingomonadaceae bacterium, assembly GCA_938003725.1. Taxonomy (GTDB): domain Bacteria; phylum Pseudomonadota; class Alphaproteobacteria; order Sphingomonadales; family Sphingomonadaceae; genus Parasphingorhabdus. The sequence continues at coordinate 8,215 of CALKXX010000199.1, read as the reverse complement.
TTGCCCGGCATATCGGATTTGATCGTGCGGAAGCAAATATTCTGGGCGAAACCGATGGCAAGCTTAGTGGAGAATTGGCTGGCTCGGTTGTAGACGCAAATCGCAAGGCCGAAATTTTACAAGCTGCGGTGAACGAACATCAGCTGTCAATGTCGGACTGCATCGCCGTGGGTGACGGCGCAAATGATATTCCGATGATTGAGAAGGCCGGTCTTGGCGTGGCCTATCGCGCCAAACCAAAGGCTGCAGATGCCGCGAATGTTGCGATCAATCACAATGACCTGAGCGCCTTGCTCTATATTCAGGGTATTCCTTCAAGCGAATGGGTTGCTGTGTAATTCTACTTCGTTTTGACGATGCAAGCGTTGCCCGATGTTTTTACCTTGCTACACATATTCACTGCCTGAGATCGGCTTGAAAAAGGACCGGCCTGCAACCTTGTGATACCGTTGGCATAGACTAGATAAGGTTGAAGATCACGGAGGCCCGATACCCTGCCTTCCAAATTGCGCCAGAGATTTTTCGCCTTCTTCTGATCGCTAAACGCGCCAAGCTGAACGCGCCATTTTCCGTCCGTTGCTGCACGAACAGGCCGAGGGTTTAAAGGCATAGCCGAAATTGGAGCCGTACTCTGAGGTTCTGCAGCGGATGCGTAAGAAGCGCCGGGAACAGAATTTGGTGCAGGAGTGAGCTGAGGCGTTGCTGCGCGCGATGGCGGTATCTGTGCTGTCTGGATCGGTCCGGTGCGCTGGGCAGGGCGAAGACCGCCCACCTGTGCAGTACGGACGCGCTTTTCATCTTGTTCCATTTGGCTTGCAAGTTCGACCGCACGGCGGCGATCGCTGATCGGAATATATTTGTCCATCTGACCAATATTAGATGTAGCTTGGGGTAGCCCCTTCGCTGAAGCGCGGGTCATGAGTGCATAGGCTTTTATCCAGTCTTTCTCGACAAAGTCACCGTTGAAGTGACCTGTACCCAGCACATATTGGGCGCGAGGTTCCCCTCGACTCGAGGAAGATTGTAAATATGGCAAAGCTTCGGCGCGTCGATTATTTTGAAACAAGATCAATCCGTAATTATCGCTCGCTTGCAAATGCCCTTGATCAGCGGCTTTTTTATACCAGGTCTCAGCCTGCGACAGATCCATTGTAACGCCGCGGCCCAGTTTATAAGCCTGTGCCATATTAAATTGTGCATCCGCATCACCATTTGCTGCGGGGCCCCGCCATTCGCTAATCGCGGTCTGATAATCACCTCGTCCCCAGGCATCTACACCCGTTTTGACGTCAGCTAGTGATGGCACTGAAATGCCGAGTGCTGTCGTCGCAATCAATAATTTCAGTATTTTTTTCGATTTAATCATGGAACATGGCCTTGTTCGGAGTTTGATAAATATATGAAGTTAAGTCCGATTTCATCATGATGCTAATATGCAAAGACTCTTTAAGTCTAGTAAAAATAATATGAGCAGAGCATGAATCTATCTGCAACGCCGCGTAACTTTTTTGTCTTTTCGTAAAAACATCACTTCCTTGTTAACCCTATTTTAGCCCTGTTCTGTCAGACAGCAGCTTGAATTTTAATTCGGGCAACCTGACGAACAAGGGGAATAGAGTGCGAGTTCTAGCAATGGCATCGCAAAAAGGCGGATCTGGCAAGACAACTTTGTCGGGACATCTGGCTGTGCAAGCACAACTGGCGGGAGCCGGTCCAGTCGTTTTGATTGATATCGATCCGCAGGGCTCTCTTGCTGATTGGTGGAACGAACGTGAGGCGGAATTGCCCGCTTTTGCACAAACCACTGTATCTCGTCTGGCTGCTGATCTAGCGATTTTGCGCCAGCAAGGGTTTAAATTGGCTGTGATTGATACACCGCCAGCTATTACCATGGCTATTCAAAGCGTTATTTCGGTTGCCGAGTTGATCGTTATTCCAACCCGCCCAAGTCCGCATGATTTGCGTGCTGTCGGAGCGACTGTCGACCTTTGCGAGCGTGCAGGTAAACCACTGTTGTTCGTTGTTAACGGAGCTACACCAAAAGCGAAAATTACATCAGAGGCGGCGGTTGCGCTATCTCAGCACGGAACTGTTGCACCGATAACGGTTCATCATAGGACCGACTTTGCTGGTTCGATGATCGATGGCCGGACGGTCATGGAGGTTGATCCACAAGGGCGCTCTGCACAAGAAGTGGTTCAATTGTGGAATTACATTTCCGATCGGCTTGAAAAGAATTTCCGCCGTACGGTTTTCTCATCACCAGCAATGGCTCCGAGCACAAATGCCGGGTTCCAGCGCCCCGGAGGCAATTTTGGCCGCCGGGTTATCGGTTCTTGATCGGAGAGGCCGGTAATATGAGCGATTCAAAACCACAAGCGTCATTATCTTCTGGACTGCTCGCCCGTAAAGGCGGCGCAAAGCCGGCTATGCGACGTCAGGGTATTAATTTCCCGGATATGGAGCAGGATCACTCGGCTGGTGCAGATGCGCATGAAGATTTAGGCTGGAATGACATGGGCTATGATGTCGATCCTGATCATCACGCCGCCGAGGGAAATGTTGCACCGGTAAGTGAAAATTTTCACCATAATCCGCTGGCCGGGGCTATCCCCGAAGCGGTGCCCGCTGTTAAAAAACAGCAAGAAGAAATCGCCGCCAAACTTGGGTCAAAAGTTGAAGCGCCGTCCGATCGGAAAACGGGCAAGGATGCCTCGGCTTCACCGCCACCTCCATTGTCGATATCTCGCGAAGTTGCGCCACTTACAAAGCATAGTGCGGTTGTGGAAGCTGCGCGAAAAGCCAAGAAGAAGGCCAAGGTTCCTGCGCCGGCGAAAAAGTCGCGTACGCGAAAAGCAAAAGCTGCATTCACGCTTCGTCTGGACGCAGATCGGCATTTGAAACTGCGTTTGGCAACAGCGGTAAAGAATGTTTCTGCACAGCAGTTGGTAACCAAAGCTGTGGACGAATATTTGAGAACTATTCCGGAACTAGATGACTTGGCCAATCGCATTCCCGCGCGCGGGAATGCGTAGAGCTGATTTGAATACTGAATTTAATTGCGAGGGCATAAAAATGAAACGCGATATGATATTGAAACTTGCTGCATCGACCATGGTCATCAGCTTCACGCTCACCGGTTGCGGTCCCTTTGGCGGCGATTCTGTTGCTTCTGCATCGGACAAGCCTGCCACTGTAAAAGATGGTGCAAAATATGCCAAGAAAGCTGAAAAAGCACTGGCGAAAGGGCAAATCGATAAAGCGGTCGCGTTCGCGGAGCGTTCGGTCGCAGGCGTTGGAACCAATCCAGAAACGCGCGCGTTGCTCGGACAAACATATATGTCTGCAGGACGCTTCAGTTCAGCGGAACGTAGCTTTCTGGATGCCATGGAACTGGGTAAGAATGACGCGCGGACGATATTGAGCTTAAGCATGGCACAATTGGCGCAGGGTAAGGCAGACAAAGCCAAGCGTCTGGTCAAAAATAACCGTCAGTTTATCCCCGTTGCGGATTACGGCCTCGCTTTGGCTTTGGCCGGCGATTCCAAAATGGCAGTAGATGTTTTGACCCAAGCTATTCGCAGTGCCAATGCAACTGGCCGTACGCGCCAGAATTTGGGCCTCGCCTATGCCTTGGACGGTCGTTGGAAAGAAGCCAAACTGATGGCGATGCAGGACATGACTCCTGCAACTGTTGACTCGCGTATCATGCAATGGGCACAAATGGCCCGTCCCGGCGCGTATCAAACTCGCGTTGCAACGATGCTTAACGTAACACCGGTCCAAGATGATCCGGGTCAGCCGCTACGTCTCGCGCTTAATGTTGATCAGGCGCCAGCAGTGGCCGCTGCTACTCCGGCACAGGACTATAGCCGCGAAGTTGCAAGTTTTGATCGTAACACGCCGCTGCCTGCTGTTGGACCTGCGCCAAAAGCAGATTCTGAAGTCGATTTCATGGCCAAGGAAAATAACGTCAAAGTTGCGAAGATCGAGAAAGTCGAACTTCCTGCAAGCACACCAACGCCAGTTAAACCGAAACCAGCCAAAAAGCCGGTATCGCCAGTGAAAGTGGTGAAGCAAGTCAAGCCGGTAGAGCCTGCACCACTCATCAAAGCCGCTGCGGAAGCTGTACGGGTTGCGCCAGCAGTTAAGCCTGTTCCGGCCCCTGTAAAAGTGGCTGCTGCCGAAAAATCCTTTGTAGTAGAAACTGCAAAAGCACCGGCGGTCAAATCAAAACCAGCACCGGTTAAGGCTGCTCCGATCGTGACGCCGGCAATAAAAGCGGTTTCCGTAGTGAAACCGGTATTGCAGAAAGTTGCCTTCACGCCTTCTTCCGGTTCTGCGCCGCGCGCCGTTTCTGGCGGATCACATTTGGTGCAGCTAGGTGCATTTTCCTCAGCGGAGAGCGCCAAACGGGCATGGGGAATTTTGTCAGCAAAACATGGCGATCTGAAATCATTTCAATATGCCAGTTCGCGAATTTCCGTCAGAGGCAAAACGCTATTCCGTCTTGCCGCGATGGGTTTTGGCAATGAGCAAGCCGCAGATGCAATGTGCGTTGGTATCAAGGCCAAGGGCAGCAATTGTATTGTGCGTCAGGTCAAGGGCGTGAACCCACGTCAAATAGTGGCCAAAAAAGCGACGCGTATAGCGTCACGCTAAACTAACCCATCTATCAAATATGCGGGGCGGGAAAGTTATAGAGCTTTTCCGCCCTTATATATTCCACGCACGCGGCCCTGCACCGGCAATTTGTCGAACGGTGTATTGCCGGCCGCTGCCGCCATTTTGCGCGTATCGACCTGCCACGGCGCATCAGGGTCGATCAAGATGAAGTCAGCTTCATATCCCGGCTCAATGGCTCCGGCATTGGCACCAAGAATTTTAGCAGGGTTGGTCGACAGCATTTCAAACAGTCGGCCAATAGATACTATCTCATCACGCACCAGATTGAGGGATAGCGCGAGCAAGGTTTCCGCGCCGGCCATGCCCGGCTGTGCTTCGGCAAACGGCAGGCGTTTGTCCTCTGGTCCACGCGGGTCATGGCCCGAAGAGATGACGTCGATCGTGCCGTTTTGAACCGCAGCTAGACAAGCTTGCCGGTCGCTTTCATCGCGCAAAGGTGGCGACAATCGCGCAAAAGTGCGAAAATCGCTGATCGCCATATCTGAAAGAAACAGATGGGCAGGTGTAATTCCGCATGTGATTGGCAAGCCCTGTGATTTTGCCTCACCTATCAGGTTTAATCCCGCCGCTGTCGTGACTTGACGAAAATGAACTTTTGCGCCGCTTTCCCTTACAAGAGCAAGATCGCGGGCGATGGATACCGCTTCTGCACAAGATGGGGCACTAGATAGGCCAAGCCGCGTAGCGGTTTCTCCGGCAGTGGCCACCGCATCACCGACCAAGCCCAGATCCTCGCTATGTACGATCACCGGCATGTTGAGAGAATGGCAATATTGGAGAAGCTTTAGCATCATGCCGCTATCCGCTATCCAATGTCGCCCGGTTGAAACTGCCAAAGCGCCTGCCGGTTTCATTAATCCAATTTCAGCCAGTTCCTTGCCTTCGAGAGCTTTCGTGGCCGCTGCAATCGGGTGGGACCACAGATCGGGTTTTCCATCGGCTGCATAATGTTTGATCATTGCAGGCAAATCGAGCACCGGCGATTGATCGGGCATCAACGCAGCCCGGGTAATTCCGCCAAAATGAAATGCCGGTTTATCAATGGCAAATACGCCAAGGTCAACGATACCCGGCGCAAGAATTTTGTTCTCGCAATCGATGATTTGTGATTCTGAACAAGGTGTTACATCGCCAATTTCAGAAAAAACCTCTCCATCAATTAGCACGGATGTTACTTGCGGTTCTGCCTGACCAGGGACGATTGCTTGTGCATTGGTAAAGAGCTTTTTCATGTCCAGCCCTCCACTTCGCGCGATCGGCGGGTCAGGATATCCAGGCACGCCATCCGGACTGCCACGCCCATTTCCACCTGTTCGGTAACGGCGGAACGATCAATATCATCAGCGACGTTGCTATCAATTTCCACGCCGCGGTTCATTGGACCCGGATGCATAACCAACGCATCGTCATTGGCCAGGCTTAGGCGTTTTTTCGTTAAGCCATAGAGGTGGTGATATTCGCGCGGACTGGGGATGAAATCTCCGTTCATCCGTTCATTCTGCAATCGCAGCATCATAACGACGTCGGCACCATCCAGCGCTTCATCAAAATTCGTAAAATCCGCTACATTCATTCGGTCCAATGCTGCGGGTAATAGGGATGGCGGGCCGCATACCCGAACCTTGGCACCCAATGTGGTCAGGCAATAGATATTGGAGCGTGCCACACGGCTATGCATCACATCGCCGCATATCGTCACTGTAAGGCCGCTTATGTCGCCTTTTCGGCGTTGTATCGTCAGAGCATCTAGCAGCGCTTGGGTGGGGTGCTCATGACGCCCATCTCCGGCGTTGAGGACAGGACAATCGACCTTATCAGCGATCAATTGGACGGCGCCCGAACTGCCATGCCGGATAACGATTGCATCGGCCTTCATCGCGTTTAGCGTGACAGCCGTGTCGATCAGGGTTTCTCCCTTTTTGATACTGGATTGTGCGGCGTGCATATTGACGACGTCTGCGCCCATCCGTTTGCCCGCTATCTCAAACGACAATAATGTCCGTGTACTATTTTCAAAAAACGCGTTGATGACTGTTAGGCCGTCCATCCGGCCCGCATGCTTGATCGATTTCCGGTTCAGGTCGACCCATTGCTCTGCTTCTTTCAACAGATATAGAATCTCCCAAGGCTGCAATCCGGCAATGCCCAATAGATGCCGATGGGGGAAAGCATCCGATCCGCTGGGAAACTGATGCGCTTTGCTTGGTTCTGTCGATGTCATTAAAGCCAGCCCTATAGGGGCATCAGCCTATGGCGGCAAGCCCATCTATCGCGCCCTGCAAAATATATGCTGCAGCCATTTTATCAATCACTTCGCTGCGTTTCTTACGGCTGACATCAGATGCGATCAGGTCGCGCTCCACCGCCTGGGTGCTCCAGCGTTCGTCCCACAGCAATATGGGCAATTCGAGTTGCCTTAGGTTCTGGGCAAATGACTTTGAGATTTGGGTCTGTTTACTTTGGGAACCATCTAGGCTTAGCGGCAAGCCAGCAACCAGGCCTACAACATGCTGTTCTGCAATCACGGCCTTGATTCGCTCCAGATCCTTTGAAAATTTACGGCGTTCAATGGTCTCTGCTGCCGTGGCGATCATCCACTGCGCGTCACATAGCGCCAATCCAACCGTTTTCGTGCCAACGTCTAGGCTCAGCAACCGGCCGCCATCGGGCAGGGCGGCCTTAAATTTGACCTTATCCTCTGTGATCAGCGCGCTAGAAATACCTGCATCCTCTTTAATATGTCCGCGCGAATATTCGACCAGAACAAGCTGTAATCATACACATGATAATTATTTCCCGGCAAGGCATAGGGCCCAAGATCCGGCGGATCACCGATCAACAGAAACCCTCGCTCATCACAGCGCGCTGGTACAGCGCCGTCGACCAGCGTCGCGTCGCTTAACTCGTCATTGGGAACCAGTGTTCCTAAATTCTGTGCCGCCGTCGCACTGGACCGGACATCGCCGTTAATCGGGTTTGTGCATAGTAATTCGGTATCTTTGCGCGGCTCGCCGTTAAACCCGATGGTCATGTCATACACTTCTATAATACGGCCATAGTCCGCCGGTTCCGCGAAACTTTCCCAACTCAACAGGCAATTGACTTGTTCCGGGCCTTCGCAAACACCCAAACCCATTTCCGGTACATCCGTTCCGATGGATACCGGCCAGCCAACCACATAAGCGGCGACAATTCGGTTCGCTAACGCCGTTCCTGCGACGCGATCTTTTAGCAAGTTGGTGAGGTGCAAGCTGCCCTGACTATGTCCGGCCAATATGATCGGTTGCTGAGTGGGAATTTTCTGAACAAAGAAGTCAAAGGCTGCGAGAACGTCCTGATAGGCGGCATCAAGGGCTTGTTGCCCCTCTGGTTTGTCGGTCAGGAAAGCGCCCAATGTGGCCTGGCGATAGCGGGGGGCCCATATGTCACCTACTTGGTTGAAGGCACTTGCCTGTCCGCGCAGAAATATTCGCGCGCGGGCCTGTGACTCCGAATCATCGGGCTTATCTGCGTTGTAATTACCCAGTTG
>CALKXX010000198.1 GCA_938003725.1 uncultured Sphingomonadaceae bacterium | reverse complement strand
GTTATTTGCTGATCGGCGATAGCATAGCCTTCCCCCTTGCCGCACTCGCCGGTTTCCTGCTCGGTTTTGCGGCCGGCGCAGAGAGCGATCTGGTGGCATATCTGGCTGGTAGATATTTTGGGATGGCCAATTATGGCAAGATATACGGCATGTTATATATGCCTTTCGGTTTGTTCTCCGCACTCTCGCCCATAATCTATGCGTATGTTCGAGATACAACCGGCAGCTATGATCCGATTTTGCAAGCAGCCCTATTTGCGTTCATCATCGGCGGTGCATTGCTGTTATTCCTAGGTCGCTATCCGGACTCATTCCCGGAAACAGAGCCATCGCCCACCGACAAAATTATAATGGAGCCAAGCTGATGGCAACAAAGCCGAACCTAACCGCCATAGATTATATTTCACAAACGGGCTGTGAAGTTTTGAGCGATACTGAAACACGAGATTTCTATGCCCATGACATCTATTCGCGCGGTGCGGATTTACTCGCGGTAGTGCGTCCGAAAAACACTAAGGAATTGTCCGCCGCAATCGCAGCGACGACAGAACAGAATATTCCGGTAATCCCTAGGGGTGGCGGGATGAGCTATACGGGCGGATATGTTACGGACCGGCCCGGAGCGGCCCTGTTTGATCTCGCCGCGATGGACAGAATTCTTGAGATAAACGAAACCGATATGACGGTTACGGTCGAAGCAGGCTGTACATGGGCAAAACTATATGAGGCGCTTAAACCGAAAGGACTACGTACCCCGTTTTGGGGCACATTATCCGGTCTGAAAGCCAGCATTGGCGGCGGCATGAGCCAGAATTGCCTGTTCTGGGGATCGGGCAGATACGGCACAGCCGCACAAACTTGTATCGCTATGAAGGTCGTTCTGGCTGATGGCACGATCTTGAAGACCGGGAGCGAGTTTACCCGTCCTTATGGCCCCGACCTCACCGGAATATTTCTAGCGGATACAGGCGCTTTGGGCATGAAGGCCACCATAACCTTGCGCCTGATTCCAGAGGCGGAGGCGCATGCCTATGCCAGCTTTACATTTGAGACCTACCAAGAAACTTTGACCGCGCTTGGCGCAATTGAACGGTCCGGCGTGGCCACGGAATGTTTCGGTTTCGACCCCAGCCTAAATGCCATTCGGATGAAACGTCATAGCTTGAGCAGTGATGCGAAGTCGCTGGGCAAGATGATGAAAAAGCAGGGTTCGGTCTGGGGCGCAATCAAAGAGGGGGCGAAAGTCGTCGCCGCTGGCCGGGATTTTATGGACGAAGCGAAATTCTCGCTACACGTGCTGACCGAAGCACGCATTCAGCCAGCGGCAGATGATGATCTGGAACGTGCCCGCACCATCGCCCTGAACAATGGTGCGACCGAAACGGAAAATACCATTCCAAAGATCATTCGGGCCAATCCGTTTGGGCCGCTAAATTCAATGCTCGGGCCGGAAGGTCAGCGCTGGGCGCCGGTGCACGGGCTGGTGCCCCATTCAAAGGCGTTAAAATGCTATGCGGCGATCGAAGCTCTATTCGAAACACATCGTGCAGAAATGGAAGCGCTGCAAATATTCACGGGCACGCTGGTTTCATCTGTCAGCGGATCAGGCGCGATTATAGAGCCTTGCCTCTATTGGCCGGATGCCTCAAATCCCTTGCACCGCGATACCGTGGAGGATGCGCATTTTGCAAAATTGCCGAAGCTCGATGCCAATGCAAAAGCCTGGGAAGTCACACAAAAAGTCAAACAGGCGCTGGTTGACCTTTTTCATGACCATGGCGCCGTCCATTTACAGATTGGCCGCACGTACCGATATCGCGACAGTCTTGATCCGGCTGCAGACGCCTTGCTGCAAGATCTTAAAAAATCGCTCGACCCCAAAGGACTCATGAACCCCGGATCACTGGGTTTGTAAAAGCTCGTGGATATTGATCGGAGACAATTACTTGCGACAACCATCTGCGCGGCATCCATTTCACCGGCTTTTGCAGCCACAAATATTGATGATAAAAGCACGAATATGACAGAAACAAACACCTATGCCGCCGTGGCCATGCAACTCGCCGCCCGTTCGATTGAGAAAACGCCGGACAAAGCAACCACCCGCAAACAGATGCTCGATATGATCGGTGAAGTGGAGAGCAAAATTCGCTCTGCCACGATCTTCATAAAGCAATATGCAGGCAGCCCGGTTAAGCTGGTTGTATTACCGGAATATCTTCTGACCAGTTATCCCGGACGCATTTCCATCGCGGATTTTGCCGACAAGGCCGCGTTGAGAGTTGATGGTGCTGAGTATGAGGCGCTCGGCGCGATGGCACAGCGTCTCCAGATGTTCATCGCCGGCAATGCCTATGAACAGGATGAGAATTTCCCTGACCTCTATTTTCAGTCATGTTTCATTATCGCTCCGTCTGGCAATGTCGTGCTGAGATATCGACGGTTGAACAGCATGTTTGCTCCGACCCCGCATGATGTCTGGTCCAAATATCTTGATATTTACGGCATTGATGGTGTGTTTCCGGTGGCTAGAACAGAGATCGGTAATCTCGCTGCAATTGCATCTGAGGAGATACTTTATCCAGAGATTGCACGGGCTTTGGCACTACGCGGAGCAGAAGTTTTTGCACATAGCAGCTCGGAAATCGGCTCCCCGCTCGATACACCAAAGGATATTGGTAAACGCGCAAGAGCGCAGGAAAATATGGCATATGTCATATCGGCGAACACTGCGGGTATTGAGGAAACCACCCTACCCTTGGCATCGGCCGACGGCAACAGCATGGTCGTGGACTATAAGGGCCGGTTATTGTCGGAATCAAATAGCGGGGAAACGTTCACCGCCTTCGCCGATATTGATTTGGGCGCATTACGCGCCGCGCGCCGAAAGCCCGCAATGACGAATTTTCTCGCACGCCAGCGATTGGAGCTTTTTGCGGCAACTTATTCCGGAGATTCCCCTCAGAAAGCAGATGGTTTGATCCAGAACAATGAAATTCAAACTCCGGACCGCGATTACTTCCTAAGGACCCAGGAACAAACCATAGAACGTATGATCAAGGATGGCCTGATATGAATAAAGCTGTGAATGACGATCAAAAACTTGATGTCGCCCCCCCTTACAATGCGGTTGCGCGGCACGGCGTCTCCCCGACCGCATCTCATGATGAGATTGCACGCTTCGATTTCCTTGCCAATTTTAACAAGTTTCTTTCCGGCCCGTTGGGCGCTGGTAACAAGCTGGCATATGACAACGAAGTTCTGCCCAAGTTCAAAAAAGATCATGGTCGCGAGCCACAGGATAGATTTGAAATTCGGCATGCCATGAACCAGAACCCGATGCATCAGCTCTGGTCCGCACTTAAACGGAATTCGATGGAAATGCGCCAGCAAAATGGCCGGTCTATGGTGCTGCGCCAAATCGAAAAACTAAATGCCAAGGCGCGCCAATATAACGAAGGTAGAGATACGCTGGAGCTTCATTCCGACGTTGCGATCCCCCGTTATCAAAATACAGTCGATATTCATTGCATGCCGGGCAGCTATCACGGCGAAGAACTTCCCGGCGATGTCTCTGCAGGTGCAAATTATGATTGCGGTATATTTGCGACAACCGCAGGTGGCCTAGGTGCGTTGTCGGACGGCGGCGGACAAGCCCTAGTCAAATGGATTCAGAATGAGCGCCCGGGTTGGGAGCCCCGGCGCGTGCTCGATGTCGGCTGTACGACGGGACATAATATCGTGCCGCTTGCTTTGGCGTTTCCGGAATGTGAAATTGTCGCAATCGACACCGCCGCCCCGATTCTTCGATATGCACACGCGCGTGCACAGTCGCTGGGCGCAACCAATATCAAGTTCATTCAAACAAATGCAGAGGATCTTTCCAGATGGGAAGATGGCGCATTCGACTGGGTGCAAACAACCATGTTCTTGCACGAAACGAGCGGTAAAGCGCTCCCCAAAATCCTGTCGGAAGGATATCGTGTGCTTGCCGATGATGGATTGATGCTGCATCTGGAACAACCGGAATATCATGATGGAATGCCTCTGTTTGAGCAATTTTTGCGGGATTGGGATGCTTTCAACAATAATGAGCCATTTTGGTCGTCCATGCATTCGCTCGACATGAAAACCGAAATGACAAGCGCAGGATTTGATCGCGCCGAGCTATTCGAAACCGGGGTCCGCGCTGTGGTCGAT
>CALKXX010000197.1 GCA_938003725.1 uncultured Sphingomonadaceae bacterium | reverse complement strand
TATTTCGTCGACTTTGCAAAGGCGATGCAAGACGCGGTCAATGTACCGCTGATGGTAACAGGTGGGTTTCGTTCACGCATCGCCATGGAACAGGCATTGGAGAGCGGCGCTGCAGATGTGATCGGTCTGGGCCGCCCCATGTGTATCATGACCGATGCGCCAAACCAGTTATTGAACGGTTTGGAAAATTTGCCGCGCTATGAAGACGGGTTGCAACTTATTCCAAACTGGCTGGGCTTTTTGAAACGGTTTCAGATGGTGAAGGCAGTGGACGGCTTTGCCTCCATCTTCTGGTTCTATGAACAGCTTTTCAATCTGGGCACCAAAGGCACGACCGACCCGGAACTATCTGTTTTTCGGGCGTTACGAGCAGTTGAAGGTAGGAATAAGCAGATCATGGCAGGGCGAACAAACCCCTAAAATAATCCGGCAAATTCGGGCATATTCGACATATCAAAACGCTAATCCGATAGACCTCGTTTACCGGGTACCGGCCGTCAGGGTCATCGAGATTGACCGAGGGAATTGTGCCAGGAAAAACTCGAGATTCTAGCCTAACTCCTCGGCCCGCAACGCCTTTCGATCCAGCTTTCCGATCATTGTCTTGGGCAATTCGTCACGCACCACCACGTCGATCACACGTTCATGTTTGCCGAGTTGCGGGTTGAGCCAGGTTTTCAGATCCATCCCGCTGATCCCCTCTCCTTCTTCCAGTGCGACATAGGCTTTGGGACTCTCCCCGCGATAATCATCGGGCACGCCGATGACGAGCGCCTCTTTGACAGCTTCATGTTTGTAGAGCACCTCCTCAACCTGGCTGGGGAACACTTTGAAGCCGCCAACCGCGATCATGTCCTTCAATCGATCGACAATCTTAATATAGCCGTCCTCATCGATCACCGCCACATCGCCGGTGCGCAAGAAGCCGTCGATAAAGACCTCCTCATCAGCATCGGGCATATTCCAGTAACCCTGCATCACCTGAGGGCCGGAGAAGATCAACTCGCCGGGTTCGCCATCCGGCACTTGTTGCAAGGGGTCTTCTTTGTCGACCAGTTTGACCAATGTGCCTGGAACCGGCTGACCGATCGTGCCGCTTTTGTTAAGGCCTTCATAGGGGTTGGCGCTGACCACGCCGCTGCTTTCGGTTAGACCATATCCTTCGACCAGCTTCGCACCGGTCTTTACCTCAAACTTCTTTTTCAATTCCTGAGACAGAGGCGCACCGCCGGATACGCAGACTTTCAGAGAAGAAAAGTTGGTCTTGTCGATATCCGGATGATCGAGCAGCGCCTGATACATGGTTGGCACGCCGGGCATTGCCGTAATCTTGTTCCGCGTAATTGCTTTTAGCGTTTGCTTTGCATCAAAGCGCGGCAACATCACAATTTCACCGCCCCGCTCCACCGTCCGGTTCAGCACCGCACTGTTCGCGAACACATGGAAAAAGGGCAATACACCCATCAACCTGTCGTCATCGTCGATAAACGGATCGATACCGTTGATTTGCCGCGCATTGGCGGTCAGGTTCTGATGGCTCAGCATCGCGCCCTTTGGTGTGCCGGTGGTCCCGCCGGTATATTGTAACAGAGCAATGTCCTTTTCCGGGCGAATATTTGCGGGTTTGAACTTGCCGTCATTATTGATCAGGTCGGCAAAGGGCGTGATCCGTTTATCATCTGGTTGCGGCGTATTTTCTTTGCGCCTGAATAATCGGTAGAATAATGCCTTACCCACTGGAAGTGCACCGGCCACACTGCCGACGACCAATCGTTCCAGACTAGATTGCTGCAGCACTTGATAGGCAGTTGGAAAAACCGCACTGGCCGATAGCGTGAACAACATTTTGGTACCGCTATCTTCCACCTGATGACTCAATTCATCGACGGTGTAGAGCGGCGAGAAATTCACCACCGTCGCGCCAATTGCCATCGCGCCATAATAGGCGCTGACATAATGTGGAACATTGGGCAGAAACAAGCCGATCCGGTCGCCTTTCTTTACGCCCAGATCCTGTAATCCTTTGGCAACCTTAGTGACGCCTGAGGCAACCTCGGAATAGGAATATTTGCGGCCCATAAAGTCGAGCAGATTCCCATCCCCGCGCCGACCGGCGGAACGAAAAAACATTCCCGGCATGGACAACGGAGAGAAAAATTGGTCCCATTGGGTTGGGTGATTATAGCGCGACTTCCAGATAGGAGGCTGGCTGACGGGTGCCTCAGCGGGCTTTTCGGGGAGATCAGTCATTGATATTCATGTAATTGAATGGCCTCGGCGATGCAATGGTTCCATCCGTAACTGGTCGCGAAAAATGACATCGGTTCACAGGTGCGTTCATTCGTTCTACAAGCTATCGGAATTCTGCGGGGCAAATGGGCGATGACTGATAATATGACAGAGACGCCCAAAACAGATGGCCCAGTAAGTGCTGCCCCAAAAGCCTCGCTGGTTTTCGTAATTCTGGTCGTATTTATCGATATGGTTGGGTTTGGGATCATCATGCCGGTCTTTCCCGACTTGCTGGTCGAAATTACCGGGAAAAACGTGGCTGGCGCATCGCTGGATGCGGGATGGCTGGCCTTCACCTATGCGGCGATGCAATTTATTTTCAGCCCCGTTATGGGCAATTTGTCCGATCAATTTGGCCGGCGGCCGATATTGCTATGCACACTTCTGGGCTATGCGGTGAGCTATATCCTCATGGGTCTGGCACCGACGCTGCTCTGGATATTTATCGGCCGATTGATCACCGGTGTGATGGGTGCAAGTTTCAGCGTGGCCAACGCCTATATTGCGGATATCAGCCCGCCAGAGAAACGCGCCGCCAATTTTGGCCTGATCGGTGTGGCATTTGGTTTCGGATTCATTATCGGTCCGGCTGTTGGCGGGTTTTTGGGAGAATATGGGACCCGCATCCCGTTTTTCTTTGCCGGCAGCCTCGCTCTGCTAAATCTGGTGTTCGGGTATTTCATGCTGCAGGAAAGCCTGTCCCCCGAAAAGCGGCGACCATTTGAAATCATGCGCGCCAACGCCTTTACGGCGATGAAAGGGCTGGGAGAGCAGAACCGCGTGGTGCTGTGGTATGCGGCCACGATTGCCGTGTGGATGCTGGGCCATATGGTCTATCCGATCATGTTCGCATTTTTCGCGGTCGAAGCGCTCGATTGGAGCCCGCGGATGATTGGTTTTGCTCTGGCGATGGTCGGCGCGGGTGCGGCATTGGTACAAGGCGGTTTGATCCGTTGGATCGTGCCAAAAGTCGGTGAACGCAACGCGGTCATTATCGGCGTTCTGGGCATGGTGGCTGGCACCCTGTTCTATCCCTTTGTCAGCGACGCACCCTGGCTAGTGTTTGTCGCATTGATCCCCGGCGCCTTACAGGGGCTGGTTCAACCCAGCATAAACGGCTTGATGAGCCAAGCAGTTTCCGACAGCACGCAAGGCGAGTTGCAGGGCGCCATTTCCAGCCTGTCCAGCATTTCGACGATGATAGCACCGCTTCTTTATCCCGCTATATTCTTTGCCTTCGCCGCGCGCGAAGGGTTGCCCTATTTCCCGGCAGCGGTGTTTGTGGTGGCCGGTGTCATTGCTTTGGTGGCACTGGGAATATTCCTGCGCGGCTATGCCCTGCATTGTTCAAGCGAAGATGCGTCGGCCCCGCCGAAGGATATGGAGCCTGTTAGGAGAGAGGTCTGAAGATAAACAAGCTACCAGGTTTGGCGCGCAAATACGCTTGGCCTGCACCATGCAATTATGTTTGGAGCAGCAGCGGATGGTACAGAGGAACCGAAAAATAGCGACACGCAGTGATCGGTTGTGCCAAGGTGCCAATAGCAATTATTTTGGGGTCAGGACCTAGACTTTTTCACTATATATCCCTCTTCCACAGTTCGGGTGAGCATATTATGTACATGTGTAACCATTCAGATCAATGCGAACTAACGAAAAATTAACCTATTTTTCCCGCATTTCCGGCCATTTGAGCACCTTGCTCCATTATGGAACAGTTAATGCTGCAACTATAATAAGTTACGAGATCGGGTTGCGGAGGTTAATTGGCGCTGTACCACGCGACACCATCGCGGACTTCATGTCCGGCTCGCCCAGTATATTCCAAATGTCGAAACGTCGCCATGGCCTCTCCGGTCGCCATGCCGATCACATCATCACCAATGGGCCGGCGGAATAGTAGCGGGAAGCTGTCCACAACCCGCATCGGTTTTTCTTTCAGCGCCGACACCACATCATCCAACGCTTCATTATGCCGCGCCGCCAATGTGTCCAATCGTTGATGCACCCCTTTGAAAGGACGTCCATGGGCAGGAAGGATGAGCAGGTTAGGATCTACCTCCGCCCGAAAGCGTGCAATACTATCAAGCCATTCTCCCAATGGATCGGCGGTCGGCTCGCTAATCATCGTAGAGATATTGGATGTGATCCGGGGCAAAATCTGATCACCGGAAATCATCACATGGTTCGCATCGTCTACCAGACAGGCATGTTCCGGCGTATGGCCGCTGCCGATCATGACGCGCCAATTATGTTGTACATCGCCAACACCAGTGTTCAGGCGTGTCCCCTCTTCCATCCGTACATGGCCAATCGGCACACGGGACACCGCACGGGCAAATCGTCCCCATCCCTTTTTTGCAAAATCATCGATCAGGCGATCATTCCAGCCGGCAAAGCGCCAATCATCCAAAATCTCTTGCGGCACACCGCCTTCATTGTCGCCGCCGCCGGTATCCAGCGTCAGCATTCGGGTCATCAACCATTCCGTGCGGTTCATATGCAGCGGCACTTTGAACCGATTGCATAGCCAACCCGCGCAACCGACATGGTCCGGGTGATAATGCGTAACAATGATCTTTGTGGCGCGCTTTCCTTTCAGCGCACCTTCATCAAATATCGATTTCCAGACGTCAGTGACTTGCGGCATGAAAAGGCCGGTATCCGCGATGGCGAACCCCTCTTCACCCTTGTGCGGGCCGTCCGCATGCCGGTCGCGCAATATCCAGTTGTTGATATGACCGAGGGGTCCGGGAACCGGTGTCCGTGTCCAGCTGATCCCCGGCATCAACTCAAAAACTTCTCCATATTCCGGCCGATATTCGCCCAGAGGATAAGTCAGTCCATCCGATTCAATCGGATCAAAGCCATGATCAGCAAGCAAGGCATCATAAGCGGGCGGTTTGCGCGGTGCGTCCATCGATTGACCATAGCGGGAGCAAGGACGGCGGAGCAAGCGGATTAGACATGATCGATGCTTTCGGCAGCAATGACTATATCAACGCCGGTTCGGGATGAAACATTGTCAATGGCAGGTTCGACCGTATTTCTGGGAGCAACGGTAATGATACCCTGACCGGCGGTGCCGGTGCCGATATCTTCTCCTATGACCGCACCAGCGATTTTGGCGACGACGAGAATTTTTCCGCAGC
>CALKXX010000196.1 GCA_938003725.1 uncultured Sphingomonadaceae bacterium | reverse complement strand
AGCCAATCACACCTTGCAATCCGCCGAGCATTAACAAAACGGTCAATCGCCAGCCATATCCTGATGGAATCGCCCGTTTAAATGCGAACCAGATCAGTGGCAGCGCAAACGCAACACCTACTAGCCGGCCTAGCAAGCGGTGCACCCACTCCCAGAAGTAGATAAATTTGAAATCCGTCAAGGTCATGCCAGCCGGGCCAGTAATTTCCTTATATTCCGGAATTTGTTTGTATTTTTCAAATTCGGATAGCCAGTCCGCTTGGTTCATAGGCGGCAACGCGCCCGTTATGGGCTTCCACTCGGTAATGGAGAGGCCGGATTCAGTGAGCCGCGTTATGCCGCCTACAACAACCATCATGAAGACTAGAAATGCAACGGAATACAGCCAATTGGAGATAGCAATGGGAAGTTCGGTGAGCTGCTTTTCGCGGCTAGCGAGGGCGTTGCTTTGGTTCATCGCTGGCTATGTGGTGTCAAAAGCGCAGTCTGGCAAGGCCAAACCACCCAAATCCGCGCTTAATACAAATGATATGTTGTAACTTAACACATGTCCGACTATATATCCTACATCCAAAGAACAAGTGGAAGCTGAGTCGTGTTTAATACACCTACATTGTGGGGAAAAGATGGCCTGACAGCCAAAGATGGCTTGTGGGACCGGATCGCCGTGGCAGTCTCCGGCCTGTGTCTGGTACATTGTATTTCCACCATGGTGTTTGTTGCACTTTTGTCGAGCGCCGGCGGTGCGTTTTTGAATCCGCTGATTCATGAAATCGGCATTGGTATAGCGATCGCACTGGGCATGTTTACGCTTGGACGAGGCGTTCTCGATCATGGTTATGTCATGCCGGCCGCATTAGGTGGCCTTGGCCTTGGCATGATGATGGGCGCGCTCAGTCTTGGCCACAGTGTTGGTCATGATGGCGCAGAAGTCCTTTTCACTATGTTGGGTGTCGCTGTGTTGGCGCTCGGCCATGATTTGAATTACCGCGCGACGCACTAAGCTATTCGAACCTCAATCACTGAACACAGGCGTTCGAATAACACTGATCCTTGCCCCATCGTCCCCGATTGCCTAAATAGAGTAAATGGGAAAACATGATCACCACGAACATCACGGCGAATCTCTCGCCGATGCCGCGCGCGCTAACCTTGAAAAGTCCGGCGAGAAATGGACCGATACCAGAGCTTCCATTTTTGAGGCCCTAGCGGGATTTTCTCGCCCTGCCTCTGCTTATGATATAGCAGAGCTTGTATCCGCTGCACGGGGCAAGCGAGTTGCGCCGAACAGCGTCTATCGCATTCTTGATTTATTTGTCGCCAACAACCTTGCCATGCGGGTGGAAAGTGCCAATGCGTATTTGGCAAATAGCCATCCTGGATGCGAACATGATTGCATTTTTCTGGTATGCGATACCTGCGGCGAGGCTACCCATATTGACGATGATGCGCTCTCGTCAAAAGTGCGCGACGTCGCGGGCGAACAAGGCTTTAATTCTATCCGCCCAGTCATCGAGGTGCGCGGCATTTGCAAAAAATGCAGCTAGGGCGAACAAAGCCGTCAGCCATCGTTCAGCAAAGCAACAATATTCGACATCCTTGCGCCAAGGCGCTAAAGCATCAGGCAAATGGGGAGTAACCCCACGTGGGAACAAAAATGGTGGGAACAAAAATGGCAGGCCCAGATACACCTTTACTAGACAAGGTGACCTATCCATCAGATTTGCGACAGTTGAAACCTGAACAACTCCGACAATTTGCCGATGAATTGCGGTCAGAAGTTATCGATACGGTGTCCGTAACAGGTGGTCATCTAGGCGCGGGCCTGGGCGTTGTCGAATTGACGGCGGCCATTCACTATGTTTTCAATACTCCGGAAGACCGTCTGGTTTGGGACGTTGGTCATCAATGTTATCCGCACAAGATCATTACCGGTCGCCGTGACCGCATTCGTACGTTGCGCCAAGGTGATGGATTGTCCGGTTTTACAAAACGCGCCGAAAGCGAATATGATCCTTTTGGTGCGGCACATAGCTCCACGTCCATAAGCGCAGCCATTGGCTTTGCGGTAGCAAATCAGTTGGCCGGAAAACCCGGAAAAGGTATCGCCGTTATTGGCGACGGTGCGATGAGCGCAGGCATGGCATATGAGGCTATGAATAACGCACAGGCAGCGGGCAACCGGCTGGTCGTTATCCTGAACGACAATGATATGTCCATTGCGCCGCCGGTGGGCGGGTTGTCGGCATATCTGGCACGCCTCGTCTCCTCCAGCGAGTATCTGGGTATTCGTAAATTTGCCAGCAAAGTGACCGCAAAGCTCTCCCGGCGCCTTCATGGTGCAACCGAAAAAGCCGAAACATTCGCGCGCGGCATGGCGATGGGCGGCACCCTGTTTGAAGAACTTGGCTTTTATTATGTTGGCCCGATTGATGGCCACAATATGGATCAACTTGTCCCGGTGATGGAAAATGTTCGCGACAATGCGGAAGGGCCGGTGTTGATCCATTGTGTGACGAAAAAAGGCAAAGGATATAAACCGGCAGAAGAATCGGCGGATAAATATCATGGCGTCGCAAAATTTGATGTGATCTCCGGCAAACAGGACAAAGGGCCGGGGGGAGGACCGCCAGCATATCAAAATGTGTTTGGCGAGACACTTGCGAAACTGGCAGACAAAGATCCTCGCATCTGTGCCATCACTGCAGCAATGCCATCTGGGACAGGCGTCGACAAATTTGCAAAGGCGCATCCAGATAGAGCATTTGATGTAGGCATCGCAGAACAGCACGGCGTAACATTTGCCGCTGGCTTGGCTGCACAGGGTATGCGGCCCTTTGCTGCAATATATTCAACGTTCCTGCAACGCGCCTATGATCAGGTTGTTCATGATGTAGCCATTCAAAACCTGCCGGTTCGTTTTGCCATCGATCGCGCCGGATTGGTCGGCGCGGACGGCTGCACCCATGCGGGGTCGTTCGATATCACCTATCTGGCAACATTGCCAAATATGGTGGTAATGGCTGCCGCTGACGAAGCTGAACTGGCGCACATGACCTACACCGCCGCCGAATATGACGACGGTCCGATAGCATTCCGCTATCCACGGGGGAATGGCACCGGGGTTGAAATTCCGGAAGTTTTAGAAAAGCTAGAGATAGGCAAGGGACGAATTGTTGCAGAGGGCACCAAGGTGGCCATCCTCTCGCTCGGCGCCCGACTGGAAGAAGCGAAAAAAGCGGCCGAACAGCTTGAGGCAAAAGGTCTGAGCACAACAGTAGCAGATCTTCGCTTTGCAAAACCGCTTGACGAAGACCTGATCCGCAAACTTCTGACCACGCATGAAGTGGCCGTTACAATTGAAGAGGCAGCAGTCGGCGGCCTTGGCGCACATGTACTTACCTATGCGTCCGATAGCGGCCTAACCGATGCGGGCTTGAAAATCCGTACGCTGCGCTTGCCAGACATTTTTCAAGACCATGACAAACCCGATTTGCAATATGCGAAGGCGGGGCTGGATGCCGATGGTATTATCGCCACGGTATTAAAAGCACTTCGCCACAATAGCACCAATGTCGAACAGGGCATCCGCGCTTAGGGTTGATCCGTTACATTAGCTACAATTCTGTTCGCGTCGCTATTTTGGCGCTATATTTTAATCTCGCCCCACCCGGATTCTCAAGAATTTTAGGAAAATGCAAAATAACTAGAGTGCAAAATCAGCCTCCACCAATTGAATCTGCCCATCCAGCCGGATTGCAATATCAGCCGCGCCATCACCATCTGTATCGCCGCGAATCAATGTTTGTCCGCTCACAAATTGATAACGCAATTCACCTGCCGTTCCGCTGAAGGCGTCTGTACCCACAAAGGTAA
This sequence comes from uncultured Sphingomonadaceae bacterium, assembly GCA_938003725.1. Lineage (GTDB taxonomy): Bacteria > Pseudomonadota > Alphaproteobacteria > Sphingomonadales > Sphingomonadaceae > Parasphingorhabdus. Next base: position 980 of record CALKXX010000196.1, on the reverse strand, counting down.
AACCATCATCGCCTCCCCCGCCGATGGCATCAACTGTACCTAGGTCGATAACATCGCCCTGCAATTGACTGAAATCGGTTATCCGGTCGGCTGTAGTAATCGCCAGACCAAGGAAATCGCCGTCGTCGAAGAAGAACCGGTCGCCACCAGCGCCGCCGGTCAAGATATCCCGTCCCGCGCCGCCATCTATCCGGTCGAACCCGTCGCCGCCATCAAGAAAATCGGTCGCCGCACCGCCCGACAGATAATCGTTACCGGCATCGCCATTGAGCCAATCGACCCGCTGCTCTCCATAGAGACCGTCATTTCCATCTCCGCCGTTGATCGTGTCCTGACCCTCGCCACCGAAAATAAGATCGTTACCGCCATTTCCATTCAACGTATCGCCCTGATTCTGGCCGCGAATTACGTCATTATCTGCGCCGCCGTTAATTGTGTCGATGCCATCACCACCATAGAGAAAATCGTCTCCCCCACCGCCATTGATGATATCATTGCCAATCTGACCTTGCAGATTGTCTTTGCCATCGCCGCCATTCAGCGTGTCAAAGCCTCGTCCAGCAAACACCGTGTCATCGCCATCACCGCCATCAATCTGGTTAGCGCCAAGATTGCCGCGAAGGGTGTCATTAAAGTTCGAACCTATCAGGCCCTCGATAGAGTCGAGCGTGTCCAGACCATCACTGGTATTCTGGACAATCCGTTGAATATTCAAATTCACCGTAACAGCAGCACCACTTTCAACAAATGAGGCCCTGTCTGTTCCGGCGCCGCCGCTTAGAAAATCATCTTCATCGCCGCTGTGCAAGATATCATCACCCGCTTCGCCAAGAAGCAAATTATTGCCCGAATTGCCAAACAATTCGTCATCGCCATCCCCGCCAAAAATTTGCTCCCCCGCGGTAGAACCATTGATGACATCATCGCCGCCACGCCCGGAGAGAAAGCTGAACCCGGAGTTGAAGCCGGTCAGAACATCG
>CALKXX010000195.1 GCA_938003725.1 uncultured Sphingomonadaceae bacterium | reverse complement strand
TTGTCGCATTGGGCCAGGGCGTGGAATCGGAATGGATGGGGCGTAAAATATGCGCTTTGACTAATGGCGGCGGTTATGCCGAATATTGCGTGGCGCCTGTTGGGCAATCTTTGCCGGTTCCTGACAGTATTACGATGGAAGAGGCGGCTGCACTTCCCGAAACCCTGTTCACGGTATGGGGCAATCTGTTCAATCGGGGATTTGCCCGCGAAGATGAAACTGTACTCGTCCATGGCGGGACCAGTGGTATCGGTACGACCGCGATCAAATTGGCGAAATTGTTCGGGCTGAACGTAATCGTCACCTGTGGCAGCGACCAGAAATGCAATGCCGCCAAACATATTGGTGCCGACCATGCGATCAACTACAAAACTCAGGATTTTGTTGAGGAAGTGAAGAAGATTACAGATGGGCAGGGCGTGGAGATCGTTCTGGATATGGTCGCTGGTGACTATGTTGCTCGGAATTTGCAGTGCCTGAAAGAAGATGGTCGTCATGTAACCATTGCGGTGCAGGGCGGAATGACGGCAGAACTCAATATGGCACATATCATGATGCGGCGATTAATGCTCACCGGATCAACGCTGCGCCCGCAATCGAATGACCGTAAGGCGCTGTTGGCAGGCGAAATCCACCAATATGTCTGGCCGGATGTAGAGGCAGGCAAATTAAAGCCGGTGATGGACGAGATTTTCCCATTGGCTGATGCGGCAAAGGCACATGCGCATATGGAAGCGGGAGATCATGTCGGCAAAATTGTGCTGACGGTTGAATAGACGCGATGGACCGTGATACCGCTTTTCACGGCGCAAAAGTCGCCTATTTCTGTGCTGATCAAATATTGGTCTATCGCCGCGACGATGTGCCGGAAATTCCGTTTCCCAATATGCTCGACTTGCCCGGTGGTGGCCGTGAGAACATAGAGAGCGGTGCGGAATGTGTGGCGCGTGAAACCGAGGAGGAGTTCGGGATTGTTATCGACCCGGAAGAATTGACGCTCGTGCAGCAATATGAAAACTGGCGAGGAGAGGGAAGGCCTGCACTTTTCTACGTTGGCAAGCTGACCCACAGACAAATAGCCCAAATCAAATTTGGGGATGAGGGGCAGAATTGGGAAATGATGGCGGTCAGCGAATTTCTGACACATGAAGATGGCGTGCCGCATCTGCAAAGCCGGTTAAAAGAATATCTCGATCGGCGTTCCTAAACCAAATATCTTGCCGACTCTTTCAAAACGTCCTACACGTCGCCGAGCAAAGGCCATCTCCGCAAGGAGGTGGCCCTTATTTTATGCAGAGAAGTCCGGGTTAGACTCCGGAATGTAAAAGAAGGACGCCAAGATGGCCGAACAAGCAACACCCCTTATGCAGCATGCGACCGCCAGCTGGCTGGTCGACAATACGGGCCTCAGCTTTGAACAAATTGCTGAATTTTGCGGTATCCATATTCTAGAGGTCAACGCGATGGCGGATGATCTGGCAGGCTCCAAATATACCGGCCGCGATCCGGTGCAGGCGCATGAGTTGACCCATGAAGAAATAGAGAAAGCGGAAAAAGATCCGGAATACCGGATGGTATTGCAAAAGGGCCCCGATCAGGTCCGCAGGACAAAGGGCCCGCGCTACACACCGGTTTCCAAGCGTCAGGACAAGCCAGACGGCATCGCATGGTTGTTGAAAAACCATCCGGAGATTTCCGATGCACAGGTCGGCAAACTGATTGGTACCACGCGCACCACCATCAATGCGATCCGTGAGCGAGAGCATTGGAATATCGCGAATATCATGCCGAAAGACCCGGTCACATTGGGATTATGCTCTCAGCGTGAATTGGACGCAGTGGTAGCCAAAGCCGCCAAAAAGGCAGGCATCGAACCGGAAGTACCAGAAGACAAGAAGCTGGGCGGCGACAAGGAAGCGCTTATTGCCGAACTCCATGAAGAACGCGAACAAGCGGCGAAAGATGCAGAGGCTGCGCTTGCAGCGGAAGCCGGCGAAGAGGAAGAGCCAAAAGAACTTACCGCCGACAATCTATTCAAGGAATAGAACGCCACGCAAGCATAGGCCCTCTCAGCCACAGTTGAAAGTGCCTTTCGTCTGAGATAAACTTTTCCGGGCATCCCAGCATCATGTTGGGATGCCTGATTAGTTTTAACCAAGCAATTAAACTAGTTGCGCCAAAGCAACCGCGAGGCCTATGACCCGGTGATGGATGCACTTGTAAAACCGCCGGCTTATGATGCCCTTTTGGCCGATCATGGTTTCGATCCGATCGAGGACCAAGGTCTCACTTATCCGCTCGGTGATTATGAACCGGAATTTGGCGAATATTTTGAACTCATGCCTGGCATTGGCTGGACTCGGACACCGGTTCCCGGTCCGCTTGGCCATATCAACAATTGGATTTTAAGTGATCAGCATGCGGATGGCGAAGAGGGCTTTGCCATTGCTGATACCGGCTTGTTCATGCCGCAAACCACAGCGGTCTGGAAAAATCTTTTCGAAGAGGGCGCACTAAAAGGCCAACGCGCGACTAAGATTATCGTCACCCATTATCATCCGGATCATGTCGGTTGTGCCGGCTGGCTGTGCAAGCGTTTCAAAGCGCCTTTACACATGAAC
>CALKXX010000194.1 GCA_938003725.1 uncultured Sphingomonadaceae bacterium | reverse complement strand
TAGCCGAAATCAAGAAAGCCAGTCCCTCCAAGGGCCTGATTCGCGAAGACTTTGATCCCCCTACCCATGCAAAATCTTATGCGGCGGGAGGTGCAACATGCCTGTCTGTGTTAACCGACACCCCTTATTTTCAAGGAGCTGACGAGTATCTGGTCGCCGCACGCACAGCGGTGGATATCCCGTGTCTACGCAAGGACTTCATGGTCGATCCCTGGCAAGTCATGGAATCTCGCGGCTTGGGCGCAGATGCGATCCTTATCATCATGGCCGCGCTCGATGATGTGTTGGCCGCTGAGATAGAGACGGCCACGCAGGAATTGGGCATGGACGCCTTGATAGAAGTACATAGTGAGGAAGAACTGGAGCGCGCGCTTAAATTGAAATCCCCTTTATTGGGTATCAACAACCGCAATCTAAAAACCTTTGAAACCAGCTTGTCGCAAACGGAGACGCTATCAAAACTGGTTCCCGACGAACGTATCATGGTATCCGAAAGTGGTATATCCACCCATCAGGATTGTAACAGGCTTGCCGAAAGCGGTGCGCGGACGTTCCTTGTGGGAGAATCGTTGATGCGTAAAACGGACTTGGCAGCGGCAACCCGCGAACTGCTGACCGGAGAGGGCTGATGAGCAAACTCACCCATATTGATGGCGACGGCACCGCGCATATGGTCGATGTTGCAGAAAAATCCGAAACGATGCGTGAGGCCCGTGCTCAGGGAACCATCACCATGGCATTGGAGACGCTGGAAGCTATAAAGGCCAATGCAATGAAAAAGGGTGATGTGCTCGCCACGGCGCGAATAGCCGGCATCATGGCCGCGAAAAAGACCAGCGAGCTTGTTCCCCTTTGCCATCCGCTCGCACTCAGCAAGGTGGCGGTCGATTTCACATTTCTAAATGATGGTATCAGGGTAGAATCGGTGGCTCGTTTGACGGGCAAAACCGGAGTTGAAATGGAAGCCTTAACAGCGACGTCCATCGCACTTCTAACAATCTATGACATGTCTAAAGCCATGCAGAAAGATATGGTAATCGGCCAAATTAAACTGCTCTCCAAATCCGGCGGAAAATCAGGAGATTGGACGGCCGAATGAGCGGATTATTGCCTTTGGAGGACGCACAAAGGCGCCTCATTGCGTTGGCAAACCCGCTGCCGCACGAAACGGTTGATGTGGCTGATGCCTTGGGACAATGCCTAGTCGAGGATCTCCGTGCGAAACGCAAACAACCAGCGGCAGATATGTCGGCCATGGATGGCTATGCAATCCGCTATGCAGATAATTCTGGTCCATGGACATTGATCGGGGAATGTAAGGCCGGCAGCCCACCTTGTCGCGATCTGAAAAAGGGCGAAACCGCACGCATCTTTACCGGAGCCTTGCTGCCCAGGAACGCAGATACCGTTATCATGCAGGAGAATGTCAATCGCAATAATGACATTGTCACATTGACCAGCGACACACCATTTTCCTTAGGTCGCCATGTCCGCCATGCGGGGAGCGATTTTAATACCGGCGACACGATGGTTCCGGCAGGAAAGCCGCTGAGCGCCGCGGATCTGGGTCAGTCCGTTATCGCTGGATACAGTGCCTTGAACGTCCGGCCCAAGACAAAGATTGCGATCGTTTCAACCGGCGATGAATTGGTTGAGCCCGGCGCGCATACCCTTCCTCACCAAATACCGGCGAGCAATGACGTCATGGTGTCATCCATGCTCGAATCGTTTCCGACCGAGTGCCGTTCCCTTAGCAGAATCCCTGATAATATGGATGCGCTGTGCAAAGCCCTAATCAGTGCGCAAGACAGCGACATCATCGTCACTATCGGCGGCGCATCAGTTGGAGACCATGATTTGGTTGCTCCTGCTTTAAAAAGCCTAGGAGCAGAAATCGATTTTTGGAAAATTGCGATAAAACCCGGCAAACCTCTGATGGCCGGAAGACTGGGGTCATCCATCATTTTGGCATTACCGGGCAATCCCGGCTCGGCCTTTGTTACCGCCACACTTTTTTTGTTGCCCCTTGTTCGATATCTTAACGGTGCGAACAACTTTCTTCCTCAATATCTGTCAGCAACAACGACCTCTGCCCTGCCCCCTACTATGGACCGGACCCAATTCCTGCGCGCCGTTGTCGACAAGGGCCAAATCACAGCATTCAACAGTCAGGACAGCGCCAAACTGTCGATCCTGTCGAAGGCCAACGCGCTGCTTATGCGCCCGGCCAACGCCGAAGCGTTACCCAAAGGCGCAGGGATAGAATATATTCCGATCTAGCCAGGCCATGTACATCGCGCGGGGGATAATTACTTAAGGCTTGACGTATCCTGTTTTGTTTCTTAATTGTTCTTTATTCGTTCTAAATATAGGAACATTGAAATGCTGACCACGAAGCAACATGAATTGCTATGTTTTATCGATGACCGCCTAAGGAATAGCGGCGTATCTCCATCTTTTGAGGAAATGAAAGACGCGCTGGGACTGAAATCCAAATCCGGCATTCACCGTTTGATTAGCGCATTGGAAGAACGTGACTTCATTAGGCGTTTGCCCAATCGGGCACGCGCGCTGGAGGTCTTGAAACTTCCAGAGGGCGGTATATCCGAAATACGATCTGAAAGTAGTTCGAATATAGTCACAATGAGCCCGAAGGCGCCGCCTTCCGCTCCGATGAAAGAAATGGCGATCGCCGCCAATGACGTGATCGAAATACCGCTACACGGAAAAATTGCTGCCGGTATGCCGATCGAAGCTTTGGAAGGGCAATCTGCGCTAAGTGTTCCCGCGGCATTGCTGGGTTCAGGGGAGCATTATGCGCTGGAAGTATCAGGAGATTCAATGATTGATGCCGGTATATTGGATGGTGATTACGCCTTGATCCAACGCACCGAAAATGCGCGCAATGGTGAGATTGTGGTGGCATTGGTTCATGAAGAAGAAGCGACGCTGAAATATCTGTTCAAAGAAAATGACAAGGTACGACTAGACCCCGCCAATGCAGCCTATGAGGCGCAGTTCTATGGCCCGGGTGAAGTTCGTATACAGGGCAAAATGGCAGGGTTGTTGCGGCGCTATAACTGATGCAGATATGAGCTAGTTGACCGGCGCTGGTTTTTTAGAACCTTGATCCGGTTCTGCTTTACCAGCTTTTTCATCTCTTGATCGGATATCCGGTTCTTTGAAACGCATCCATTGATGATGTCCGGATCGTTCCTTGACGGTGATAAACTCCTGGTTGGCAAGGTCGACGGTCATGCCCCCAGTTTGACGAAGTAGACGGCGATCTATTTTTAACCATCTTGGCTCACAACTGGCCGGAAGCCATCGTTCACTGACAACAATATCGGACCGCCGACAAGCTGCAGCCAAGGCCATCGCCGGAATATAATGGCCGCTGCGGGTAGCCAATATTGACCATTTTCGATCACTGACCGTCACCGAAAATGAACAACTATCTCTGTTACAGTTGGCATTCCGCCAGCTTTCCAGAGGTACTGCTTCCCCGTCGACACCAGCATTTTCAAGGAGAATATTCCGGATAAAATCGCCACTGCGGCTGCGAAGCATCGCAAGTTCACCTGCATCACCAAGAACGCCAACATGGCGGCCATCTCCGGTAATATAGAGGTCAGGCGGGCGGGTTTGTGACATCCAAATGGCCCCAACAGCAACCGGCAGAAACCCAAAAAACCGCCATTTTTGTCTCCATAAACAAATCCATATCCCGCCCAATATGATCAACCCATAGGCCCCCAATGGCATGGTTGGCAGCATTGTAACGGCTCCCGGACGCGACGATACAAAATGGGCCAGATACAGCAAACCGCTCAGCATTTTCTCACATAGCCACCAAATGGGTGCACCAAGTCCCAAACCATCCAATAGTAAAGCCAAAGCCTCCAGCGGCATGATCAGAAAGGTTGTGAGCGGAATGGCGATGATATTGGCCAGCGCTCCATAGATACCGGCTTTGTGAAAATGATATAACGCAATCGGCATTAGCGCTAGTTCAACCACCAGACCGGTCAGGAAAAGTGACAAAATGACACGCCCGGCTCGGCGAAACCAAACCTCCTCTCTCCGTGAAATCAGGTTTTTCATGATAGGGTGCTCATGCAGTGCAATAATAGCAGTAACGGCCGCAAAACTGAGCTGGAAACTGGGACCCACCAATGATTCTGGCCAGAATATAAGTACAAATATAGCGCCCGCAGCGACCATCCGCAGCGTTATTGCACTTCGCCCCATGACCAGTGCTGCGAGCACTAATAAAGCAGCCACACAAGCGCGAATGGTGGGAACCTGTGCGCCGGTCATCAATGTATAACCCAAAGCCGCCAAAGCGGCGAAGCCCGCAGCAACCAAAGGCAATTTCCAGCGAAGCGCCAGCGGCGGAAACAAAGCCAAAAACCGTAGCACGAACAAATATACGGCGCCGACAACGGCAGTCACATGCAGGCCGCTGATCGATAGTAGATGCGCAAGTCCGCTTCGCCGCATGGCCTCGGCGTCTTCGTCACTAATTGCCCCGCGATCTCCCGTTGCCAAGGTCGCGGCAATGGCACCAGCCCCGCCGCCGACTTGAGTCCGCACGTGGTCCGCCAATTTGGCGCGCACTCCTGTCATCGGCAAAAATGGAGTTGCGGATTTGACAACGGTTATGTCACCCAGCAGCTGCCCCGTTGCGCCCAGCCCCGAAAACCACGCGCGTTGCGCAAAATTATAGGCCCCGGGGAGCGCGGCCATTGCCGGCGGCATCAAACGTGCGCGTAGTTTGATTACGCTGCCCGGCGCTAGTTCGGGCAAAGCACGTTCAATCGATACATTGACGCGGACGCGCGGTGGAAGCTTCTGCTTTCCCTGAGTAAGCAAGGTTAATCGCATTTGATCTCGCGACAACACGGTTTCTTTTTTTTCAATCTCGGCATAAAAGGTGGTGACGATCGGGCGCTCCAATACCGGAGCCGCAACTGCCCATGACCGCAACCAAATGATGATACATCCAGTTGCAGCAAGCAATGCCATCCAAAAAATGGCCTTACTGACGCGCGTTCCTTCACGCGGCAACATGGTCGCTAAAATGACGCCCGCGCAGCTGGTCAAAAATGCGAGCCACCAATTGGAATTGACCAACAAAAACCATGCCGCAATCCCAATAGCTATACCGACCGGCGCCCAAAGCGGTAACTGGTCACGCTCCTTTTCCAATTGCCGTTCTAATATGTCAAATATCTGTTTGGCAGACTTTGGTTCCGGTGATTGTCGCCAACGGAACAGCGTGCTAAGAGCCGTGATATTCCGACTGGCGGTTGCAATATTCATGCTGTTTGGGTCGGAACCATTTTGCATAGAAATTTCTTATCACAGGGATAACACCAAGCGTGAATCTTAATAATGGCGATCAAGTCGTAACCCGGTTTGCGCCCTCCCCTACCGGTTTTCTGCACATTGGCGGCGCGCGAACAGCGATGTTCAATTGGCTATTTGCCCGGCATCATGGCGGGAAGGCACTTCTGCGCATTGAAGACACGGACAAAGCCCGTTCTACGCAGGAAGCAATTGACGCGATTCTGGATGGGCTGGATTGGCTAGGTCTGGACTGGGATGACGACCCGGTCTTCCAATCTGAACGTGCGGAGCGCCATGCAGAGGTTGCGCATGAACTTTTGGCGTCCGGCAACGCTTATAAATGCTTCGCCACACCGGAAGAGCTGTCGGAAATGCGGGAGCAACAGCGCGCAGAAAAGAAACCCATGCGCTATGATGGACGCTGGAGAGACCGCGACCCTGCGGAAGCATCGGACGGTGCACCTTATGCTATCCGTCTGAAAACGGAGCAGAAAGGTAAAGTAACGATTTCCGATGCTGTGCAAGGCGATGTATCGGTACAAAATGGCGAGATTGACGATTTCATCCTGTTAAGATCCGACGGTACACCAACCTATATGCTGGCGGTGGTGGTCGATGATCACGACATGGGTGTAACGCATTTGATCCGCGGGGACGACCATCTCAACAATGCATTTCGGCAACTGGCAATGATTCGGGCAATGGGATGGAACGAGCCCGTATATGCGCATATTCCTCTGATTCACGGTAATGATGGTGCAAAGCTGTCCAAACGGCATGGCGCTTTGGGCGTTGAGGCGTACCGCGATATGGGCATCATGTCCGACGCCATGTTCAACTATTTACTGCGCCTTGGCTGGGGACATGGTGATGATGAAATTATCTCACGCGCGCGGGCGACCGAATGGTTTGACCTTGCTGGCGTTGGAAAATCACCATCGCGCTTCGATGCCAAGAAACTGCAAAACCTGAACGGCCAATATATCCGGGAGGCTGATGACCAAGCGCTGGCTTTGCTCATTACGCCGCTGATTGAAGGAGAATTGGACGCTAAACTGTCGGTGAAAGATACTGAATTACTGACACAAGCGATGCCGGTATTGAAAACACGCGCCAAAAATTTACTGGAATTGGCGCAAAGCAGCCTTTTTCTCTTTAAAAAACGCCCACTTGGCCTCGACGAGCGGGCACAAACTCTGCTAGATGCTAACGCAAGGAACCTGCTTGTATCGATTCACGATACTCTGGCTGATTTAGGCGACTGGTCGCTTGAAGCTACGGAAGAGAAGGTGAAGGCGATAGCGGAATCCTCCGAACTGGGGTTAGGAAAGCTTGCACAACCCATGCGCGCTGCTCTAACCGGAAGTACCAGTTCACCCGGTATTTTTGACGTTCTAATACTCTTGGGAAAGCAAGAGTCTTTGGATCGTCTTTTTGATCAAATCGAAAAAACCTGAGAGACTCAGGGGCAGAAAGGACAATATTGTGGGCGACAATAGCGCAAAATTCAGCATGGGCGGCGAGGATTATGAATTCCCGGTGATGCAAGGATCTGTAGGACCAGATGTTGTAGATATCAGAAAATTATACGGTCAAACCGGCGCGTTCACTTATGATCCCGGCTTCAAATCTACGGCAAGCTGCGAGTCCGAACTAACCTTTATCGATGGCGGAGAGGGCATATTGCTCCACCGCGGCTATCCGATTGGACAGCTTGCGGAACATAGCAGCTTCATGGAGGTCGCTCATCTATTGCTACGCGGCGAGCTGCCAAGCGCCGGGGAATTGGATCAATTCACAGATACGATCACCCGCCATACTATGGTGCATGAACAGCTTCGCGGATTTTATCAGGGATTTCGCCGTGATGCCCATCCAATGTCGATCATGTGCGGCGTTGTTGGGGCGTTGTCGGCTTTTTATCATGACAGCACCGACATCAGCGACCCTGAACAGCGTAAAATTGCCAGCCACCGGCTAATCGCCAAAATGCCCACGATAGCCGCGATGGCGTATAAATATGCGATTGGGCAACCTTTTATGCACCCGGACAACAGCCTGTCCTACACGGGTAATTTTCTGCGCATGACCTTTGGCGTTCCAGCGGAAGAATATGAGGTTATTCCTGCGGTGGAAAAAGCAATGGACCGGATATTCATCCTCCATGCGGATCATGAACAAAACGCTTCAACATCTACGGTGCGCTTAGCCGGATCATCGGGCGCAAATCCGTTTGCTTGTATCGCAGCGGGCATCGCCTGTCTTTGGGGTCCCGCACATGGCGGCGCGAATGAAGCGGCGCTCAATATGCTCCATGAAATCGGCCACCCTGACCGGATCCCGGAATATATTGAACGTGCCAAGGATAAGAATGATCCATTCCGTCTCATGGGCTTTGGCCACCGGGTCTACAAAAATCACGACCCAAGAGCGACGGTAATGCAAAAAACCGTGCGCGAGGTATTTGATGCGTTGAACGTCAGTGACCCCGTGTTCGATGTTGCGCTGCAACTGGAAGAAATGGCGCTCAACGATGATTATTTCAAAGAGAAGAAGCTGTTCCCGAACGTTGATTTCTATTCAGGCATCATTCTGTCCGCGATCGGCTTCCCGACATCGATGTTTACCGTGCTATTCGCTTTGGCTCGTACGGTCGGCTGGGTTGCCCAGTGGAACGAGATGATTTCTGATCCCGGCCAGGTAATTGGCCGCCCCCGGCAACTTTATACTGGCCCAACAAGCCGGGATTATGTGCCAATCGACAAACGTTGATTGCATATAAAATCTATCGAAAAGGGGAGCTCTCAGCTCCCTTTTTTGTTTGAACAGCATTATTCTCGGACCGGCAGAGACAATGTAAATTTAGCGCCTTTCCCCGGCTTACTCTCGACTTCAAGGCTGCCGTCCATGGCAGTGGCAAGGCGACGAGATATGAACAGGCCAAGTCCGCTCCCGCCATCACCGGATCGCCCCAATCTTTCGAACTTCTCGAATATTTTTGGATGATCTTCTGCCGCTATGCCATCGCCCAGATCAGATACAGAGATGGTCGCCAGTCCATCTATCTGATCAACCCGTATCTTGATAACTGAACCATCAGGAGAATAGCGGATCGCATTGCCGATTAGATTCACCAATATCTGCAAAGCCCGGCGGAATTCACCCTTTGCGGGTGCAGTTTTATCCTCGGACGGCAGGTCGATCCGGACCTGATGATCCGACGCTTTCACCGCCAGTAAACCGGCAGCACGATGTGCCAGGTCAACCAAATCAATATCATCCGCTGCAACCTTGAAGTTTGGCCGCTCAACAGCCTCCAAATCAGAAAGGTCATTGACCAGATCCATTAAATGCCGACCCGCCGAAGCGATATCTTTGGCATAGCTTGCATAATCACCGCGCAGCGGCCCCTCTAGCTTTGCACCAATGGTTTCCGCATTTGCGATAATTTTCCCCAGTGGTTGTCGCAATGCTGGACCCAATTGTGACCCAAACAGCGAATTGCTGATCAAATTTCCCTGGTTTTCATTGTCCGGAGATATGTCCATTTCTGTCGTCGATGCGGCCGGGCGCAACCGGAATTGATATCCGGAATAGATACCAGCACGGTTGATCAAAGGCTGCCCAGACAATTGAAATATTTTGCTATGATCGGGGTTAAACCTAACCGATTGTTCCCGAACAGGTTGCCTTTCTGCAATGGCCTCAACAAAATCGGATTGATCCGACGAGGGAATGATGTCGAACATTTCGAGCATTCTTTGTTCGGAAAGATCATTCGTTTTTACTGCAAACCCCGGAACGGAGATTTCCAATATTCGAAGTGCGCTGTCCGTTCTTACTCGGCCAACCGAATTTAATTTATCAAAATCCCGTTGCCGCTCGGATTCCGAGACATCAGAACGCACCGGGAGACGCCTCTCATTCCAGTCAATAATCGAAATTGCCACACCGTCGTCACTCGGTTTGGTCTCTACCCACATGTCAATTAGATTTTCATCATCGCTAGCATCGATCGGCCTGGATAAGCTCATATTCAATCGTATCGACAATTGGCACAGACTTGCCAATTGAGGGATCGCAATGGGACCGCCTTCAAAACCGCCGCTACGCAGATGCAATCGCATCAGCAAAGGATCGGCCTTTACCAAGTTTCCGCCAACATCCAGGCGCCCGCGAACTGCCTGTGCAAGAGTAGCGGATGTCGTCATAACTCTCGCTGCGCAGCGCCAAGTGCGTCCAATGCACTTTGATAGCTGGTGTTCATGGACCATTTTTTGGTCAGTGCACGTGCTTCTTCGATATTTATGTCGTCATAAGCAGCCGTCGTGAGAACGCCATCTCCGCCATGGAATATTGCGAAACTGGAAGAGGCTATATTGTAGGAATATTCCAGACCCCGCATAATCACAACAAAACGTGCCATT
>CALKXX010000193.1 GCA_938003725.1 uncultured Sphingomonadaceae bacterium | reverse complement strand
TGGATCAAGGAAGCCGCTCTCATTGTCGCCGCTGGTATTGAGCCGCCCGCGAGCGGTAAGGCCTGCCGAGGCGATGTCGAGAATTTCTCCAGCCAGATCAAGCAGCTTCCCGCCCTTCGGCAGCGGTGTTTCCAGACCCTGAGCGGGCACAGCATTGCGCAGCGTCTCGCGCTCATCCATTGACCAATGTTTCACTCTATCCCATGCGGCATCCAGCGCGGTTTGATCATATAGCAAGCCGACCCAAAAAGCGGGGAGGGCACAAATCCGGTTCCACGGTCCACCATCGGCCCCGCGCATTTCCAAAAAGCTCTTCAAACGCACTTCGGGAAAAGCGGTAGAGAGATGGTCGTTCCAATCGGCCATTGTCGGTTTTTCGCCCGGCAAGACGGACAGTTCCCCTTTCAGAAAATCGCGAAAACTCAAACCTGCAACATCGATATATTTTCCATCGCGGAAAATGAAGTACATCGGTACGTCGAGCATATATTCGGCATAACGCTCATAGCCAAAATCATCGTCAAAGACGAAGGGCAACATCCCGGTGCGGTGGGGATCGGTGTCAGACCAGATATGGCTGCGATAGCTTTCATAGCCATTGGGTTTGTTGTCGGTGAATGGTGAGTTGGCGAAAAGTGCGGTTGCAAGTGGTTGTAGGGCCAGGCCCACGCGGAATTTTTGCGCCATATCGGCTTCGCTGGAATAGTCGAGATTGACCTGAATTGTGCAAGTTCTGAACATCATATCCAGACCAAGATTGCCGACTTTCGGCATATGGTTCATCATGATCTTGTAGCGACCTTTTGGCATGATCGACAATTCATCCCGGCTCTTGTCCGGCCACATGCCCATGCCCAGAAACGCCTTTCCGGTCTTTGCGCCAATGGCTTTTACTTGCTCCAGATGGCGGCCGGTTTCATCGCATGTCTGATGCAGGTTTTCGAGCGGTGCGCCCGATAGTTCAAGTTGACCGGTGGGTTCCAGGCTTACCGCGCCGTCGGCGCCGGAAAGGGCGATAACATTGCCGCCTTCATATATCGGTTCCCAACCGAATTCCGTCAAAGCCATCAATATATCCTTGATGCCGCCGGGTTCTTCATAGCTGGGAGCGTGATGGCTCTCGACACAATAGACGAATTTCTCGTGTTCGGTGCCAATACGCCATCTGTCCTTTGGCTTTTCACCCTTGATCATGGGTTCTAATAGCTGGCTGAAATCCTCTATAACGGGATCATTTCCATCTGAAACTTGTCTTGTGCTCATAATCTGGCTCTAGGAAATCGTGGCATCCGATGCCACTTAAAAAATCAATATACCGACAAAGGAAAATTGTTGGCTAGATAAGATATTTGACGGCGACAAATCCGCCAACAAACAAAATGCCGCCGGCGGTGGTTGCTAGCGCAAAGTTATTATCAATCCATTCTTTCATGGGTTGACCAAAAAAGCGCAGCAATATGGCGACGAGAAAGAACCGCGCGGACCGCGCCAAAATTGCCGCTGCGATCAATATATATAGCGGCATGCCGGTGCTGCCTGCTGCAATGGTTATGACTTTGAACGGCAAGGGGGTGAATCCCGCGAGGAGGACGACAACCCAGCCTTGCTCGTTGAAATTCTCTGCAAAGACATCAAATTTTTCGGTGACGCCGTAAAATTCCAGAATGGGCAGGCCTACCGTTTCGAATACGAAATACCCGATTGCATAGCCGAGCAAGGCGCCCAAAACCGAAGAAACGGTACAGACAAACGCATACCAAAGCGCGCGCTCTGGCTTTGCCAAGCACATGGGGGCGAGCATGACATCGGGCGGAATCGGGAAAAAACTCGATTCCGCAAAACTGATTCCCGACAACCATTTTGTCGCTTGGGGATGTCCGGCTTTATCCAGCATCCATTCGTAAAGGCGTTTTAGCATTTTCTTTTACCTCAGGCACCGGGCGCGGACATCCGTCCGCTTGGCTTTCACGCTAACGGGCGCGAGGGCCGTGCGGCCTTGCCTCGCTATGCTCGGTGCTCTTGCGTTTCGAATGGTGTATGAGATCGCGAGAGCACCGGCGCGAAGCGACGGCAAGCGCGGCTGCGCGCCCGAGCGCATGCGAGGAAAGCCCAGGGCGCGGATGCGCCCGTCCGGCGCCTGAGGTTTAAACGATAAACTCATCAATGTCCCGGAGCGCCGGATATATCGTCAACCAATTCCTGCGGTGTTTCCCGCCCATGATCGGTGCCAGCTGTCCGTTCGCCTCTTGCCAAAGCAAAGACGACGCCGGAGAGGGCCAGCAGAGCGATGATGTTCGGGAATGTCATCGCCGCATTGGAAATATCGCCCAATCGCCAAACCAGTTCCAGCGGAGCAAATGATCCAAAGAAGATCACGATGCACCACACGACCCGCCACATGAAATGGAGACGTGCTTCGCCTTTCAAGCTGGAACCCGGCAACAGATCATAGAGATATGTGATCGCGCGTTCGCCATAATAACTCCACGTCAGCAAAGTGGTGAAGACGAACAGGATTAGGGCGATGGAAACAATCAATGTGCCGATTGGAATACCAATGACGGGCCACGGGAATGCAGCGGCATAAGCGCCGGATGTCATCGCAAATCCATTGAGATCGGATTGCCAGGCATGCTCGACAACTTGCTTGACGCCATTACTATCGGTCACCGTAAAGTCGCCGGCCACCGTCAGCATAACGAGTGCCGTCATCGTGCAAATAACAATTGTGTCGATGAACGTACCCATCATCGCAAAGCGGCCCTGTGCGGCTGGATCATTGGTCCGGGCCACAGCATGGGCGATCGGTGTGGAGCCTTGTCCGGCCTCGTTCGAAAATAGCCCGCGAGCGACACCTGCACGAATGGCGATCATAATCATCGCGCCTAGAAAACCGCCGGTAGCAGCATCATATCCAAATGCGCCGGCGAAGATGCGGGAGAATGTTTCTGGGAGATAGGGCAGGTTAATCATCAAAGCGATAAAGGCCATCACCAGATAAAGCCCCGCCATCCAAGGGACGATGGTTTCCGCTACCTTGCCGATCGATTTAATGCCGCCGACAATAACGGCGAACACGGCAACGGCTGCAACTGCGCCGCCGATCCATTCCGGAACACCAAACAGTTCGTTGGCAGAATCGCCAAGGCTGTTTGCCTGAATTCCATTGCCTGTCACGAGCGCGGAAAACAGGGCGCCGAGGCAGAATAATACCGCAAGCCATGTCCATTTTGGCCCCAATCCATAGGTAATATAGGTCATCGGTCCGCCGCGAAATGTGCCTTCTTCGGTCTTTTCGCGGAACCGCACCGCAAGTGAACCTTCTGCAAATGCCAGTGCCATGCCGAACAAAGCCGTCACCCACATCCAGAATATTGCGCCGGGACCGCCAAGGGTAATCGCTGTTGCAACCCCCGCAAGGTTACCGGTGCCGACTTGTCCCGAAAGCGCCGTCGACAGCGCAGCAAAGGGCGAAATTTCTCCGGCCCCCTTGTCGTCAGACTTTTTGAACAGGCCCCCCAGTGCTGGGAATAGACGTCGCAGCGGATAGCCTTTCAGGCCGATCATGAAGTAAATCCCTGCGCCTAGCAGGATCACAACCATTGGCGGAATCGGCAGCAATTCGGCTCCATTCCATGTGCCACCCCAGATAAAGTCCGAGATATTGGTAATGTTGTTGATCGCTGCTTCCACGCCTGTGGCTGGTGCTGCACTCATGATACTCTCCCCGATCACGCCATTGGCGCGAAGATATAATTTGCTGACAACAGGATTAGCAGGCGCGTTCTTTTTGGCAAATGCTTTTGCCATATGGGTGATATTGTCTATGCATCATCCTGATTTAGCTATTGATTGGAGCGATATGATGCAGAGCCTGTGGGTAAAAAAAGACGAACTTTCCAAAAGTAACTGGCAGGAATCCGAAGCGCCGGAACTTACCGAAGGTCAGGTTTTGGTCGAGATTGAGAAATATGCGCTGACTGCAAATAACATAACTTATGCCGTGGCCGGGGATAGCTTTGGTTATTGGAACTTTTTTCCCAGCGGACAGGATGACTGGGGCATCGTTCCGGTCTGGGGTTTTGGCAGAGTTGTGGCCTCAAGCTGCGAGGATGTGGAAGTTGGAGAAAGGCTTTATGGCTATTTCCCGATGGCTAGCCATCTTGTCATCACGCCGGGCAATATTGCCGAAGCCGGATTTGTCGATAACGCAGCGCACCGACAAGGCCTGGCAATCATCTACAACCAATATCACCGGTTGGGCATGGACGCCGGAACGCATGAGGAGGAGCGTGCGCTTTATCAGCCGTTATTCACGACCAGTTTCCTGATCGAGGATAGCTTGCGTAAGGCGCAATGGCATGGCGCCAGCAACGTGTTGCTGACCAGTGCGTCTTCGAAAACTGCATTGGGTTTGGCTGCGGTTGCCAAAAACATCAGCCCGGAGATTAAACGCATCGGGTTGACGTCACAGACTAACCGCGACTTTGTGGAAGCGACCGGCCTATATGACGAGGTGCTGATCTATGATGAATTGGCTGATGCCGAAATAGATGGATCTGCCGTGTCTGTTGACTTTGCCGGCAATACCAAATTGTTGGCAGATATTCACGCGCATTGGGGCGACAGTTTGAAATTCAGCATGCTGGTTGGGGCGACTCATATTGAGGCCCGTTCGGGCGCTAGCGAATTGGTCGGGCCAAAGCCCATCATGTTTTTTGCCCCAACGGTAGCGGAGGAATTGATCAAGGAAGTAGGGCCAACAGAGTTTCGTGCCCGGGTCGATGCGCAATTTGCAGCATTTATTACCGGTGTTTCCGGCCACCTCGTGATTGAGAATATTTCGGGCAGTGATGATCTGCAAAGCGCCTATCTGCAAATGCTTGCGAATGAAGTCGCGCCCAGCCGCGGTTTGATCTGCCGTTTTGACTGATCTGCCAAAACAATTGATTAAAGCCTGAAAATGCCAATAATGGCGCGGACGGGGTCGCACCTGTTAGGGGGATGGAATATTGGCTGATCCTGGGACCGAAGGTGAAACGGTACTAAGTCTGGCCCGGCATGCGCTGTTTGAGGGCGTGTCGTCTGACGCGCTAGAGGCTCTGGAATCTGTTTCTGAACTTATCTCCGTGAGCGGCGGAGGCATGCTGGTGAAGCAGAATGAGGATGCCGATGCGCTCTATTTTGTCGAATCTGGCCGCTTTCGTGTGGTCGTCAACAAAGTCCACATTGTAGCTCATATCGAAGCAGGCGAAGCGGTTGGAGAGCTCGCGTTCTTCGCCGGCGGCAAACGAACGGCCGATGTTGTGGCAACGCGCGATTCCAAAGCCTTGAAAGTTTCTCGCGCGGCGTTTGATGATATCGCGCATCGCCATCCAAAGCTGAATCAGGCGATGCTTAAGCTGGTTTCGGAGCGGCTGGCTGTAGCAACGTCACGCACGTCGGCTGTATCGGCCAGTGTCCCGCGTGTCATTGCCATGCTGCCCGCCGGGACCAGCCAATTGCCTGATGGTTTTCTGGCGCGGTTATCCGCTGCGTTTGAAGCGGTTCTTGATGATGATACCCCAATTATCGCGCTGGACCGTTCCACTAGTGAAGCATCGGATGGGACATCTTATCAAAGTTGGTTGGCGGAACAGGAAGCCAAAGGTGCCTATGTCCTGATCGATGGCAGCGGTTCGGATGACTGGGGCGAGCTGGTGTGCAGAAATGCCGATGCGCTCGTCATGGTCGGCCGGCCGGGACAGGGAGAACCAGAGCCTAACATTCTGGAACAAAGCGCAATGCGCTGGATAGCGGATACGCAGCGGACATTGTTATTGGTGCGCGACAAGGCCGATAAAAGCATCAGCAAAAGCGCAGCATGGATTGATCCGCGCAGCCCCAAATTACATCATCATATTAGCCTAGACAAAGACGGTGATTTCGCAACGGTTGCCCGTTTCCTGACCGGCCGCGCTATTGGTTTGGTGCTGGCGGGCGGCGGCGCGCTGGGCTGTGCCCATCTGGGCGTTGTACAGGCGCTTCAGGACGCGAATATTCCGATCGATTATATTGGCGGGGCAAGTGCTGGCGCGGCGATGGGCGGCGCGATTGCGCGCGGCATGACGGTCGATGAAACGCTCGATCAGATGGAGGCCATGTTCATCAAGGCCAAGGCGATGAAGCGCCTGACTTTGCCGCTATATTCGTTGCTTGACCCCACCGTATTCGATAGCGAGCTGCGCTCTCGCTATGGCGGCAAGGATATTGCGGATCAGCCGGTAAATTTCTTTGGCGTGTCCACCAATTTGTCGACCAACGGATTGCATGTTCATCGGCGCGGTCCGCTGTGGGAATGTGTCCGCGCTTCGGGCTCACTGCCGACCATATTACCGCCTTTTATCGATCGGGACGGCAATATACTCGTCGATGGCGGGGTGCTCGATAATGTGCCGGTAAAGGTCATGCACGATCTGAAAACCGGACCCAATATCGTCGTGTCACTCGGCGATCCCAACGAAGTCTGGCGGACGGATGTGGAATATGATGATGTACGCGGGCGCTGGACCTTGCTGCGCGATGTTATCCTGCGGCGCAAGCGCGCGGCGGAGTTTCCATCCATCGTCGAAATTATGTCGCGCTCCATGGTCGTCGCAAGCCGTATGGCGTCAAAGGAGATGCTGGAAGACCAGGATATTCTCGTCAACCCGCCGATCATTCCCGGGATGCAGATACTGGACTGGCATATGGGCCGTGAACTTGCACAAATGGCGCGCGAATATATCGCCGAACAGGTCATCCATAGCGCCGATCTGAAAGGCTTTGTCGGAACGTAAAAAGGCGGACATTGCTGCTCGCCTTTCCGAAACCAAATATGTGTATTCAGGCGTAGCTGATTTTCGTCGTCCTCTTCGCCTTGCGCCGCATGCCAGCGCCAATTGCGCCAAAGCCGAAGATCAGCATCACCCAGTTTGTAGGTTCGGGAATGGCGTCCATCACGGATGGCCGGAAAGAGATCAGGTCCAATGCATCACCATTATTTCCAGCAGTCGAAAACTAGCGGACATCGGTTAAGGTCATATCACAAATGTACCAAATAGGTAATTAGTGATTGACATTGTCACGCTGTTTAGGTACAAATCAAGAACATCGAGAAATAGTGATTCGGGCCAACCGGCTCTGAGCAGCATCCAGACGGCTTATGCGGTCTGACTGTGGTTCGGAGCGTTGGCTTTACTTATGTCCGGCACCAGCATGGTTCCGGCGACGGGATAGGCATGACCCAGAAAAATGGAACAGAAATTGCGAAACAGGGCTCCACAAATGATAACCGGCCAGCGAAATCGAAACAGGAACTAGCAAAGAGGCAGAAAGAAATTTTCCTCGCTGAACTGGCGGTATCGGTGAACGTCACTGCATCCGCGGCCAAAGCCGATATTCCGATATCCAATCTCTATTATTGGCGGGAGCATGATCCGGAATTTTGTTCCGCTTGGATGTTCGCGCTGGAAACCGGTTATGCGATGCTTGAGGCCGCGTTACTCGACCGATGTCTGAATGGGACGGACAAGGAAATTCACCGCGCAGGAGAGGGCGTTGTGAAGATACGGGAATATGACAATGCCACGGCCCTGCGGCTGTTAATGGTGCACAAGGAGATGGTCGCGATGGCACGTGCTGCACGAGAAGGAATTCATGAAAGCAAGAGCGATATTCGCGCAAAGATAGATCGCAAACTGGACGAGATGCGAGACCGATTGCAGAAACGCCGAGATGCCGAACAGATATCGTCGCGCGGTTTGCCAACGACGGATAGCGAATGAGCAATGTTGCGTTGGCCGAACTTTACGCCGGTATGTCAGATGAGGAACGGGCCTATTATCTCAATCGGCTAAGCAAGGTTGAGCAAGAACGTTTTTTCCATCGTTGGGATATCTGGGCCAGACCAGATCAGTTGAGCCCGGATCAGGACTGGTCAATCTGGCTGGTCATGGCTGGTCGCGGCTTTGGAAAGACCCGCGCTGGGGCGGAATGGGTGCGCAATATTGCCGAACATAATGGCGATGCCCGCTTTGCTCTGGTTGGCGCAAATTTTGCCGAGATACGTATGGTGATGGTGGAGGGCGAGAGTGGTTTGCTCTCCATTGCGCCGCCGGATGACCGCCCGTTGTGGGAGCCATCGCTGAAACGGCTGCGCTGGGAAAATGGGGCAGAGGCGAGTCTCTATTCCGCTGCGGAACCGGAGGGACTGCGCGGGCCGCAGCATAGTCATGCCTGGTGCGATGAAATTGCCAAATGGATGAACAATGCCGGACAGGCTCAGGCAGCTTGGGACAATTTGAAAATGGGTTTGCGGCTGGGCCGCGATCCTCGAATTGTCGCAACCACCACGCCGCGCCCGGTGCCCCTGGTGCGCGCATTGGCGAAGGATAAGTCAGTGACAATCACCAAGGGGCGGACGCAGGATAATCATATGAATTTGCCGGACGTTTTTCTCACGGCGATGGAAACGGACTATGGTGGTACCCGTTTGGGCCGACAGGAGTTGGACGGGGAACTGATCGAAGAACTGGAAGGCGCGCTTTGGACGCGGGCGATGATCGAGAATTGTCGCGCCTCCCAGCCATCGACATTCCTGCGCGTCGTCGTCGGTGTCGATCCACCGGCTTCTTCGACCGGTGATGCTTGCGGTATCATCGTCGTAGGTCTGGCCGCAGATGATAAAGGATATATTCTCGCCGATTGCAGCGCGGAAAAGGTCAGCCCAGAGCAATGGGCACGCGCTGTTGCCGATGCGGCGAATATCTGGGGCGCCGATCGCGTGATCGCCGAGGCCAATCAGGGTGGTGCAATGGTGAAGTCAGTCTTGCAGGCCGCCAACGTAGCGCTGTCGGTCAAGTTGGTACACGCAAGTCGCGGGAAAGTGGCGCGAGCAGAACCGGTGGCGGCGTTATACGAAAATGACCGTGTTCGGCATGCACAAGCATTCCCGCGTCTGGAAGACGAACTATGCGGGTTGCTGATCGGCGGCGGGTATGAAGGGCCGGGACGCTCGCCCGACCGGGCCGATGCGCTGGTCTATGCTCTGACGGAATTGATGTTGGGGAAAAGCAAAAAACCAAATGTGCGAAATTTGAACTAGGAAAATACATGACATTTTGGGAAAATCTGAATCTCGCCATCAAGGGCGGGGACGATGGATCGCGGCCGCCTTTGGGGCGTTCGTATATTGGCACCTATACAGGCGCGGCTCTTTCGGGGGATGCGCCTTTTTCATACGAAGCGCAGGTGCGAGAGGCCTATATAGAAAACGCCATAGCGCAGCGGGCCGTACGGATCGTTGCAGAGGCGGTGGGCAGTGCGCCGCTGGCCGCAATAGAGGATGATGTCGGCGCTTTGGTCAAAACCGCTAGCGCCGGGCAACCCTTGCTTGAAACCATTGCGGCGCATCTATTGCTGCATGGCAATGCTTATGTGCAGGTCAATTGCAATGGCGCCGGACATGATGGGGACAGGCCAAGCGAGCTATTCGCTTTGCGCCCCGACCGCATCACGATTGAGGCCGATAATAAAGGGTGGCCGGCGGCCTATGGCTATCGCGCCGGCGAACATCAAACTCGGTTTCCTGCACAGGATGAGATAGGCCGACATGCGGTGGTTCATCTAAAGTCTTTTCATCCGACA
Organism: uncultured Sphingomonadaceae bacterium; assembly: GCA_938003725.1. Lineage (GTDB taxonomy): Bacteria > Pseudomonadota > Alphaproteobacteria > Sphingomonadales > Sphingomonadaceae > Parasphingorhabdus. The sequence goes on along the minus strand of CALKXX010000193.1, from coordinate 1,672 downwards.
GACGATCATTATGGTTTAGGATGTCTGGGCGCGGCGGCAAAGGCGGTGGCGGTCCACAATGCAGCGGCGAAGTGGAACAAGGCCATATTGGACAATGCCGCGCGGCCATCGGGCGCGCTGGTCTATGACCCGGGACCTGATGGTTCGGCACTTTCTGGCGATCAGTTTGACCGATTAAAGGCGGAGATGGAGGCGAGTTTCGCAGGCTCCGGAAATGCTGGCCGTCCGATGTTGTTGGAGGGCGGTCTGAAGTGGCAGTCGATGAGCATGACCCCGGCAGACATGGATTTTGTCGCCCTGAAAGAAGGCGCGGCGCGGGAAATTGCGTTGGCATTCGGGGTACCGCCGATGCTGCTCGGTCTGCCCGGCGACAATAGTTATGCAAATTATCGCGAGGCCAATCGGGCGCTATGGCGGCTGACGATTTATCAACCCTCGCGAATCCATGCGGCTATTCTTAATGAGTATCAATGGGTTGGCGGTATATCGAGCCAATATATGGCAGATCGCTACACAGGTATTTCCGCCGTCGGGTGGCGGGGTTATTGATGTCGAGGCGCGCGATGCAATCGAATCGATAATAGAATCTTTGACAACCTTTGGATTATCTCGGCCGGCCACGTGATTTTACCTTCACATTGGCTGCGTTTTACCCGATTTTAGGGAGCGGACATTTGGAATGGGTGACATTTTTTGCTCTAAATACCGAAAATGGCGACATTTTCGCAACAGTTCTGCAATTTGCCGACTTGCACTGGTGATATCTAGAGGTTACAAAGCGCCGTGAATTTAGAACCTAATTGAGAAGGGGAATATAAATGCGGAAGCTTGCCATAGGTTTGGCGCTTGCCTCCACGGCGCTTGCTTCACCTGCTCTGGCCCGTGATGGTCAGTGGTATGTGGGCGTTGAAGGCGGCGCGATGCTCGTCGAGGACGTTGTACTGGATATCGGTGCTTTTGATGGTGCTGTCGAAAACGATCATGACGCTGGTTATGATGTCGACGGTATTGTCGGTTACGATTTCGGTGGTTTTAGACTGGAAGCAGAAGTTGGATATAAATCCGCTGCTGCCGAACAGGCGCAAATTGGTGCCCCCGGCGTAGCTGGTACGGCCAATGGCGGCGGATCGTTCGCCGGAACCACGGATATCAACGGTGAAGTCAACGCGCTCAGCTTCATGCTGAACGGGATGTTGGACTTCGGCGACGATGACGGCATCCAAGGTTTTGCTGGCGGTGGTGTTGGTGTTGCTCGTACTGAGGTTACCAACATTCTTGCTGGTCCATATCTGGATGACTCAGACACCGGGTTCGCTTGGCAATTGCTTGCCGGTATCCGCGCACCACTCAGCGATAGCTGGGACGTGGGTCTGAAATACCGGTTCTTCAATGCTGACAAGATCGATTTGGTTGATCAGCAGGGCCAAGCCGTTAGCACGCGTCTGCGTACGCACTCTATTCTGGGTAGCTTGATCTACAACTTCGGCGGTGAACCAGAGGCGCCTCCACCAGCTCCGCCTCCACCACCACCTCCGCCTCCACCACCACCACCACCGCCACCAGCGGCTGTGTGTGCTCCTGGACCATATATTGTATTCTTTGACTGGGATCAGTCAGACATTACACCAGAAGCAGCAACTGTTCTGGACAATGCGGTAACCGCTTATGGTGA
>CALKXX010000192.1 GCA_938003725.1 uncultured Sphingomonadaceae bacterium | reverse complement strand
ATCCAGCACAACCGCTGCATCCACTCCATCTTCGACCGCTTTGACGCAGGTTTCCAGCTTTGGAATCATACCGCCAGAAATGGTGCCATCCCCCGACAAAGCCCTGATTTTCCCCGGATCGAGATCGGCCAACAAATCTCCATTCTTATCGAGCACACCTGGAACATCGGTCAGCAGAAACAGCCGCGCCGCGCGCAATGCCGATGCGACGGCCCCGGCCATAGTGTCGGCGTTGATATTATAAGTATGGCCATCGTCATCAATACCAATCGGTGCAATAACGGGAATCATTCCGGCTGCCGAGATATTGTCGACGACGCTACGGTCGACTTTTTTGGGTTCACCGACAAAGCCCAGATCAATGATGCGTTCGATATTGCTGTCCGGGTCGCGCTGCGTTCTACGCACCTTTGCTGCTTTAACAAAACCGCCATCCTTGCCGGAAATACCGATTGCGCTACCGCCGGCCCGCCCAATCCAGCTTACCAGCTCTTTGTTAATCGCGCCGGAAAGCACCATTTCTGCTATTTCTGCGGTTTCCTTGGTTGTGACGCGCAGACCATCTACGAATTTGCTTTCGACCCCGACACGTTCCAGCATTATGCCGATTTGCGGCCCACCGCCATGTACGACCACCGGGTTGATACCGACTTGCTTCAACAGCACAATATCCTCGGCAAAATTGCGCGCCAGTTCCGGATCACCCATCGCATGGCCGCCATATTTTATCACAAATGTCTGTCCGGCATAGCGCTGAAGATACGGCAATGCTTCGGTCAACGTCTCTGCCTTGGCCAGCATCGCCGGGTCTGGGCTGTGATCGGGTGTTTCCTTGGTCATCAGGCGGTTTGACTAAAGCTGACCGGGAAAAGCAACATAATTATGACTTTGTTCGCCAATCACTATAGGAATGATCGGGTTAAGGAGATGAATCTTGGATGCACCGCTTATCACCAATGACGCGATCGTCTTTGGACTTCTGGTCGTGACATTGGGCGTCATCTTTTACACGAAAAGCAGAGGCGGCCGGTGGGATAAATTCTACACCTTCATCCCGATCATATTGCTCGCCTATCTCATTCCCTCCCTGATGAATAGCTTCGGTCTGATATCTTCCAAAGAGTCAAACCTGTGGCAAGTTGCCAAGGATTATTTCCTGCCTGCTGCGCTGGTGCTGATGACGCTGAGCATTGATATGAAGGGCATTATCGGTCTGGGGTCAAAAGCGCTTATCATGTTCTTCACGGCAACCGTTGGGATCATATTGGGCGGGCCAATCGCCATGCTGATTGTTGGTTCGTTCAGCCCGGAAACCGTTGGCGGAGAAGGAGCCAACGAAGTCTGGCGAGGCTTGGCCACATTGGCTGGCAGCTGGATCGGCGGCGGTGCGAATCAGACCGCGATGCTAGAGGTCTATGGCTATAATCAGGAACGGTACGCCGCCATGGTTGCTGTTGATATTGTTGTCGCCAATATCTGGATGGCCTTTCTGCTCTATGGAGCCGGGATGTCGGACCGGATCGACGCCTGGCTAGGGGCGGACACCAGCGCCATTGACCGATTGAAAAACAAAATGGCCGACTATACGGCCTCTGTGGAAAGACCGTCTTCCGCAGCAGATCTGGTCATATTGACCGCCATTGCTTTTGGCGGGGTGGGATTGTCTCACCTGGTCGCGACCGGAATGTCTGCATTTTTCGAAGCCCAAGGTTTTGGCGATACGATATTGGCTGCTGGATTTTTCTGGATCGTGGTGACGGCAACCACCTTTGGACTGGGGCTCAGCTTCACCCGGGCACGCGATTATGAGGGTGCCGGTGCGTCGAAAATAGGTACGGTATTTATCTTTCTACTGGTCGCTATCATCGGCACCAAGATGGACATATTTCAACTTGCCGATCAGCCGCTATTGTTCCTTGTCGGGTTTATCTGGATGGCATTTCATGCGGTGCTGCTCATCACGGTCGCCAAGATCATCAAGGCACCATTTTTCTTTGTCGCGGTGGGCAGCAAAGCCAATGTTGGCGGGGCGGCATCGGCCCCGGTCGTCGCCGCTGCCTTTCATCCAGCTCTTGCGCCCGTCGGAGTGCTGCTGGCGGTATTGGGTTATGCACTGGGCACCTATGGCGCGATACTGTGCGCACAAATGATGGCCGCGGTGGCTGGCTAGATCAGGAGGAATCGGTGCCCGAATAGTCGCTATTGAATTTGCGGTCTTGCTGATCCTGACGGCGATTGGGTTATTGCTTCAAGAAAACGGAAATAGCCTCATTCTTCGTCCAGCATCGCCTTGAGCGCATAGAGTTGATCCAATGCATCGCGCGGGCTTAGCGCATCGATATCAAGCTGCGCAAACGCATCGCGCAACTCGTCTTTTTGATCGTCAGTTTCTGCGAGACTAGCGGCAAATAGCGGCAAATCGCCCAACCCGGCGGCAAGCCCGCCCGTTTCGGTTCGTCCCGCTTCCAGCTTGTCCAATACAGACTTGGCGCGCGCTAAAACTGGTTTCGGAACCCCGGCCAGTTTCGCAACCGCAAGCCCGTAACTGCGATCCGCCGGTCCTTTGGCCAATTCGTGCAATAGCACCAGATCACCCTTCCATTCCCTTGCCCGAACATGATGGAGGGAGAGCGCATCTAGCCGGTCGGCCAGCCGTGTCAATTCGTGATAATGGGTGGCGAACAAACAGCGGCAGCGATTGGTTTCATGTACCGCCTCGACAACAGCCCAGGCAAGCGCCAGCCCGTCATAAGTAGATGTTCCCCTGCCTACTTCATCAAGGATTACAAAACTATGTGCGGTTGCCTGTTTCAGGATGGCAGCAGTTTCGACCATTTCCACCATAAACGTGGACTGCCCCTGCGCCAGATTATCAGAAGCGCCGACACGGCTGAACAAGCGGTCAACCAGACTCAGTTTTGCCGAGGCTGCCGGTACAAAACTACCCGCTTGCGCCAATATAACGATCAGCGCATTTTGCCGCAGAAAAGTTGATTTACCGCCCATATTAGGACCGGACACCAGCCATAGTCGTTCGTCATCGGCCAAAGAACAGTCATTGGCGACAAACGCATCGCCCGATTTCGCCAATGCCGATTCCACAACCGGATGCCGCCCGCCGATTATTTCGAGCATATTTCCTGTCATAAATTCCGGCCGGCACCACTGCCCTTCGGCGGCGCGATTGGCCAGTGCGGCTGCGACATCAATGCGGGCCAGGGCGTCCGCGCTTGCCGCAATCGCATCCTTGCGCGCCATCACCTGCTCGATCAAATCCTCAAAATGCGCTGCTTCTGCTGCCAGTGCATGCGCCCCGGCTTGGGTAACGCGCATGGCCTCTTCATGAAGTTCGGTCGAGTTAAACCGCACCACTCCGGCCAATGTCTGACGATGCGCAAATCCGCTATCCTCCGTCATTAATGTATCGCCGTGGCGTGCCGGTACTTCGACGAAATATCCCAGCACCGCGTTATGTTTGATCTTGAGCGTATTGATACCGGTGGACTCGCGATATCGCGCCTCAAGGGTTGCAATAGCCTTGCGTCCATCAGACCCGGCACTACGCAATTCGTCTAAAGCTGGATCAAATCCCGGTGCGATATAGCCGCCGCCGGATATTTCAGTCGGGGGCGCTTCCACCAGGGCGCGCTCCAGCAAATCAACCATCGCGGCATGACCATCCAGCGCGGGCAAAACCTGTTGCGCCAGTTCGGGCAGCGCCAACGCCAGAGCAAGTCGTTCGCGCAATAGCCGCGCACCGGCAAGCCCATCACGGATTTGTCCGATGTCGCGCGGACTGCCCCGTCCCGCCGAAACCCGGCCCAATGCGCGCCCGATATCCGGTAGTGCCTTTAGAGCATCACGAACATCACTGCGGATGCCCGGCTCATCATGGAACCATTGTACCAATCCCTGACGCAAATGAATTTTATCGAGATCGTGCAGCGGTGCGGCAATATCACGAGTTAACATCCGCGCGCCGGCTGCAGTCACCGTACGATCGATACAAGCGAGCAGGCTTCCCTCACGTTCGCCAGCCAATGTTCGCTCGATCTCCAGGCTCGCCCGCGTCGGACCGTCAATCATCAGGAAGTCGGGCGTTTTGCGCTGAACCGGACTATGAAGATAGGGGGTCTCTCCCTGCGACACATGGTTGACGTAGGAAACAAGGCCGCCCGCCGTCGCAATCTCGGCCCGTGAAAACTGACCCAATCCATATTGGCCATCAGTGCCAAACAAATTTTTAAGACGTGTTTCAGCTTTGCTACTGTCGAAATCCTTGCGATTCCACTCGGTCGTAATGCCCTTATGGCGACCCTCTATTTGTTGAAACAGCGCTGGCGGACAGATGACTTCCGAAGGTCCGATTCGAGCGAGCTCCGCCGATAATTCTTCCGGTGCAACGGTTGTAAGTTCAAACCCGCCCGTGGAAATATCAGCCGAGGCCAGGCCAATCTGCCCCTGAACCTCTGACACGGCAACCAGCATGTTGTCGGCGCGCGCTTCGAGCAGCGTGTCTTCGGTTAGTGTACCAGCCGTGACAAATCGGATAATGTCTCTGGCCACCAATGCTTTATAGCCGCCCCGCGCCTTCGCTTCTTCCGGTGTCTCTGTTTGCTCTGCGATCGCAACCTTGAAACCCGCGCGGATCAATTTTGCCAGATAGCTTTCTGCGCTGTGGGCCGGGACGCCGCACATCGGGATTGCTTCTCCCGCCTTTTTCCCGCGCGAGGTAAGCGCAATATCCAGCGCAGCCGAGGCCAGCTTTGCATCTTCATAGAAAAGTTCGAAAAAATCACCCATGCGATAGAAAAGCAGGCAATCCCCGGCCTTTTCCTTCAAGGCAAAATATTGCTCCATCATTGGCGTGACTTTTGGCGCGACTGTTTCGGCCGCGTTCTTTTTCTTTGCCGATTTTTGCTGAGTCTGCGTCGCCATAAGCTTGGCGATAGCGGAGAGTCATTTCACATAAAAGAGCAACCGCAAAAACAGACGAAACTATTCCAGCGAAACCGTTCGCGGGGCTTGCTCAATATGACCTAAACAGAGTAGGCCCCCTGTGGGTTTGCGAACATATTCCAGGCGGAGAGACAGATTGGCCGATAAAAATGACAGTAACGTAGAGTTTTCAGAACGCGAAGCCTTACTCTTCCACTCGCATGGCAGGCCCGGCAAAATTGAAATCATCGCGTCAAAGCCGATGGCAACACAGCGCGATCTAAGCCTTGCATACTCCCCCGGAGTTGCTGTTCCTGTGCGTGCTATCGCTGAGGACCCATCTAAGGCCTATGACTATACCGCCAAAGGCAATCTGGTCGCGGTGATATCTAATGGTACCGCCATATTGGGCTTGGGAAATTTGGGCGCTTTGGCATCCAAACCTGTGATGGAGGGCAAGGCCGTCCTGTTTAAGCGCTTTGCCGATGTCGACTCGATCGACCTGGAGCTGGACACCGAAGATTCCGAAGCATTTATTAACGCCGTACAGCTCATGGAGCCAAGTTTTGGTGGCATCAATCTAGAAGATATCGGTGCGCCGGACTGCTTCATCATCGAACAAACATTGCGCGACCGGATGAATATCCCGGTATTTCATGATGATCAGCACGGCACCGCAATCATCGCTGCCGCCGGTATCATCAATGCGTGTCTTTTGACCGACCGGAAAGTCGAAGATATCAAAGTCGTCGTTAACGGCGCTGGCGCGGCTGCAATTGCCTGTGCCGCCCTGATCAAAGCCATGGGCGTGCCGCACGATAACCTTACAATGTGCGATCGCAGCGGTGTGATTTATCGCGGGCGCGATAATGTCGATCAATGGAAATCGGCCCATGCTATCGATACTGATGCGCGCGATTTGATCGAAGCATTGAAGGGCGCAGACGTATTCCTTGGGCTGTCTGCGGCCGGCGCTCTGAAACCAGAAATGGTGAAAGATATGGCAGACAAGCCGATCATCTTTGCCATGGCCAATCCGGATCCAGAAATTACGCCTCCTGATGCCAAGGCAGCACGTCCAGACGCAATCGTCGCCACCGGAAGATCGGACTATCCGAATCAGGTCAATAATGTGCTCGGATTTCCGTTTATCTTTCGCGGCGCGCTCGATGTCCGCGCCACGAGCATAAACGACGACATGAAAGTGGCCGCGGCAAAGGCGATTGCCGAATTGGCCCGCGAACAGGTACCCGAAGAAGTCGCGGCGGCCTATGGCGGACAGGCGCCGGCATTTGGTGTGGACTATATTATTCCGGCACCATTTGATCCACGATTGATGGATGTCGTTTCAGCAGCCGTCGCAAAAGCCGCAATGGACAGCGGCGTCGCGCAAAAGCCGATTGATGATCTGGATGCTTACAGACAGGCACTAAAAGCCCGGCTGAACCCAACCACTTCTGTCCTGACACAGGCCTATGAGGCTTCTCGCCAATCACCGAAAAGGGTGATATTTGCCGAAGCAGAAGAAGATGTGGTGCTGCGCGCTGCGATTCAATTTCAAGATGGTGGATATGGCACACCTGTGCTGGTTGGGCGCGATGACCGCGTGCGCGAGAAACTTCGGGAATTGTGCGTTAGCGACCCTGACCGCTTTGAAATTCACAATTCACGCAACAGCCCGCTCGTACCCAATATGGTACGCATGCTCTATGACCGCCTACACCGCAAAGGTTATTTGGAGCGGGACATTAGGCGAATGGTGAATCAAGATCGCAATATCTTCGGTTCGGCGCTGCTCGCCATGGATCAGGGTGAAGCTATGATCACCGGCGTCACCCGCCCCTATTCCCAGACGTTTAAGGATGTGGCCAAGGTCATCGATGTTGAAGCAGGACGAACCGCGTTCGGTATCCATGTCATGGTGGGCCAAAGCCATACCGTATTCATGGCTGATACGACGGTAAACGAGCGGCCTAGCGCACATGAGTTGGCCGATATTGCCGAACAAACAGCCGCTGTTGCCCGCAAAATGGGCCACGAGCCCCGGGTCGCATTCCTAAGCTATTCCACATTCGGTAATCCCTCAGGCCGCTGGTTAGAAAATATACGCGATGCCGTTAGCTTGCTGGACGAACGCAGGGTGAATTTCGAATATGAAGGCGAAATGGCGCCTGATGTTGCGCTGAACCCCAGTCTGATGGCAAACTATCCGTTCAGCCGCTTATCTAGCCCTGCAAATGTGCTGGTCATGCCTGGATTGCAATCGGCGAACCTGTCGGCAAAACTGCTTCGCGAATTGGGCGGCGATGCTGTGATTGGACCGATGCTGGTGGGACTGGACAAATCAGTGCAAATTGCGACCATGGCGTCGACTGCATCCGAACTGGTGACGCTGGCCGTGTTAGCTGCGAGCGGAATCGCCAAATAGGGCCGTCAGCTTTGGCCTATGGCCGGTTCGGATCACTTGCACCGCGAGCACCGGGAGCGCCCACCGCTCCGATATTGCCGAATAGTTCCTCAAAGAACGAACGTTCGCGCCCCAATGTTGGCGTTTTGTCTCCGGTAGGGCTGATATTCGCGACTAGCTCTAGGCCAGTACGGTCTACCTTCGTGACATTGCCCGCCGCATCAAATTGAACGCGCATGACAAGCTGATCCTTGGGCGTCGGTGAACTGAAACCCAGTTGGCGCGTATCGCGCGACACATAATACCATGTGTTCTCGTCAAATTGCCCCATGAACGTGGGTCGCCCTAAGGATGCCTCAACCGACTGCCGGTTATCGACACCGGGCTGAATAGCGGACATCAATGTGTTGTCGACAATATATCCCTGATGACCGCGCACCCTTGTACAACCGGTAATCATCAAACTACCCGCTGCCAAAGCTATTAACGCGCCGCGCATTCCAAATTGGCTAGTCATCTAAAAATTCTCCAAAAACAGCCGAGTAAATTGACCGTGACAGTTTATAGTCTGGCCCATTGCATCTCGCGCTGTAAATATCAATATCTGCTGTATGTAGACTTAACATATCCGGTACAGACGCCAGGAATTGTCACTACGAGTCGGGACAAGATGAAATATGTCGATACTGAGTCAGTTATTTTCACGCACCAATCCGAATGAGGAGATGCAGCCGCTCTACAAGGCCATTGTCGCAGAGGGACGGCAGCTTGCTTGGTATGAGAAGGGTGATGTTCCCGACACGCTTGATGGCCGCTTTGATATGATCGCGGCCATATTAAGCGCCGTACTGATCCGGTTGGAAGAAGATAAAACAGTCGCGCAGCAATCTGCTTGGCTAACCGAAATTTTTGTGACCGATATGGACGGCCAATTGCGCCAGATCGGCATAGGCGACATGATTGTCGGGAAACATATCGGACGGATGATGAGTGCACTAGGCGGCCGTATCGGTGCCTATCGCGGCGCGTTAAAAGGAGATGATGACCTGAAAGAAGCGTTGCGACGCAACCTGTATCGCGGCGAAGAAGTGGATGCTGCCGCGCTCGGTTATTCGTCGAACAGGATTCTCGCATTTTTTAGCCGTCTGCAAACCCTCGATACCGCTGCGATCGTTGCCGGGGACATTTCTGAGTCGCGAAACGGGAACCAGCTGTGACCCCGGAATTCTCCGTCCCAATAAAGCTGTCGGAACTAGGTTCTGTTCCGCTGGCTGGATCAATCAGTGCTGATGGCGATCAGCGTGCCGCGCTCGCTCGACGTTTTGATTTACCGGAAATCTCTGCACTCCATGCTGACTATGCATTAGAGCTGGGAGACGATAAGATTATATTCTCAGGTTTAGTAAAGGCCAATTTTACGCAAATATGCGCGATCAGTGGACAGAATTTTCAATCTTCAATTGGCGAAGATTTCGAAATCCTGCTCGTCAAAAAACGTACCCCAGAGGCCGCCGATGAAGAAATCGAACTCGCCTCGGAAGATTGCGACGTAATGGAATATGATGGCGCCCAAATCGACATTGGTGAGGCGGTAGCGCAAACGCTTTATCTTGCGCTGGATCCCTATCCCCGTGGGCCAAATGCCGAAGAGGTCGCACGGGCAAAGGGATTGAAAAGTGAAGAGGAAGCTGGACCGTTCGGCGCCCTGGCCGCGCTGAAAGATAAATTGGGTTAGGCTTTCTCAGACACGGTATTATCCATCGAGGCGGCTTCGATTAGCTTTTTCTTCAGGTTGTTCAGGCGGGTGTTACTCTCAATTTTCGCACCCAGCAAATCGGTGATATAAAATGTATCCACCGCCCGCTCTCCATAGGTCGCAATATGAGCGCTGCGCACCGTTACCTTGGCTTCGAACAGAGCATAAGCCAAGGCGTTCAATAGCGCGGGCCGATCCTGCGCGTTAACTTCGACCACGGTAAACCGGTTCGATGCATCATTGTCTATCATTGCCACAGGGGTGATTTTGAACGCGTCGGCCCGGGTACGCGCCAGCGGCCGCGCTTCCAATCTGGGTGTCAATTTCGAACGATTTGCCAGCGCATCCTCGACTGCTTTCTTCAGCCGTTCCAATTGATCCGCTTCCGAAAACGGCCGCCCAAAAGGGTCCTGAACCAAGAAATTATCCAACGCCATGCCATCATGCGTGGTGTGAATACGTGCATCAATAATATTGCCGCCGGCGACATGGATGCCCCCGGCAATACGGAAAAATAAACCGGGATGATCCGATGCATAAACCGTCACCAGCGTTGCGCCGCGCTCCGGATACACCTCGGCGGAGATCGCCAAATTATCTTCACCCGCTTCAAGCATCAGTCTGGCATTATGCTCGATAACGTCGTCGGCCTCCGCGATCCAATATGGTTCGGACAGTCGCTTTGCCAGCTTATCAAACTTCGCTTTCGGCAGATTCAGCGCTTTCGCCAATATCAGTCTCTTCTCTGCCACACGTTCTTTTCGCCCGCGCTGCTTGTGGCCTAGCATCAACATTTCTTCGGCCGATTCAAACAGATCGGTAAGCAATTGGCGCTTCCAGCTGTTCCAAACACCGGGACCGACGGCCCGGATATCCACCGATGTCAGCACGGTAAGCAATCGAAGTCGCTCAACACTTTTAACCTGACTCACAAAATCCTGAATGGTTTTATAGTCTGACAGGTCACGCTTGAAGGCCATTGCCGACATCAACAAATGATGCCGCACAAGCCAGGCGACCAGCTCCGTCTCATAGGGTTCCAATCCTAGACGCGGACACAGCTTCATCGCGACTTCCGCACCCAAAACGCTGTGGTCCCCTCCCCTGCCTTTGGCGATGTCGTGCATCAATGTCGCGACAAATACTACACGGCGGTTCTTGAGCTTTCTCATCGTTTCCGTAGAATTTGGATGATCTTCCGTCAGTTCACCCCGGCCAATCTTAGCGAGCAGGCCGATCGCTCGAATGCTGTGTTCATCCACCGTATAGTGATGATACATATCGAACTGCATCTGCGCGACGACGCGGCCAAAGTCTGGAATGAATCGCCCAAATATAGACGCTTCGTTCATCCAGCGCAGCACAAGCTCCGGGTCTCTTGGTGAGCAGAGCACATCCATGAACAGCGCATTGGCGCGTTTACTGTTGCGAGTGTCATTGGTAATTAGTTTCGCATCCCTGCGTGCTGCACGCATGGCCATTGGATGGATTTCAAGTTCATACTGGTCCGCCAATTGGAATATCTCAATCAACCGGATCGGGTCCTTCGCAAAAAATTTTTCATGCGGTAATGCCAACCGTCCGCGATCGAGCGTAAAACCTTTCAGTTTTTTGGGCCGCCGGGTTATGCTCGGAATAAACCGGCGTACGCCCGCCGCATGCGTCTCGTCCAGATGAGCCAGAAAAACTCCGGTTAAATTCCCAACGACTTTTGCATTCAGAAAATAATATTGCATGAACCGCTCGACAGCGGACTTGCCTGTCCGTTCGGCAAAACGCATCCGGTTTGCGACTTCTGGCTGCAAATCGAAAGTCAGCCGATCTTCTGCGCGGCCCGTAATATCATGCATGTGACAGCGCACTGCCCATAGAAAGTTGGCAGCTTTGCGGAACCGCAAGAACTCATTCTTAGTCAGCAAACCCACATCGATCAAATCTTCCGCCGATGCGACACGATGAATGAACTTCCCAATCCAGTATAATGTTTGCAGGTCGCGCAGACCACCTTTGCCTTCTTTGACATTGGGCTCCACAACATAACGGCTATCGCCCATGCGTTTATGACGCGCATCACGTTCGGCCAGTTTCTCTGACACAAAAG
>CALKXX010000191.1 GCA_938003725.1 uncultured Sphingomonadaceae bacterium | reverse complement strand
TTTGAAGACCTGATGGAACTGGATGACAAGAATCTGGGTGCTGTACTGCGATCTGTGGACAACGAGCCGCTTATCTTGGCGCTCAAAGGCGCGCAGCCAGAGCTCGCTCAAAAAATGTTCGGCTGCATGTCCAGCCGGGCTGCGCAATCCATTCAGGACGAGATTGAAGAACGCGGGCCGGTCGCGAAAGATGATGTCATCGCTGCACAAAAAATGGTGGTCGCACAGGCCAGATCACTGGCCGAAGACGGCACAATCAATCTGGGCGGGAAAGGAGACGATTTTGTCTAATCTCAATGACTCTGTTCCCGGAAGTGATATTCTTGAAGGCGATTTTGTTGAAGGTAGTGGAAATTTTGAAGCGCTGTCCTGGCAAATATCTGCTCCATTGGAATTCAATCCCAGATATCAATTGGATCGGGTCGCGGAACGGGCGACTGCCGACAAGATTGCCTTAATAGATACTGATTCTGCGAAAGATGATGCTTCGGCAAAATCTTATGCGGCGGGTTTCACCGATGGCACCAAGGCGGCAATGACCGAGCATGAAAATATGCAATCTGGTAAAAAACATTTGGCCGATGCCATCGAAAATCTAGGCAAATTGGAAAACAAGAAACTGACCGAGTTGCTTTGGAAAGCAGTGCATCATCTTACTCAAGAGGCACTGGGAGAGCATATTGTCGATCGCGACAAACTTTTGGAAAGATGTGAAGCCGCCGCCGATCAAATTGATCGGGATATGGGAACTGCCGTTTTGCATGTGGCGCCAAGTGACATCGGTTTGCTGCAAGATTTCGATATTTCCGTGGCGCTCATTCCCGATCCGAAATTGCCTTCTGGTTCGGTCCATCTGGTCCATGAGGGCGGTGAATATATTTCCGGCAGTGCGGCCATTATCCACGCCATTGACGGTGGCGTACGATTGGAAGGATCGTCGAAATGCTAGGCCTTCACCAACAGCAATGCGATCAAATTTTGTCGACCGTCCATCAGTTGAACTGCGCGCCTCTGCACATCGGACAGGTGCAAGCGGTCACTGGAAATATGATCACTGCCAGCGGTTTTCCGTATCCCATTGGACAAGGTGCTATCGTGGAAACAGCCGATGGTTCGACAGTTGAGGCCGAAGTCTCGGGAATAGATCGCTCCAATGTGTTGCTCACACCGCTTAAACTGAATGGCGCGATAAGAAAGTCTGCCGCCGTCTATCCTTCCCGGTCCGATAGCATGATCGGCGTTGGGCCAGAGCTACTGGGCCGAGTGATCAATGCGCTAGGCCAAGAGATAGATGGCAATGGCCCTATAGCTACCAACGCGACTTGGCGACTACATGCGGATAATGATGAATTCCAAAATCGAGGCCGCGTTTCGGCACCGCTGGATATCGGTGTTCGGGCAATAAATGCGCTTCTGACGATAGGGCGCGGGCAACGGGTTGCGATCATTGCAGGATCCGGCGTCGGAAAAACAATGCTCATGCATCAATTGATATCCTCAACGGAGGCCGACGTCATCGTCGTTGGCTTGATCGGAGAACGTGCCAGAGAAATTGCTGATTTCGTCGAAATGAGCCGTGGGTCAGGTGCCAATCAAAAAACGATAACCATTGCGGTTCCTGCTGATCACTCTCCGCTTCTAAGGATCAAGGCGGCCCATCGTACAGCAGCGATAGCCGAATATTACCGAAGTCAGGGCAATAGCGTGTTGCTGTTCATGGACAGCCTGACGCGGGTGGCACATGCCCAACGTGAGATTGGTTTGTCACTGGGCGAACCGCCGACCATGAAAGGATACCCTCCTAGCGTCGCTAGCCTGATCCCCCAAATTGTTGAACGCGCGGGCGTTGACGCAAAAACCGGCGGCTCAATAACTGGTTTCTATACGATATTGGCCGATAGCGACGATCTGGATGATCCCATTGTTGATACTGCACGCGCGATAGCGGATGGCCATATTATCTTGTCGCGCAAACTAGCAGAGCAGGGCGTGTTTCCGGCAATTGATATCAATCGTTCCATCAGCCGCGTGGCCAATGATCTAAACGATGATCAGCACCGTCAGGCCGCACAGAATTTTCGTCAGATATGGTCGAAATATGAGGAAAACGCCGACTTGTTAATGATGGGGGCCTATCGCCAAGGCGGTGACCCGGTATTGGATCAGGCGATTGCGCTGCGCGACCTACAGCTTAATTTTATCGGGCAACAGCACGACGTGTCTATCGGACTTGATGGATCGGTTGCCCAATTGATTGAGGAGTTTGTGTGATGAGCAAGCAGCTTCAATCATGTCGCCGGATCGCAAAAATATTTGACCTCAAACATCGTTTGGCGCGCCTGGATTTATTTGAATCGTCAGAGAAATTGAAAATGCTCGAAGGCCGAGTTGGTCAAGTTGCGGAGATTAAGAATCACATCGTCCTACCGATGGAAACAACACAAGGCAGCAACATCGCCTCGCGATTGGAATTCAGGTCGCGGCTGATTGATGTTGAGCAACATCAGCAAGCAATAATCGCTCAGGCAAAGCTGGATAAGGATAGGACTGCGCTTTCGTCGAACGTGATCAAACGCGGTGCGGAAAAAGCAACAGCTAGGGAAAAAGCGGCTTGGCGCACGCATGAAGCTCGTGAACTAGGCAAGCAACCTCTGGTCACTAAATCGCAAGAAATATCAGCTGTGCGTAACCTACCGAGGGTCGGACGATGATTGTGAATATGGTAAAACTGTCATCAATCGAACCCGCCAGTTTGGGCGCCAACAAAGCTTTTGAGTCATTGCCGGAGTTTGTGAACTTGATTGACGTTCATAGCGACGGTTTATCAAAGCCGACCGTTTCATCGACTGATGTCCTCGATTTTCAAGAAGAAGATATCCCTCTCCATCCACCTGAGGCTTCACAATGGCCCGGTGAGTCTGCTCTGGTATCGCATAATTTATCAGAGATTGTCTTCAAGACGGATGGCAGTTCGCAGGTGGAAGTTACGAGCCTCACCACAACTATCGTTGACCCTTCGATCGCCCCTTCGATGCTTGAACCTTCTTTGGAGGTTGCAATATTTCCGTCACTGAGCTCACCGGACAATATAGGCGAGCAAATGCCAAATCAGGTTCCCAGCGCGCAAATTGTTCCGACAGCGCGACAACAGGGGAGCGTGCCGCCGCCGATTACGTCCTTGCCCAATGATCCGGTTAGCGGAGAAAAAATACGCCCTTCGATGAATGTTGAACAGATGGGCCTAGCCAAACATAACGCGCTAGAAAATGGAGGAAACCCACCGCCGAAAATATCCTCTGTGATCTCGAACTCAGGTTATTCTTGGGAAAACCAAGATAGTTTTGTTCTGAATTCCAGAGGCGAAGTTCAGACGTCTTTGCCCAATCGACCCAGCTCTTTACCGAATCCCGCTCCTGTATCCCTGGATAGTCCCATTCCCGGAAATTTTCCGGCAGAGGGTCAACCGGAATTGACGGTTGGTACTAGCTCCTATCTATCGTCTGTCACATCAGTGAACACCCATTCTGTCGCTGTAGCAAACACCGCAGTCGAAGGGCGAATGGCGCTACCACTGGATGTTGCAGGGGGTGACAAATGGGTTGCTCAGATATCCAGCGAAATCCAGAAAATGTCAGCACCGGGCGATACGCTGCGCTTTCAACTAAAGCCTGTCCATCTTGGACAATTGCTAGTCGAAATTGATGAT
>CALKXX010000190.1 GCA_938003725.1 uncultured Sphingomonadaceae bacterium | reverse complement strand
GAATTCAAATAGTTTTTCCTCGACGGACAGGTCGGAGGCTAGAACTTCCTCCATGACCACTATTTTGTCGGCAAACCAATCTCCGGCCATGGCTTCCGCCAATGCATCCTTATTTTCGAAAAAACGATAAAGATTTGAAGGCGACATTCCGGCGGCGGCCGCCAGATCGGTCATGGTAAAGCTAATTGCTCCTTTTTCGCGGATTATCTGGTCTGCGACTTGCTTTATCTGGAGGCGTTTTGCTTCCATATCGGTTTCAGGACGGGGCATTGAGGGCTCCTTTTCTACCGGCTCCAACAGCCTTTGTGCCATATGTATGTGATACGGTTGTCTGATAAAAGAGAAAAATGTTCAATTTTCAATTACGTGAGAGGTAAGGTTTTCCTTTTCTAGATGGTCGGTCAGTGGTTACAATGACTTATGACCAATCAAGCGGGATCAAGTCCGGAAGCCGAAAAAATAGATGCTAAGCGCAAAGCAGGGATGTTTTCGCCGATCACCGGCAGTATTAAACTGTTGAAGCGTTGGTGGCGCATAGCCGTGCAATCGGATATTGATCAACCGGCGATTATCGAAAAGATAAAGGCGGATTGCAGTTTCACCCCGCGCTATGCTTTTTTGATCTGTATGTCCGCGGGTATCGCGATTTTGGGGTTGCTTCTGTCTTCGCCCGCGGTGGTGATTGGCGCGATGTTATTGTCGCCGCTCATGTATCCGATCATGGCAGTTGGCTTTGCATCGGCGACCGGCGATTCTGCCTGGCTGAAAGATTCAGGTTGGGCGTTGCTGTTGGGAACGTTGATTGCCGTCCTTTTCTCTGCCTTCGTGGTGTTGTTGTCCCCGTTGCAAACAGTGACGCCGGAAATCGCCGCGCGGACACGGCCCAATCTGTTTGATCTGGGCGTGGCCGTTTTTTCAGGGTTGGCCGGTGCCTATGCGATGATCCGGGGTGGGATGGGAACGATCGTTGGCGTTGCGATTGCGGTCGCGTTGATGCCGCCACTTGCGGTTATTGGTTTCGGTCTGGCGACGATGAACTGGACTGTATTTGCCGGATCTTTGCTGCTGTACTTCACCAATCTGATGGTGATCGCCCTGACGGCAATCGTCATGGCCTGGCTGTATGGCTTTCGGTCGTATATGACCGAACGACAGACGCAGTTTCAGATTTTCGCGATGATAGTGGTCTTTGTCGGGTTGGCTATCCCACTGAGCATCTCGCTGGTACAAATTGGGCATGAGGCCAATATTTCGCGTGCCGCGAGTGGATTTATCAAGGATCAATTTGGCTCAAAAGCGCGCGTTTCGCAGATAGACGTAGACTTTAACGCCGAACCAGTCCTGATCACCGCTTCGGTTTTTACCCCAACGATCAAAGCCGGTGCCGGGGAGCAGAGCTCACGAGTACTTAGTCGGACATTTAATGAACCGATAGAGGTGCAGATTGAGCAATATCGGGTCGAGACCGGTGACAATGCGGCTGAGGCGGAACTGGCGGCGGTAAAGGCGAGAGAGCAACAACAGGCAGTCGAAACGCAGGTCGCAAAATTACGGGAAAGTCTGGCGCTTATCGCCGGTGTTGATCAGGATGATGTTACGATCGATACGGTCAAGCGTCGCGCCATTGTGATGGCCAAAAAGCTCCCCGGCGCATCGCTGCAAACATATTATGTGCTGGAACAGCGCATGGTTAGGCAGATGCCGGATTGGGCGGTTTACATCCAACCGCCCCCGGCTGTCTTACCGGAATTGGTGGTTGCGGAAAATGAACTGACCAATGCATCCCGGCAACGTATGGAATGGATCAGCTGGGCAGCTTTACGAAGTCCTGTGGCCATCGCGATGAGCGGCTCTGAGGCTGATATGGATGTCGTTGCAAGTGAACTCGCAAAGCAAAATCTGTTTCTCGTAAAAAAGCCGACTACGGACGACCCGGGTCGCGTAAAATTTGAATGGGTGGTCGCGAACGACAGCGAATAGAAAATGAAAAAACCATTTAACCTAGGTTCATTTTCAGTCGTTTAGCTTCGAAAGCTTGAGAGATGGGGAGAAATATCATGCGGTATCTTGCTTTAACAGGATTGTTGCTCGCAAGCGCAGCAACTCCGGCGATCAGCCAATCATCGGGGCAGGGCGATGTCTCCGTCACGATCTATAATAACAATCTGGCATTGGTGCAGGATGTTCGTAACCTGAACATTCCTGCTGGCCGATCGGTCCAGAGCTTCCCGGGCGTGTCGGGCCAAATCCGCCCGGAAACAGTCGGTTTCAATGCCGCTAATACCGGGATAATCGAACAGAATTTTGACTATGATCTACTGTCCCCGGCAAAACTGATGGAAAAAGCGGTTGGCGAAACCGTTACCATTGTGCGCATCAATCCGGCGACTGGTGCGGAAACCCGGGAACGTGCAAAGGTGCTTGCTGCCAATGGCGGTGTGGTGCTGCAAATCGGCAGCCGGATAGAGGTGTTGCGCGACGACCGCCTGCCGACACGAGTGATTTTTGACAAGGTGCCCAACAATTTGAGAGCGAAGCCAACGCTTTCGGTGTCATTGAACAGTTCGCGCGGCGGCACACGCCCAGCGCAGCTAAGCTATCTGACTGGGGGTATGGGTTGGAAAGCCGACTACGTGGCTCTTTTTGATGAAAATGCAGGAAAGATGGATGTGCAAGGTTGGGTGACACTAACCAACAACACCGGCACGACATTCGGTAATGCAAAGACGCTTTTGGTGGCGGGCGCTCCGCGCGTGACTGGACGGAATAATGGTCGCGGCCGAAACAACAATATCCGCCGGGCCGGAACCGAATCGGCCGGTCGCGAAGCTTTAGGCGATTTTTATCTTTACCCACTGGCAAACCGCACAACGATAGCCAATGCACAAACGAAGCAGGTCAGTTTTCTGGACGTGAACGGTGTTGCCGCAGCAAAGGCATATGAATATCGTGTGCCTAGTTTCCGGACATTTGAAGAACCCCAAAGTGCAAATACGGTGCTTAAATTTTCCTCAAGCCGCAGTGGCGGTCTGGGTGACGCGCTGCCCGCTGGTACAGTACGGGTCTATATGAAAGATGCCTCTGGGCAACCTCAATTTATCGGTGAAAATACGATCGGTCATACGCCTATGGGATCAGAGCTTGGCCTGACAACAGGACAGGCTTTTGATGTTAAGGTCAAAACGACAGTGGAAAAAAGGGAACGCATTACGGAGTCTAAATGGAAAGAATATGCGCGGTACAAGTTCACTGATTCCGATGGTCAAATTTCGACTGGGTCAGCCAGCTACCGCAGTTCCAAAAATTACTATCAGACGACGATGCGCTATACGTTGTCGAATGCGCGCGCGACGCCGATTACTGTTGATCTGGTACAGGGCGGTATCTGGTATTGGTACGACTTAACCCGCATTGTGAGTGAAACGTTGCCGGGCAAAAGAATATCACAACGCAGTACAAAATGGTCAGTGCCTGTGCCGGCCAATGGCTCAACCGATTTGGTCGTCACCTTCGCCACTCGATACTAAGACTATGTTGTTCCGTTTGCTCCTCGCTGGACTGGTTTTGACCGGATTTGGCTGGCCAATAGTTGCGGCTTCGCAAACCGTGGTGACTTCGGATGGCCCGGCCGCGGTTTCGGTCACCATCTATCGCAATCCGGATCGCAGTTCTTCCGATAAGATGGAGCTGAATTGGGTGGAGGGATACGCGTTGATCACCGAGCAGCGCACCGTAAATATTCCTGCCGGCGAAGTGGATATCCGCTTTAGAGGTGTCGCGGGTGGTATCATTCCGGCCTCTGCCATCGTTACGGGTCTTCCGGATGGTGTGGTCGAGAAGAACCGCGATGCGGCTTTACTCTCGCCATCGGCCTTGTTGAACGGATATATTGGTCGGCGCGTCATGTTGCGCCGGACGAGTCAGGCAACCGGGCAGGTGCGCGAATATGCTGCCGATATCCGCACCGGTGCGTCAGGCGGCCTCGTTATACAGACCGCAGACGGGTTTGAGGCGTTGAGATGTACGGGCCTCAATGAAGCACTGGTATATCCTTCAGTACCGGAAGGATTGTCGGATAAACCCACACTTTCTGTGAAGAGTTTGGTCAATGAACCGACAATCGCCACGATTACCTTGTCCTATTTGGCCACTGGCTTTGATTGGCAGGCAAATTATGTGGCTGATGTTAACAATGATGGCCAGACGTTAAATCTGTTCGCTTGGGTCACTTTGGCGAACGGTGATGAAACCAGTTTCCAAAATGCCCAAACGCAGACGGTGGCAGGTGAACCGAACAAGGAGGAAGATCGAACAGAATATGGTTTCGGCGGTGGCGGTATTTCCTTTCGGTGTTGGCCCCAAGCAACGACCAGTGATGTACAGTTGAAACGCTTTGAAAAAGCCCGGGATCGGAGTGCCTTTTTGGGTCGAGCGATGGCGGCACCAATGGCGGCGATGGAGGGTGATTCGGAAAATCTTGTGGTCGTAACCGGTTCTCGAGTTACGACGCAACAGGAAGATTTGGGTGATCTGAAACTCTATCGCATTCCTGTGCCGGTCACTGTCGCGGCGCAAAGTCTTAAGCAAGTCGCGATGTTTGAGAAATCGCGGGTTCCTTTCGAACGCATCTATGAAGCCGAAATCTGGGCCGATGACGAAGCGGACAGTGAGCCGATGGATATT
>CALKXX010000189.1 GCA_938003725.1 uncultured Sphingomonadaceae bacterium | reverse complement strand
CGCTGTGGTCGATACGGACATTTTTCCTGAAGCGGCAACCGGTGATGATGAAGATCATGGACGTGCGGCATATTGGCATGCCTATGGCGCTTGGAAAAATGCGCCAGCGATGATGGAGACGGCAGAATGACCGACGCACCTTTTGACTGGATGGCCGCTGCCAACAAAAAAGCTAAGGGCAAGCGCCCGAAATATTTTGACGACCCCGAAGACGAACGGATTCTTTCGATCCTGATGTCGGTGGTTGGCGAGGTTTCCGTACTTCGCGAACGGCTGGATACCGTCGAACGGCTACTAGAGTCCAAAGGCACCATCACGCGGGAGGACATAGAAAGCTATGAACCTGACAAACTAGCCGCCTATGAACGCGGCTCAATGATCCGCGAATATATCTATCGCGTGATGCGCGGCCCGCACCAAATGGTTCAGGAATTGGAACAGAACGAAAAGGCGGTCGAAGAAGTGAGTAAGGAACTGAAAGAAATCTAGTTCGGCCTAAAACGGTTTCACGGCGCCAAGAAAACAAACACCTGAAATCGTAATCCAATAGATATAGGCTGCGAAACGCGCCTGACCGATTTCCTTTTCCAAGGCCGCTTCTTCCGCCGCATTTGGCCCCTGAGCCAATATCTGAAACCTGCTCGTCCAGCGCCGCATTACGAGACGCAGGAAAAGGCCAATACATAGAGCAAAGGCGTAAAGGGCCATTTTTGACGGATACCAGAAATTCCCCGGACCGGATTCAATTGGGCCGCTGCCCGAAAACGACATGAAAGAAGTTACGACCAATGCCAAAATCAAAGGATAACGTAACTTCTCTTCAAGCATCGTGACCTTGATACCCACATCCGTTTCACGTTTCAAAAATGCGGTCCATGTTATTCCAAGCCAAACCGCAAAAAACAGCCACATTAACCAGATTCCCGATCCTTCCAGAAACGGGACAAAGCCATATAGCTTGCCCATATGCAACCCCAGCGGGAGCAACAATACAATCCCTGTGCGGGCCAGAATATCAATACGATAAGCTGTTTCCATATGCCGCCGGCGCTCTTCCAGAGACAGTTCACGGTTGGTCACATGATAGCTGGTCTGGAAAACACCCCATTCGCCGCCGAGCCAGTAAACCATCGCCAGAATATGAATCCAGCGCAATATGCTGAGCTCATTGGTGACAAGAAATTCCATGTTATTCGGCCTTTTCTATCGCAACATCACTCCAAAGAGCAATTTGTCCGGACAAATTACTCTTGGCAAGAGAAAAATGCACTGGCATGAAGAAACTATAGGAGAATATGCATATGAAGCACCGCATCATTGAGGGGCGACTGGAATATACATCGCGCAAACCGGAAATGGTCGGTCAGAACAGAGGGTTCGAAACTTTCATGTTCACCCGCCATGGTGACGGCAAGGTGACCATGCGCGCCCATTGTGAGATATATGAGCCAGAACCAACCGTCATGCGTGACATTATTTACGCGTTGGACGAAAAAAACCAACCTATGGACCTGCACGTAAGGTTGACCGTAGGCGATGAATTTATGGGCTCAGGCTGGATGCGGTTTGACGGCGAGCATATCGAAATGGAATCCTACGGACCAACAATTGGACGACTATCCCAAAAAATATCAGCGGAATTGCCCTTAACCGGCTTTGGCACGCATCCTATTGTATCCGATGGCTATATGCTCTCAACGCAGGATTGGGAGGCACAGGACAAACGTCTGCTAAACTGTTACCTGCCCTCTCCGGACCATCGCGGCGCAACACCGCCCCAAATAGCCCAAGTCAAAATTGGGGCACTCTATTTGGGCAAAGAGGAAATAACAGTCCCGGCCGGTACGTTTCAATGCAAACATCTGCAATTTGTCGATGATTCCAGCATCATTCCCGGTACAGGCGGCATGGCGGGCGAACACCCGCCATATGATGTTTGGATTACCGACGATGAGGACGGTATTTTCGTACAAGGCGGCGTCGGTGGTTATATGATGACCTGGTACGAACTCACCGAACTTAAACGGTAATCATTACCTTGCCCATATGCGCGCCGCTTTCCAGATGCCGATAGGCGTTGGGAGCGTCGTCAAATTCGAACCGGCTCTCGACGAGCAGCTCAATATTGTTCCGGGCAACAATATCCAATGCTTGCTCCAGCATGTTTCGGCTACCCGACGCTATGCCTTTGATGGTAATATTCTTGCCTATGATCGCGCCTTGACTAGCGCTGGAACCAGCAGCTGGGCTTCCTGACAAAGCGCCTAATGTGCCTATACGCGCTTCGACAGCACAGGCGTTCACAGTTTCCGCCATTGCCGGAAAACCCAATGTATCAACCACAATATCCGCCCCGCGTCCGCCAGTCACTTCGAGTAACGCCGCTGCCCAATCCGGTCGGTCGCGATAATTCACGCAATAGTCAGCACCCATATCTTTTGCGCGGGCCAGTTTTTCATCGCTCGACGAGGTAATCGCAAAATCCATGCCCATCGCTTTGGCAAGTTGCAGCGCAAAAACAGACACGCCACCTGTACCCTGCGCAAGCACAAGGTCACCAGGCCTCGCATCACCGAAAGCAATCATCGCGTGCCATACGGTGCTACCCACTACTGAAAAGGTAGCGGCACTTTGATCGCTAATCTGGTCCGGCAAAGAAATGGCTGCATGTACCGGCAAAATGATTTTTTCTGCGAGCCAGCCATTTGAAGTCACGCCCAGATCATTGCCAAAAACGCCAAAATTATAGGTCCCATCCCCCCAATCCGCAAAGTGCGGTGCAATGACACGAGTTCCCAAATCCAAACCCGAGACACCCTCGCCAATTGCCTCAATCACACCCACACCGTCGGATAGAGGAATGCGGGTTTGCGGAAGATCCGCGCCATAGTCGCCGCGCAGCACCATCAAATCGCGATAGTTTAACCCAGCAGCCGTTACCTTGACCAATATCTCGCTCCGACCTGGTTGTGGATCAGGCTGTTCTTCCAACTTCAATCCGTCGATACCAGTGCGCATCCCTATCTGATAAGCTCTCATTTTTCGGCTACTCCACTTTCTCGCAATGGCGCAAAAAGCCGATCGATGAACTCTTTCAACTTGGCTTCCCGCTCTGCCGAAGAAGCTTCCAGTCCCTCCAGCGCCATCAATCGTTCTTCCTGCACCCACATTTCCTGCGCCATGTTCATCACCACGGCGACAAAGCGATTCATCCCTGGATCATCAAAAAATTGCGGCTGCCCATCTGGCCCATAAATATCTTTCGGCGTATCATCAGGTTTGAAAACAGGTTCAGCCATCTAACGTTTCCAGGCACCAAAACCGAACCACATTATACCTTCGGCGAGGCGTCCTGTTGTTTCACTATCTACCGCATTGGCATTTTCGTTGGCAATCGCTTCACGCACTGCTTCTGCGCCATAAATCCCGATACTGGGGACGACAAACTGGAAATAATCATCGTTTTCAAACCCTCCGGATGCACATAGTTTTGCCGGATCTTCATCACGATACCCTTTGTAGAAAGGCTCGCTATTATACCAGCTGTCCCAATCGAGATAGAACCCATCAAATGCGTTCATCTGATCATTCGGGGGCAACTCCATATGAAGTAACAAGCCACCGGGCTTCAGCACACGATAGGCTTCCTTAAAGGCTTCAGCTCGCGTCTTTTTGGAAAGTTCATGAAGAAACATGGACGAAAAGACCAGATCGAAACTATCATCCTCATAGTCCAATGCATCAGCCGACATTTGCCTAAAATACACTTCTTGACCCTGCATCTTTGCACGGGCGGAAGCATAATTCAGACCGCCCGCCGCTGCATCAATCGCGTCGACATGCGCGTCAGGATATGTCTGTTTCCACGGCAATGTATTGTGACCGATTGTGCAGCCCGTATCCAAAATGCGGTCCGGTTTGAATTCCGGATACTTTCCCGAAGCATAGGCAGCCATAGACAATCCGATATCATCCAGATTGGCACCCATCAGGCCCATTGAAAATACCGCAAGCCCCTGATCATAAACAGCGCCGGCTTCCAGTGAGTTTCCCCCTCGCGTATAGCTGCCCGGCATCAAATGTACTTCTATCGCATCCACATTGCGGGGGATCTCCATCCCGGGGTTCAGGACAACATCACCCGGCCTGTTCGCTACTTTGGCCGCCTCCTCGTCCATGCGGCCAATATCCCGTTCGACGACCGATCCCGCTGCATTCCAGACCATTTTCTGTGCCTGAACACGCATCGCGGAATAGATGTTAAACGCAGGATCTCCACGAAGCGCCTGATGTGCTTCATTGCTCGTCTCTGGCGGCCTGCCCGTTTCGCGCGCAAATGCCGGAGCAGCGCGATCATCATAGGCAGTGCGCAAATCTGTCGCGAGGTCGTTGAGTATGAAGGCACGAATGCCGGAAACAAACCTACCCCGAGCTGCTTCATCGACGGTCAGTTCTGGCCGCATTGGATGTTGTAATTCCACGCCCATCAGAAATTCTCCTCGGCAAATGCTTCAATCTTCGCCGCATCGCCAGTCTGGCGAATTAGCACCTTTTTGCGGAAAAAGCGCATCATTCCGCTATCACCCATACGCGATGCTCCCAATCCCGAATATCCGAAGCTCGACTTTTCCGCCTCCCATACCATGGAAGTCAAGGACCCGTCATTGATCGACACGGCACCGACATTCAATTGGGATGCAACCATCTCAGCTTCTTTTGTCGAACCGGCTATAACCGAAGCCGAAAGACCAAAATCGGAATGATTGGCCATCATGACTGCTTCGTCAATGTCATGAAAAACGCGGACGGGTATAACTGGACCGAAATTTTCGTCCGACACAACAGCCATTTCAGACGTAATGTTCGCAATGATCGTAGGCCGCAGATATTTGCCGCCGCCCAGTTCTTCAACTTTCCCGCCTGCAAGTAACTCCGCACCTTTCGCAAGGGCATCATCGATTTGCGATTGTGCAATTTCCGCTTGCTTGCCGAAGATAAACGGCCCGATATGGCCGCGATCTATATCGGGATAGTTTAGCTCGACAGCCTCGGCCTGCTCCACAAGGCTAGCGAAAAATTCAGCAGCGATTTGTTCCGCGACATAGACGCGCTCGATCGATTGGCAAGCCTGACCGGTATTCAC
The DNA here is from genome assembly GCA_938003725.1 of uncultured Sphingomonadaceae bacterium. GTDB lineage: Bacteria > Pseudomonadota > Alphaproteobacteria > Sphingomonadales > Sphingomonadaceae > Parasphingorhabdus. The sequence goes on along the minus strand of CALKXX010000189.1, from coordinate 16,533 downwards.
GATACTAGATCGCAAAGCCGTTGACGCCGCCCGTACCGGATCCGCGCTGGCGAGAACGATCATGGGATCTTTCCCTCCAAGTTCCAGGCTGGCGGGAATGAAAGCCGCTGCTGCAGCCTCGCCGACTTTCCTTCCAGTGGCAACGGAACCGGTAAAACAGACATAATCCACCTGACCGACCATCGCCGCTCCGGTATTGCCGTCTCCTTCGACGATCGAAAGCACGGCTGACAATTCCGGGATAGCAGTTACCGTGTCCACCAGCGGCTTGATAAAGCGGGGTGTGATTTCCGAAGGTTTGATCATCACCGCGCAGCCAGCCATTAGTGCCGGAATTGCGTCGATAAGTGCCAAGGTCATTGGAAAGTTCCATGGACTGATAACGCCAACCACCGGATAGGGCACAAGCCGGGTTGAAGTGGTAATAGTGGGAACAGAAGTTGATTGATCTGAAGCCTCACCAGCCTTGATCAAAGCTGGAGCAGCCTTAGCCCAACGCCGAATTTGGCCGGGCACGCCCGCGGCCTCTATTTTCGATATTGCACCGCGCCCGGTATCGGCAATCAGTGCTTGAACAATATTGCCAAGATTGGCTTCGATCCCATCAGCCCATTGTAGCAATATCTTCGCCCGGTGTTCCGGTGTTTGCGTACACCAATCCGATTGTGCGCCAGCAAGCCGCTTGGCTTCTAACGCAACTTGTTCGGCGTCAAGCGGAGTAATTTCATAGTCAGCTTTCCCCGTTCTGGGATTTCGAACTTTCATTGTTGCGTCTGCCAGCTATCAAGAATTTCTTCACCTCGTGCAAAACCAATATCCTGTTGCGCCGCCAATTGAGCAATCAAATTTTCAAATGCAGAAATCCGGTAAGGCAATCCCATTATATACGGAGTCAAATGCATCGGCAGCATCCGTCCGCCATGGCTCTTGGTCTCACCTAGCAACCAATCCGCGGCATCAAGCATTTGTTGCGCATAGCTATCCACTGATTGTTGCTGGACATTTATGATCTGACGATCCGAGAGTTCATGATTTAGAGGAATATTGGTGATCGCACCTGCTTTGGTTTGAAAAGTGTACGGCAATTCGTCGTTGACCCAATCACACATATATTCCGCGCCGAGTTCGGTCAGTATTTTCGCCGTGTTAAAACTCTGCGATCGCGCGATAGATAGCCAACCTCGCGGACGAATCCCGCAAGCTTTTTCCAAAATATCCAAAGAGCTTAAGATCAAGGCACGCTCGTCGGCCTCCTCCATTCCGCTGGCAATTGCGCCGTTCATGTCGGTCGAATGGGCGACAATTTCATGACCAGCGGCCATAATCTCGCATATTAATTCAGGATAACGCTCTGCAATGGCACTGTTCGTCGCGACCGAGACTTTCGTGCCAACCTTTTCAAAAGCTCCAAGTAACCGAAAAATTCCGATCCTCGTCCCATATTCACGCGCTGTATAATGACGATAATCCGGATAGGCTGTTTGCATATGTCCCGGCGCACGAAATGGTAGGTCAGCCGGCACCATTGGAAAATATTCAAGAGAAACTACGGGCCAGATTAACAGCCTCTTCGCATCCGGCCAGACAATCGGGGTGCGTTGATGCATGATTGAATAGGGATAATGCTCATGGTCCATCCCCCGCTGGCGCCAGGGATATTCAAGATAAGATGTGTCGAGCGTCATGCCATTTGTTCCCGAAAGCTGTCCACAATATCACCGGCTTTGGTTATCCACGCGCGCCCATCTCCTGCAATATGTTCCAATACCGCTTCAAAAGGCCCAATACGGTGAGGCTGTCCAATAAGGTAGCTGTGCAGCGGGATACACATCACCGTTCCAGATTTGTCGCCCTCGTCCGCCAATCGGTCATATTGCCGGATCAACGTGTCAGCATATTCGCGCGGCGACATATTATATATGAAGAACCCATAATGGTCGTTGACCTCAAGGCTATATGGGATTGCGGTTAACTCGCCCGACTTTACGCGGATGTCGGTTGGTTGATCGTCGTGGTAAAGGTCACAGGTGTAATCCAATCCATATTCAGCGATTAAACCCAAAGTACGAGGGGTATGGGTTAGTGCCGGTGCCAGCCAACCTCGGATGCGCTGTCCTGTTGCCCGCTCCACCGTGGCAATGCTGTCTTCAATAATCGCGCGTTCCTGGGCCTCGTCCATGCCATATGAATAGCGTGTATTATAAATGCCGTGACTAAAAAACTCCCATCCACGCTGGTTCGCATCTTGGACGACCTCTGGAATATGGTCGCAAAGTGCAACCGACAGGCTAACTGACCCGGGAAAGCCATGCTTGGTCATCATTTCTGCCATCCGCCAATGAGAAACCCGATTGGCATGATCCCGGTGAGAATAGCCTACCACATCAGGATGTGGCTTCGGCCAGCTTTTCCGATGCGGGTTTACTGCCGGATCAAGTTCATAAAACTCCAAATTGGGCGCGACCCAAACCGCACATGTCTTTCCACCAGGCCAAGTTATTTTTGGCCGATTGCGATAGGATAGATAGTCGTAAAGACCTGGATCCGATTGCTGTTGTTCGGACACTAGCGCGCCTCCAACCAGTCGACCACGGCCTGTACCGGTTCCACATCCGCATATTTCAATTGTAGATCGGTGAGATTCGCAAAATGATAACTCTCATGTTTGTCGGCACAAGTTTCGATCGGAACAATCGTGCGATATCCATGGCTTAAAGCATCGACAGCGGTTGCCCTGACACAACCGGAAGTCGAACCGCCAGTCACAACCACGGTGTCAACTGCGTGCCAAACCAAATAGCTTGCGAGCGGCGTTTCAAAAAATGCGCTCGGCATGCGCTTCGTATATTCAAGGTCCACCGCTTCCACGTCGCAGCGAGGGTCAAGCTTATGCCGGTCACTGTCATATTTAATATTCTGAAGACTATCCTCGGTGTCCGTACGCGTCCCCCAAACACCCGCATCCGCTGCATCATCTTTATATGCAACGCGCGACCAGACTACCGGCATGTTCTTTGCGCGCGCCAAAGAAGAAATTTGATTTATATAATCAATCTGATTGGGATTGGTTTCGTAGGCGGTCTTGAACATATCGGTCCGCGTATAGGCTTGCTGAACATCAACATTGACGATCGCCAACTTCTCTCCAAAACCAAATTTCTTGCGTTCAGGGTTTCCTATAACTGCTTCAAAAATATCTCTTGCAGTACGTCCATCTTCGACCATTTTTGTGCCGATAAGTGTCATGGTATTTTCTCTCCCAAATCGATAAAAGCACATTAATCACAAGAAAAAGCTTGTCGAGACAAATTTGTCCGGACAAATTGGAAAACATGATCACACGTCACTTTATAGATGTTCTGAAAGACGGCAAGAAACGCCGCGTCCATTATCGCAAGGCTGGTAGCGGTCCGATATTGTTGATGGTGCATCAAAGCCCTCGCAGCTCAAAAGAATATGAGTTGCTGATGGAAAAATGGTCTGCGCATTTTACCTGTATCGCCCCCGATACTCCGGGTTTTGGTCAGTCAGATGCTTTGCCGGGGAATCCCGAAATCAATCAATATGCCGATGCCCTGATCAACTTGCTAGATGCTTTGAAAATTGAAAAATGCGCCGCATATGGTTTTCATAGTGGCGGCATTATTTTGGTGACAGCAGTTAAACGTCATGCGAATCGCTTCTCGGTTTTGGCAGTTGGTGGCTACGCAATCTGGTCCGAGGAAGAAATGACGCTGTTCAGCGACAGCTATTTGCCGGAATTTCATCCTTCCGACTATGGCGAACATCTGACATGGTTGTGGAACCGGATATTGGAGCAAACTTGGTTCTTCCCGTGGTTTGCAGCAGACCAAGACCACCGGTTGTCCGTAGCGCATGATGACCCCGAGCGCGTGGACGCTGTGGTCCGTGAAATGCTTGATGCAGGGAATGCATATCAGGCCGGTTATGGCGCAGTGCTGTCTGCGCCAAAGGACATTCCGGGCGTTGATGCCGACGTGCCGCCTTGCTTGATCAGCGCCTATAATGGCGATCCGTTACAAGAACATATTGATCGATTGGGTGAGCTCCCGCCGCGCTGGCTCGCGAAAAAAGTAACCTCACCAGAGGAACATCAAACCGTAAGCCTTGAGCATTTGCTGGCGCATGTACAACCAGCGGCAAATAAACTACCCGAGGTACAAGACGCGGGCTTTATTTCGATCCATAGCAATAAGTTTGAAGGCCTCATCCATTGGCGGGGGACAAAAGGGGCTGATACGCTGGTGATTCACGCCCCGGCAAAGAACTGTCCAAAGAACCTTAACGCCCAACAAATCGGCATTGATTTGCCGGGTCACGGCCTGTCGGATGATTGGATCAATGATGCGCCCTTGCAATGGGCAGATTGGCAGTTTGTTATTGACGCAATATGCAGCAAATTGGGAACAACGAACTTGGTATTCAATGCACTTCCGAAGGGTGAACCCAATAAACTATATCCGAACTTAGAGCCTGATCGCTTCGGAAATTATCTGACCAAGGCTTGGCAGATCGTTAGAGCGCAGCACGTTTTTGACCCTTGGTATGAAGCCAATTCAACTCATGCAATCGCGTTTGATCCCGAATCTCTGTCTCCAGAGAAACTTGCCGAAAATCACCTCGCCTTGCTCAACGCCCGTTCGGCAAAGGCTTATCACCTCGCCTTTCAAGATCGACCATGAGCAAGCCACGTTCTCTATTTGAAAAGCTGTGGGATGGCCATATTATTGCCGGTCTTTCCAGCGGCAGCGCGCTGATAGCTATCGACCGGATTTTTCTACATGAACGCACAGGAGCAGCGGCGCTAAATTCACTGGCTGAAGCAGGCCGAAAAGTCGCTGATCCGTCACGCGTGTTTGCGGTTATGGATCATATCGTGGATACGCGTCCCGGGCGTAGCGACCAGACTTTGATGCCAGGGGGGCAGGCATTTATAACAGAAACACGTGCTGCCAGCGCTGCTGCGGGAATTACACTTTTTGATGTGAACGATCCGGATCAGGGTATCGTTCACGTGATCTCGCCAGAATTGGGCATCATACTCCCCGGTTGCACATTGATTGCACCCGATAGCCATACTTGCACCCAAGGAGCGTTCGGGGCTCTCGCGTGGGGAATTGGGTCATCCGAAGCTGAACATGCCATGGCCACTGGAACAGTTCGGCTTTCCAAACCCAAATCGATGAGGGTCATATTTGGTGGAAAACTGCGCACGGGTATTACGGCTAAGGACATGATACTAACCTTACTCGCCCGATACGGCGCTGCAGGCGGTAAAGGTCATGCGATTGAGTTTGCTGGAGAAGCCGTAACAGCGTTGGACATGGAAGGAAGAATGACCCTTTGCAACATGGCCACCGAATTTTCCGCCATGTCCGGTTTTATCGCTCCTGATGAAACAACCTTCCGGTATCTTAAAGGCCGCCGATACGCTCCGGTCGGACAGAATTGGGATAAAGCAGTCGCGTGCTGGCGTCATTTGAACAGCGACCCAGATGCTGCATTTGATCAGGAAATCATAATCAATGCCGAAGAAATCACCGCGATGGTGAGTTGGGGAACCAGCCCCGGACAATCTGTAGGTATTGACGGAACTGTGCCCGATGATGCGCCGGCGGCGGCCCTAAAATATATCGCGCTCCAAAAGGGTGAAACCATCAAGCACATTCCGATTGATGCCGCTTTTATAGGAAGTTGCACCAATAGCCGCCTTTCTGATCTCCGGCGTGCTTCGGCATTATTGAATGGCAAAAAAGTTGCTCACGGGATAAAGGCCATTTGTGTGCCTGGCTCTTCTCAAGTCAAGCGAGACGCCGAAGCGGAAGGCATCGACCAGATATTCAGGAATGCGGGCTTCGAATGGCGTGAGAGCGGTTGCTCCATGTGCTTCTATGCCGGCGGAGAGAGTTTTGCTGCCGGATCGCGCGTTATATCAACGACCAACCGCAATTTCGAAAGCCGGCAGGGTCCGGGTGTCAAAACCCATATCGCTAGCCCGGAAACAGTGGTCGCCAGCGCGATTGCCGGAAAGATTGCCGACCCCCGGGAATTGACCAATGGCTGAGCCCTTCTCGACATTGATCTCGTTACCAATGCCACTGATCCGTAACAATGTTGATACCGATCAGATCATCCCCTCACGCGAAATGAAGACTACCGGCAAAACCGGACTGGCAGAAGGTTTGTTCGCGGGATGGCGCTATGAAAAAATCGGTGGGCGAACCCCAGCACCCGATTTCGTCCTCAATGATCCGAAATTCACCAACAGCCAGATCATACTTGGCGGCGAGAACTTTGGTTGTGGTTCCAGCCGAGAACATGCTGTTTGGGCGTTGTTGGAATATGGATTTCGCGCGGTTATTGCTCCAAGTTTTGCACCGATATTCGCCGGAAACTGTGTAAGGAACGGTATTTTACCCGCTGTTCTAGACGCAGCTGCAATCGACGAAATCGCGGCAACGAAGCAGCCGCTAACGATTGATTTGGTTGCGCAAATGATCAAACTATCGACTGGCGAGCAAAAAAGCTTTCCAATCGAAGATGAAATCAAAACGATGCTATTGGAGGGACTGGACGAGATAGACCTTAGCCTGAAACTGGCCGGGGACATCTCTAAGTGGCAGAAGAATGATCGCGCTGCCCGGCCTTGGATATATTTGGGAGCAAACATATGACACAATCGGTGACGATCAGCGAAGTTGGCCCGCGTGATGGCCTGCAAAGCGTCGATCGAGTGATGGCGACGGCAGCCAAGAAAGCTTGGATAAAGGCGGAAGCCGAAGCAGGTGTCGGAGAGATTGAAGTGGGAAGTTTTGTGCCGTCAAAACTACTTCCTCAAATGGCCGACACTGCGGAAATTGTTGCCTTTGCCAAGACTATAGCAAATCTGGACGTCGTCGCATTGGTGCCGAACCTAAAGGGCGCAGAGCGCGCTATTGCCGAAGGCGTTGACAAAATGTCCATTCCGTTTTCGATGTCAGAAACGCACTCAATCAACAATGTTCGCAAAGATCATTCTGCTATGATTGCGGAAATCAAAGCGATCGCTGATCTGGTCGCCAAGCAACCAGAAGCCAGCCGCCCGCATTTCGAAGTCGGGCTGTCCACTGCCTTCGGCTGCACTATGGAAGGGCCTGTTGCCGATGACCAGATTGTGCGCTTAGCAGAAGCGGCGATGAATGCAGGCGTAGCGGAGGTCGGGCTCTCCGACACCACTGGATATGCAAACCCAGCGCAAGTCTCCAGGTTGGTGCGCAAGGTAAAAAGAGCAATTGGCGATGACAAGCTAAACACATTGCACCTTCACAATACCCGGGGGCTCGGCTTAGCGAATGTTGTTGCCGGCCTGGAGGAAGGTATCACAACTTTTGACGCCTCGCTTGGCGGTCTCGGCGGATGCCCCTTTGCACCCGGCGCATCAGGCAATATTGTCACTGAGGATTTGGTATTCATGCTGGAAGCAATGGGCATTTCCACCGGCATTGATCTGGATAAATTGCTAAAGGTTCGTGATATAGTTGCCGAAGCTCTTCCCGGCGAACCCCTATATGGGTTCACGCCGGACGCAGGCCTTCCACTTGGATTTCAGAAAGTCGCCGCATGACACAACCGACACCCCTCGCTGGGCTAAAGGTAATCGAATTCACCCATATGGTAATGGGGCCAACCGTTGGCGCTGTTCTGGCTTCTCTGGGTGCAGAAGTCGTCCGGGTTGAACCGATAGGTGGCGACCGTACACGTAATTTGGTGGGCTCCGGCTCTGGATATTTTCCGATGTATAACCGTCACAAACAAAGCATCGCGCTTAACCTTAAAGACCCCAAAGGATTGGATATTGCGAGGCGATTGGTCGCCAGTGCTGACATATTGGTGGAAAATTATCGCCCCGGCGCGATGGACCGGCTGGGCCTTAGTTATGAAAAGCTATCGGAGAACAATATACGGTTGATCTATTGCTCGGAAAAAGGGTTTCTGCCGGGACCCTATGAAAACAGAACCGCACTTGACGAAGTGGCACAGATGATGGGCGGGCTTGCCTATATGACCGGCCCTCCTGGGCAGCCGTTGCGTGCGGGATCCAGCGTTATCGATGTTACAGGAGGCATGTTCGGCGTTATAGCGATACTGGCCGCCGTCGAAGAACGTCACCGCACCGGGCGCGGTCAAAAAGTTCAAAGTTCGCTTTTTGAGACCACCATATATCTGATCGGTCAACATATGGCTCAAATGGCAGTCACCGGGAAAGCGGCGGACCCAATGCCAGCGCGTATTTCCGCATGGGCAATTTACGACGTCTTCCAGACCAAGGACGATCCTATTTTTATCGGAGTTGTCACCGATGCGCTTTGGGAAAAATTTTGCAGGTTGTTTGATCTGGATGAACTTTGGACGGATGAGAGCCTAAGGGAAAACAATAATCGCGTTGCCGCGCGGGACCAAATAATGCCCGTCATCCGCGATCTGATAGGCGGTTTCACAAGAGATGAACTGATCACAAAACTGGAAGGTACCGGCCTGCCCTTTGCACCTATTGCTCGGCCAGAAGATATGTTTGACGACCCACATCTAAAGGCCAACGGGTCATTGGAAAACGTGACACTCCCAGACGGTTCTCAGACTATGTTGCCGGGACTTCCCGTAGAGATGAATGGCCAGAGACCGTCACAAGATGCCAAGCTGGCAAATTGCGGAGAGAATACAGTCGATATTTTGCATCAATTGGAGTTTTCGGCAGATGCAATTGCTGAACTGCGAGAGCGCAGGATCGTCGAATAATCGCCAGTTAACCTTGCGAAATTCACTAAATCAGCACTCTGGTTTGCGGTTCCGCTTCCTTTGGCTTGTGGGTCATGATGACAGATATTCCGGCGCCGCTTTCGCCGCCTGACAGATTTTTCAACGCAAGCATGAACGCCAGCATGCGTTCATCCAGGTTTCGGCGAAAACCAAATAGAGGAGAGAAGGTTGAAGCATGAAGCTTCAGCCATTTGCCGGCTAGCTTCCCAATTTGCCTTTCCGCATCGCGGTACTTTTGTACGTCCCACCCCGCAGACTCGTTCAACCCGGACATGCCTTTTGGCCGAGAGAAATAGATGAGACGCATTAGCTCGACAATCTCAACGAAGTTTTTTCCGCGGGCAACATCGCGCCTCATATCCGCATATTCGTCGCGATTACGTGATGGCTTTCGGTCAAAATCATGGACGTAGAGCAGAAACGCATCATCGCCCGCATCAGGCCCATCAATGCGGGTCATTTTGGACACTTCTTTCAACGCCCGCTCATAGGTGCGTGCTTTTAACTGTTCGGTCTCACGCATGGCATCCACGATGGTCCGGAAAACCGCAACCTGTTCTCTCCGGTTTAAGGCATTGCCCATGTCATTTGTGCTCAATTGCAGCAATTTGGCCGGCCCATCCGCTTTCAACATGAACCGAATATCTACATCCGCACGAATTTTAGAATTACTGCCTTTGCTACTCCATTCGTTGAATATGCTATCAGCTTGGGTCATTGATCCCTCGGGTAACAGCCTTTCATCCTGCAGGCTCCCAATCAACATCTCTAGCTCCCGGCGTTTCAAGGCCTTGTCTCTATGGCTAAAATGAAGTCCTAGATCGAGATAGCGCTTCTCCGCCGGGTCCTGACCTTCCGCTGCCCTCGCTAACAGGATCGAATTTCCAACTACGAACCTCACGCTGCGGGACTCTCCCAAGGAACTGAGTTCGCGTTCCCGCACACCTTCGGCTTCAACTTCCACATGACCATCGCCGGAAATCGATATCGAAGCGGAACTGCTCAACAGATTGTGGCCGGAGAGTGAAAAACCAAAAAGCACAACTTCATAACCCAGCCTTGTCGACCGTTCAGAGAAACGCGTAACGGAAGATTTTGGCCGATCCAGCTCAAATCCTGGTGTTTCGTCCGTGAGAGTCATAGCGGCTTGTTGAAATTTGCCGTGCAGCATCGCTTTGAAAATGCGCCGGGTATCATCGCTTTGCTCTAAAAACTCACCGGAGAATTGAAAAGATTCTTCGTCTATCCGCTGTTCTTCAATTTCGAGTGACGCACTGATCTTCGCACGCGCAGAGTCCTTGGTTGCCTCGACAACTTTCCGGAACAAACCATCATAGCGATCTGCAAGCTTGCGCACGCGTGCAAGCATGTCATCGACATCATCAACCTTGTCGCCAATCGTATCACCTAGTTTTTTAAGCGATGACCCCAGTTTTTTGGGATCTCCCCTGTCCAGAATATCGCCGGCCGTATCTTCAAATTTGCTCGTCAATTGTTTCAGCAGATCACCGACAACCGATTCCAACTTACCTTCAAGTTTCTCTTGCAGAACCGAAGGTAGTTGGTTGCTGATCTTCCCAATAACCTGTTTACTAACTTCATCGGCTTCTGAGGCAGCCTTCAAACTGACGTCATCTAGCTTTCCGGTTACTTCCTGTTTCAACCACGCAGCAATCGCGGAGTCGTCATCGGCCTTGCGACCAATGATCAGCATCAAATCGTCTGATAGCGCGCTGCGCAATTTGTCGTTCTTCAGTAAACCACCAAGCGCATCATCAAGCTCCGACGGCAGATTATCTTTTACCCAAGTGCCCGGACTCAGGAATGGCTTGATATCGGCTAACCCTTCATCCCAATGTCCAAGCGCATCCGACAGCAATTCATGCACGCGCGGCGCGATACCAGACAGGTCGAGCTCTAAACCCAAGCCAAGCGCATAGCTGCGTACCTTCGCCTTTCCGCGAGATAGGCTGGCAATAATCGTCCTGCCACCGCCGGCTGCCAAACGCCCCGCTCGCATGGTCAGTTCAAAAGAGCCCGGCCGTTTGACGCCGACTTTGACCGTCAGATCAGCGGACAGGCTCACATCCTGCGCGAAAGAAAATTTCTTACCAATCGCAACATCGAGATCAAGGTCAATATGGCCATCATAGGCCAATCGCATACCGGCCAATGCAACTTTGGGATCAGCAAATGCCTCCCAAAGCGCATCATAGTCAAATGGATTGGGGAGCCTTTTTACAGAAGAACCCACTGCGGTCGCGTAACTTTGCTTGTTGCCGCGTAGATCAAAGAAATAGTCACAATCAACTTCGGCGTGCGTGTCGACCCCGCCAGAGACAAATCCGAGTTTGAAAGGTAATGTCGCATGAGCTCCAGCCTCCGCCGATGCAACAAAACCCAAACGGAGTAACGGATCAGGCATATTGTCAGACGCAAATGGCCAAGTATCTCCTGCCTCAACATCAATTTTTGCGTCGGCGCTCAGATTCAGCGCGTAATTTTTCTTCTGCCCGGCAGACAGAGCTTTCTGGACCGATATCGGGTTCCACTGGATCAGACCATCATCAACGCCATTTATTGTGGCGCCAGAACTATCATCCCCATTTTCATCGAACGAACCGACCGGTTTCAACAGCTTGAGAAATGGCCTCAGCTCTCCTTCGGCCAAATCGTTGATCTTGCCGATATGCTTTTTGACTTTCTTGTAGGCACCTTCCAGCTCCAGTTCTTTAAGAGCCTTTTCAAGTGCGGGGTTGCTTATCCCCGAAACCACTTGATCAATAAGGGTTTCCGGCGTCGTAAAGCTGTCGAGTTGCTTTGAAATTTCATCATAGCGATCGGAGATCTCACCTACCGCAGATAGAAATTCACCGTCGTCGACAAAAGAAAGAGCTTTACCACCCTGACGCAGGATGTTTTCGATTTTGGACATTTTGAGCACCTTTGATCAAATTTGTTTCACGGTGCGACCTTGTTGTTATTTGCGCTGTTACGCTAATTTACGGGATTTTTCAATTGTAGCGCATTATCTTTAAACCAATGTGCCGCCTATCACACATCACGCCACACATAGCTGGCCAAACTATGCTTCCTTCGCTAACGGAGCCCCCTACCGCTCCAAAAGAAACCGATTGAACAATGCTAAATTTCAGCAATATTACAGTACGCTTGGGCGGCGCGACCATTTTGGGCGGTGCAACGGCTGCACTACCTCCCGGATCGAAGGTGGGACTGATCGGACGCAACGGCGCTGGTAAATCGACGTTGATGCGTGCGATTGCTGGGATGCTAGAACCGGATGATGGCAGCATCGATATGCCACGTGGTGCTCGTTTGGGCTATATCGCGCAGGAAGCACCAGCTGGTTCTGATTGTCCGCTCGATACCGTACTTGCGGCCGATACAGAACGCGCTGAGTTGCTGATTGACGCGGAAACTGCGGATAACCCGCACCGCATTGCCGAAATTCATGATCGACTGAACACGATTGAAGCGCATAGCGCCCCCGCACGCGCCGCACGCATATTGGTTGGTCTGGGCTTTGACGAAGAAGCACAGCAACAACCGATGGACAGTTTTTCCGGCGGGTGGCGCATGCGGGTGGCGCTTGCCGCCCTGCTTTTTTCGCAACCCGACATATTGTTGCTTGATGAGCCATCAAACCATCTTGACCTAGAAGCTACACTCTGGCTGGAAAACTTTCTACGCAGTTACAACGCCACAATTCTAGTTATCAGCCATGAACGTGATCTGTTGAACAATGTCGTCGACCACATATTGCACCTTCAACATGGCAAAACCACACTGTATCCCGGTGGTTATGACGCGTTTGAAAAGCAGCGCGCGGAACGCCAGGCCCAACAAGCTTCTGCACGAGACCGGCAAGTTGCAGAACGCGACAAGTTACAGGCCTTTGTCGACCGCTGGCGAACTAAGGCACACAGCGCAAAGCAAGCGCAAAGCAGAATAAAGGCGCTCGCTAGGATGGAACCGATTGCCGAAGCGATTGACGACCCGACCCTCAGCTTTCACTTTCCTAGTCCGGCCGAATTAAAACCGCCGCTCATCACGCTGGACAGCGCGGCAGTGGGATATGGGGACAATATTGTCCTGTCGGGCCTCAACTTGAGGCTTGATCCCGATGACCGAACGGCCTTTCTGGGTCGCAACGGAAACGGTAAGACCACCCTCGCTCGTCTACTCGCTAGCCAGTTGGAACCCAAACAGGGCGAAATCAACAAATCAGGCAAACTCAACGTAGGTTATTTCACCCAATATCAAGTCGAGGAACTTGATACCGATGATACGCCGCTGGAGCACATGACGCGCCTTATGTCCGATGCCAAGCCGGGCGCGGTGCGTGCGCAATTGGGGCGCTTTGGCTTTTCGGGCGACAAAGCCACCGTAAAAGTTGGCAAGTTATCAGGCGGCGAACGCGCGAGATTGGCGCTGGCGCTGATTACCCGCGATGCACCCCATATGCTGATTCTAGATGAACCGACAAACCATTTGGATGTCGATGCACGCGAGGCACTGATCCACGCTCTCAATGAATATAGCGGTGCAGTCGTGCTGGTTAGCCATGATCGGCACATGCTGGAGTTGACCGCTGACCGGCTAGTGATGGTCGATAGCGGCAAAGCTGAAGAATTTTCCGGAAGCCTGAATGACTATACGGATTTCGTACTAGGCCGGAATCAAGAAGCAAAACCGCAATCCGGAGGCGGTGGCGGCAATCGCAAAAAAGATCGCCGCGCAGCCGCCGAAAAGCGCAAACAATTGCAGGATGTGAGAAAAACGCTGAAGTCCGCCGACAAAGACATGGAACGTTTAAGCAAAGATTTGTCGGCAATCGATCTGGCGATGTTCGACCCGGCTAGCGCCGAAGAGAAATATGCCGGATTGACCATGACCGATCTGATGCAGCAAAGAGCCGGTGTGCAGGAAGCGTTGGATGGTGCCGAGGCCGCGTGGCTGGCTGCTACAGAAAAGCTAGAGGCAGTCCAGGAAGACGCATAGCCAAAGGGAGAGGTTTTTTCCTTCCCTTATGGGCTATCCCCGGTTAACGGAGCAGGCGGTCGCAAAAGATATAGAATATCGGAGAATCATGGCCTTACAATCCGTATTGATCACCGGCGGGACCGGTTCTTTCGGCAAAACCATGCTGGGTGGTTTGCTGGCAGATGGTGTACCCGAAGTACGCATATTAAGCCGCGACGAAGAGAAACAGGATGCGCTGCGCAACCAACTCAACGACGCGCGCGTAAAATTCTATATTGGCGATATTCGCGACCGGACCAGCGTGGACCGCGCTATGGCGGGGTGCGACGCAGTGTTTCATGCAGCTGCTCTGAAACAGGTCCCATCTTGTGAATTTTTCCCGATCGAAGCGGTACGCACCAATATCATGGGTTCGGAAAACGTTATCCGTTCTGCGGTTGAGAACCGGGTGCGCAGTCTGGTCTGCCTTTCCACCGACAAAGCCGTGATGCCCATCAACGCCATGGGCATGTCGAAGGCGATGATGGAGAAACTGGTCCAAGCCTCTGCGCGCGAGATTGGGCAAGATACAGAAACCACGATCAGCTGCGTCCGCTATGGCAACGTTATGTATTCGCGTGGGTCTGTCATTCCGCTGTTTATCAAGCAGATCAAAGACGGCAACCCGATTACGGTTACCGAACCCGCAATGACGCGGTTTTTGATGCCTCTGCGCGACAGTGTGGCACTGGTGAATTTCGCGTTTGAACATGCCCGGCAAGGCGATCTGTTTGTAAAGAAAGCTCCCGCGTCTTCCATCGCGGATTTGGTCACAGCATTGCTAGAGCTATTTGATGTGCCGGATCACGAGGTCCAGCATATCGGCTGGCGACATGCGGAAAAATTGTACGAAACACTGGCGAGTGCACAGGAGCTCGCAACGGCCGAAGATTTGGGTGACTATTTCCGGTTACAGTTGGATGAGCGAGATTTGAACTACAACGCCTATTTCAACGAAGGTGAAGACAAGACACAGGCGCTGGAAGATTTCCATTCGCACAATACCGATCAACTAACCGTGCCGCAGGTAAAAGACTTGTTGATGTCGCTTCCTGAGGTCCAGGCCGAAGTTGAAGCATGGAAGGCGATCAAATGAAGGTCGCAGTAACCGGTGCCAAAGGGCTACTCGGCTGGCATGCATCAGCACGGCTGCATGCTGAGATTTGCGGCGCCAATTTTAAGGGTGAAACCCCGCCGCATGAATTGGTTCAGATTGATCATCCGACGTTCAACGATGCCGCAGCGCTGTCTGAGACTTTGGCCGGAGTAGGCGCGATCCTCCATTTTGCCGGAGTCAATCGCGGAGAGCAGGAAGTGGTCGAACGCGCCAATCCCGATATTGCGCAAAAACTGGTTGCAGCCTGTGACGCCGCGAAAATCAACCCGCATATAGTCTATGCAAATTCCACTCATGCAGCGCATGACAATCCCTATGGCAGGTCGAAACGGATTGCGGGTGAAATATTAAGCGGGTTTGCCAGCCGTTACACCGATCTTGTGCTGCCCCATATTTTTGGCGAGTGCGCGCGGCCATATTACAACAATGTCACCGCGACACTGATCGATAAATTGTGGAAAGGTGAAGAACCGGAGATTAATCCGGATGGCCGGGTCCAGCTACTCCATGCAGGCAAAGCTGCGCAAATGGCAATTGATGCGGTCGTTGATGGCACCACAGGCAAACTGATGCCCGACGGCCATGACATTTCGATCGTCGATCTTTACGCCAAAATCAAAAGCTTCCACGAACTCTACACCAACAATATCTTTCCATTGGTAGACGACCCATTCGATTTAGCGCTGTTCAACAGCTATCGTACCGGAGGTTTTCCCAATCACTATCCCATGATGTTAAAGGCCAATAGCGATCATCGCGGAGTTTTATTTGAGACCGCAAAGGGCGGCAATCAGGCGCAAAGTTTTATCTCAAGCACCTTACCCGGCAAGAAACGCGGCGATCATTTTCACCTCGATCTGGTCGAACGGTTCTTAGTGGTCAAAGGCGAAGCGACCATTAGAATTCGCCGTGTACTAACCGATGAGGTGCATGAATTTAAGGTCTCCGGCGATCAACCGGCCGCGATCGACATGCCGCCACTACACACCCATAATATCGAGAACCTGGGTGACGACGATGTCATGACATTCTTTTGGTCGCACCATCTATTTGATCCGGAAAATCCCGATACCTATGCGGACCCAGTCTAAGGAGGCTCTGATGACAATGTTGAAAGTCATGACCGTATTGGGCACCCGCCCAGAGATCATCCGCCTCTCCCGCGTGATGGCGTTGCTGGACGAGCATGTCGATCACAAGCTGGTGCATACCGGGCAGAATTGGGATTATGAACTGAACGAGGTCTTCTTTAGCGATCTGGGTGTTCGCAAACCGGACTATTTCCTCGGGGTAGATACCAGTAGCTTGGGCGCTGTTTTGGGCGGTATATTGATGGAAACCGAAAAGGTGTTGAAGGAAGAGCGACCGGATGCGTTGCTGGTACTTGGCGATACTAATAGCGCAATTGCCGCCATTATGGCGCGGCGCATGAAGATTCCAATCTATCATATGGAAGCCGGAAACCGTAGTTTCGACCGCAACGTGCCGGAGGAAACCAACCGGCGGCTGGTCGATCATATCTCAGATTTCAATCTGGTATATACCGAACATGCCCG
>CALKXX010000188.1 GCA_938003725.1 uncultured Sphingomonadaceae bacterium | reverse complement strand
TGGCCCGGTCGATGTCACCGAAGATGTGCCAACCGCAATAACGGTGCTGGCAAATGATAATGATCCGGATGGCGACACTCTAACAGTGACGGCGGTTGATGCCGGTCATGGCGAGGTCGTAATAAATGCGGATGGCACGCTAACTTACACACCCGATCCCGACTATAACGGGCCCGACACGATCACCTATACCATAGATGATGGCGATGGCGGTACGGCCACGGCGACAGTTGCAATCAATGTCGTCTCCGAAAACGACGCGCCAGTTGCTGGCCCAATTGCTGCCCGGAGCAATGTTGACAGTGCGGTAATCTCGGTCTCCGTTGCCAACAATTTTTCTGATATTGATGGTGATCCATTGGTGTTCACCGCGATGGGACTGCCCCCGGGTTTGAGCATAGATGCAGATGGTAATATCACGGGCACGATTGATGCGGATGCATCGCAAGGTGGTTCTGATGGTGTCTACAGTGTCACGGTCACGGCCGATGATGGCAATGGCGGCACAGTATCACAGACTTTTGCCTGGAGTGTGACCAATCCGCCGCCAATCGCAGTGAATGATGTCGCGGCGACATCGGAAGATTTGCCGGTCAACATCGATGTGTTGGCCAACGACAATGATCCCGATGGTGATATGTTGCGTGTAACTGCGGTCAGTGCCGGCAATGGCACGGTCACCATTTTGCCGGACGGCACGATTGACTATACGCCCGATCCGAATTTTAACGGCACGGACACGATCACCTATACCATTAGCGACGGCAATGGCGGCACAGCAACGGCGACTGTTGCAATCACCGTTGCAGCGGTCAACGATCCCCCTGTTGCCACTGATGATGCGGCGACGACTGATGAAGATACCCCGGTTACCGTGTCTGTTTTGGATAACGATACCGATATTGACGGAGATACTCTCAGCGTAACGGATGCGGATGCACCCAATGGTTCCGTGACGATCAATGCCGACGGCACCATTACCTATACACCGGACCCTGACTTTAACGGTACCGATACGATCACCTATACGATCAATGACGGCAATGGCGGGACGTCCACTGCCACGGTTGAAGTGATCGTCGCACCGGTCAATGATCCGCCGGTTGCGCAGGATGACGATGTTACCACTGATGAGGATATGCCCGTAATCATCGATGTGCTGGGCAATGACAGTGACGTGGACGGTGATCCGCTTGTGGTGACCGATGGGAATTCCCCAGACGGCATGGTCACCATCAATCCGGATGGAACAATTACCTTTACCCCGGACCCGGATTTCAATGGTACAACGACCATTACCTACACGATCAGCGATGGCAGAGGCGGTACAACCACTGCGACAGCGACCGTCACGGTAGAGGCCGTAAATGATCCGCCCGTCGCCAACCCCAGTATGGATGTAACGGATGAGGATACTCCCGTTGTCCTAACGCCTTTGGCAAATGATACCGATGTCGACGGCGACCCCCTAACCGTAACCAATGTGGTCGCGGGGAATGGCACCGTAGTGATCAATGCCGATGGCACCGTCACCTATACACCCGACCCCAATTTTAACGGCGTCGATACGGTTAGCTATACGATCAGCGATGGAAATGGCGGTTTTGCAACCTCGACCGTTTCAGTCACCGTAAACGCCGTGAATGATGTTCCCGTAGCACAGGATGACAGTGCAACCACTGATGAAGATACACCAGTGGTCATTCCAATTTTGGGCAATGACGGCGATGATGATGGTGATCCGCTGACCATCACCAACATAACGTCACCGGACGGGACCGTGGTCATTAATGATGACGGAACGATTACGTTTACGCCAAATCCCGATTTTAGTGGGACGGCGACGATCGACTATATCGTCAGTGACGGCAATGGCGGCACCTCAAGCGCGCAGGTAACGGTGGACGTCACCCCGATAAATGACACGCCGGTCTCTCTTCCCGATAGCGGCACCACTTCGGAAGATACCCCGCTGACGCTTGATCCACTGGCCAATGACACTGATGTCGATGGTGACGATTTGACGATCATTGACGCGACGTCGCCAAATGGCACGGTGACGATCAATCCTGATGGTACCATCACCTATACACCGGATCCGAATTTCAACGGCGTTGATATCATCACCTATCAGGTCAGCGATGGAAATGGCGGCACAGTAACGGCGACCATCGAAATCACGGTGGAAGCGGTGAACGATGCTCCCGTTGCAACCGACGATATTGCGATGACGGATGAGGAAGTTCCGGTCACGATTGCCGTGCTTGCGAACGACGTCGACCCAGATGGCGATCCGCTGACGGTTACGGCCGCCGATGCCGGCAATGGCACGGTGACGATCAATCCCGATGGCACGATAACCTATACACCGGACACCGATTTCTTTGGTACCGATACCATTACCTACACAATCTCCGATGGTAATGGCGGTACGTCGACCGCGACGGTGACCGTCACGGTGAACAATACCAACGAAACGCCGGTGGACGGCAATGAAGTTGCCTCAACCATAGGCGGCGTTGAAACCGTCATTCCGGTATTGGATAATGCATCCGATCCAGACCGCGATCCGCTTTCCCTATTCTCTGCAGTCGCTGATGTAGGAACGGTCGTCATTAAGCCAGATGGAACGCTGTCTTTCACTCCGCCACCTGAGTTTCAGGGGGTTGCAACGATCCGTTATATAGTCAGCGATGGACAGGGCGGTTTTGTGGAATCAACCGTCAGTGTGACCGTGGTACAGGCCACCGCGAACGTGGAACAGCTATTGGGTAATACTGATCAGACCGGGTATCCCGATGGCGAATTGCCGGCGGGCATCCGCGATCAAACCGAAGAGTTTATCAGTGTCCCGCTGATTGTCGATGATACGGTCAACAGCTTCCGTTCACTCAACCCGACACCGGATTTGAACGGCAAATTACCGCTATTGACCGCCGTCAACGGAATCCGGTCGCTATATGGTTTGGGCACTCTTGACGCGAACGGTCATCCGATCAGTCAGGTGGTTGATCATATTGATCACATCCGTGACCTGCGCTTTGGCGTTGATCGCCTGTTTGATCCGCGCTTTGGCGATTTCTTGGTTGAAGGGCTAACCGGCTTTTCGGTTAGGCAGCTAGAAACCGGCAATGACCAAGTGATGATAGAGGCGGTCGTTCGTGACCGTGTAATCTACATGGAAATTCGGGATATTGGTCCAGATAGCGATCCTCGTATCACCGAATATCAGCTCAACACCCGCGATGGTGCACCGTTACCCAACTGGATCAGGATGGATGCACGCGGATTGGCAATCATCGAACGTCCGGTGGACGCAGAAACCATTCGCCTTATCGTCAGAGCAATCAGAGCTGATGGACTGGTGATCGAAATCCCCGTCATAGTGCAGGGTGCAACTGGGGAAATTCAAGTCGATGAAGAAATTGCGAATACCGCAAAGACGGCCAGCGCCGCTTCATTGGGTGAAATGATGAGTTTGGCGCAAGGCAGCGCAAATGACGAAACAGAACAGCTTCTGGCTGCATTTAAAGCGTAAGGGAAAACCTAATGTACAAGAAACTAGCCGCAACCAGTTCCGTAATCGCCCTGTTGGGAGGGTGCGCGGTCACGCCAAAGCCGTTTTCGGCATCGGAACTGAGCGTCACCGCACAGCGTAACATTGAGCAGGTAGATGCAGAACAGGAACCGGTGGCAGCCCCAATCGGGTTGTACGACGCGATGGCACGCGCGCTGAAATATAATCTCGACTATAAAGTAGAGATGATGGAGGAGGCGCTGCGGGTCCGCGAACTTGATCTGTCGCGCTACGACATGCTTCCGCAATTGGTTGCAAATGCGGGCTATGCAGGACGCGACAATTTTTCCGGAGCGAGCTCCCTTTCGCTAATTACCCGGCGTCAGTCCCTTGAACCCTCAACTTCTCAAGAAAGAGATATTTTTAGCGCTAACCTTGGGTTGAGCTGGGATGTGTTGGACTTTGGCTTGTCCTATGTCCGCGCACAGCAAAAAGCCGACGAAGTTCTGATCTCGCAAGAACGGCGGCGCAAAGTTGCCAACCGTGTCATTGAGGATGTTCGTTCATCCTATTGGCGTGCGGTAAGTGCAGAGCGGTTGTTGAACAAGTTAAAGCAACTGGAAACCGCGGTCACCGGTACGCTGGAGAATAGCGAGAGACTAGCTGAACGGCGGCTTTCGGCTCCGCTGACGGCGCTGACTTACCAACGTGAATTGATCCGTATTCAAGCGGAAATCCGGAAGCTACAGCGCGAGTTGGTTGTCGCCAAAGCACAGTTGGCGGCGTTGATGAACCTACGTCCCGGCACCGAATTCTCTTTGGTATTGCCGGACCGAACACAGGAATTGCCGGCGGTTAAATATGCCGGTGAAGATATGATGATGACGGCCTTGAAAAATCGCGCAGAACTGCGGGAGGTGAGCTATCGTCAACGCATCAACCGCAAGGAACTGGATACGGCTTTGCTATCCGCATTGCCCAGTCTGCGCGGAATTATCGGCGTCAACGTTGATTCCAACGACTTCCTTTTTAACAGCAACTGGATCAACTATGGCGCACAGGCCAGCTGGAATGTGCTGAGCTTGTTCCAGCTCGGACCAAAGAAAAAGGCTGTACGCGCGCAAGACGAGCTGTTGCGTCAGCGTGAATTGGCGTTGACCATGGCGGTCCTGACACAAGTGCATGTTGCACGCGCCCGGTTCCGGCACTTGAATACCGAGTTGGATACGGCCGGCCATCAAAAGCGCGTCCAAGATAAGATTATGTACCAAATCCGTTCCGGTCACCGCGCAGGAGCAATGAGCCAACAAACCCTGCTCCGGGAAGAAATGAACACGCTGGTTGCAGAAGTGAAATATGACATCGCTTATGCAGAGGCGCAAAATGCCTATGCAAATTTATTTGCTTCCATGGGTCTGGATGATTTTAATCCGGAACTGACGGGCAGAGAAGATGTGTCAACTTTGTCTTCTTCACTTGAAAGTCTCTGGCAGGGCCGCGAAACAGCCATGAAGCTGGATAAATAAAGGGCATTTGGTCGATGAGTGAGGAAACCGGTTCCGACGAATCTGGAGAAAAAAGAGAGCGATCGTTGAAACCGTTCTACATTGGCGGTGCGATCGTTGCGGCGGCTGGCCTGGGCTTTGTTGCTGCAAATCTTGGCAATGACGATGATTGGTCCGATCCTGCAAATGCCGAAGTTGCGAAACAGGAAGACCAAGCTTCCAATGCAATCGTTCAGGAGCCGGAACCAGAGCCGGAACCCGACGTGCGCGGTGTTATCAAGCCAAAGAAGGAATCTACGATTGCTTCAAAAATTACGGCCCGGATTACGTCCATGCCGTTCGACAAGGGCCGCAGCTTTCGTCGCGGTGCGTTGTTGGCGCGATTTGACTGCTCCACCACACGGGCGGAGTTAAAAGCAGCGCAAGCGGCGACGCAGGCTTATAAGGCGAGCTATGACACCAATGTCGAGCTCGATGAATATGAAGCAATTGGCAAAAATGAAGTCGCCGTGTCGCGCGCAAATCTTGGAAAGGCCCGCGCAGAAGCCAAGGCGATAAACGCGCAGCTTTCGGATTGCGCCGTCTATGCTCCCTTCTCTGGCACGGTCGTTGATCAAATCGCAAGGCGCGGAGAGATTGCCGCGTCTGGGCAGCCGCTGCTGAAAATTCAAAGCGGTGGTGATCTCGAAGTTGAACTCATAGTGCCGAGCAATTGGCTAACCTGGCTTCGCCCCGGCGCTCCATTTAATTTCAAGATTGATGAAACCGGCAATAATATTGGCGGCCAGATTACGCGTCTGGGTGCATCTGTCGATCCGGTCAGCAAAACCATCCGCGTCACTGGCAGTGTCGATCAAAGCGAAGGCCTTGTACTGCCGGGGATGAGCGGGACCGCCATGATCACACAGCCGGCGGACGAACCGGCGAAAACCAAAGAGGCTTCAACAGAAGCTGCCGGCAGCGCCAAAAAGAATAGTAGTGAAAAGCCAGTAGTAAAGAAAGCTGATGGCAACAAAACCTCCTGACCCTTCATCCGCAACGGTCATTCCAATTGCACCAATTGGGGCAGTGACCTCCGGCGATGCCAACCAATTGGCAGGATTGCTGCAATTCGAAGCTGAAATCAGGCGGCAGCAATCCGTTCCGGAGTTGCAATATTTGGTCGCAAACGAGCTGCGCCGCATCGTACCTTATGATCAGATGTTCATTGTCCAACAGGCGCGCATCGGAGACCGGTTTCACGTCCATTGCGCATCCAGCATTGCGACGGTTGATCGTAACGCTCCGTTGATGCAGGCGGTCGAGAAAATGCTCGCTGACATGGCGGATGAGCATGACTTGACCAAGCCGCGCGATTTTCTGGTCGATGCGGTCAGTGATGATCCGGCTTTGGCCGAATATCCCTACAAGAATTGCCGGTTTCAACCGCTAAAGGATACTCAGGACAACTGCTTCGCTGCGCTTTTGGTGTTGGGGGAGCGGTCGCTGCGTGAAAACGAAATCTTCCGGCTTAACCGGGTTGCGGACACTACCGAACATGCATGGCGCGCGCTGACGGGTGACAAACCGGTACGTAAGATTGCCCGGCTCGGACGGAAAGAAAAAATCGGTCTAGGGATCATCATTTTGATCGCTGCATTATTTCCGGTTCAGATGACCGCGCTAGCGCCGGTGGAAGTTGTGCCTGCTCGCCCGTTCATGGTGGCGGCGCCATTCTCGGGCGTGATCGCGCGCATACATGTTCAACCCAATGAGGAAGTCAAAGAGGGAGAGCTGTTGATTTCCTTTGATGACGTGAAGCTGGCAAACGAACTGAAACTGGCACAGGAAAAATTATCCGTGGCCAAGGCGCGGGTTGATCGATCGGCAAGTTCCGCATTTGCCGGGGAGGATGAAAGTCGCGACGTTGCGACGCTTCAGGCGGAATATGATTTGGCGAAGGCGGACTATGAATTTTCAAGCGATGTGATGGCACGGTCGCAGATCACGGCCCCTCGGGATGGCATGGTCATCTATGGCGACCGCCGTGATTGGGAGGGGCGTGCAGTCAATATTGGTGACCCTATTTTGCAGGTTGCGAAGTCGGACGATATCGCGTTGCGGATCGATTTGCCCGCTGCGGAACAGATGCAGCTCGAAAAAGGATCTTCGGTAAAGGTCTGGCTGGATGCTCAGCCGCTATGGGCGATAGATGGTAAGGTCGAGAACGCGAGTTACCAAGCGCGTATGACACCGGAAGGCATATTGGCCTTTGCCGTGAATGCCAAACCATCCAAGGAAAAGCCGCGCATCGGATCACGCGGTACCGCAAAGCTTTATGGCGAATGGGTGCCTCTCAGCTATTCCTTGTTGAAGCGCCCAATTGCCAGTTTCCGCCAGTTTATCGGCTTTTAGGCGCTTATGATGCAGCCGGAAGCTCAAAAAGCATCTTTGCCGCCGCTACGGCAGGAACTGCGTATTGAACCCGGAGCTGCATTGATCAACGGCGCGCCCAGCTGGACCCTTTTTGACCCGGTGCGCCATTTATTTTTCCAACTTGGCAAGACCGAGTTCAAGATTTTTTCTTCATGGGCATCCGGCGAACTTGGCGACCTGAAGGAAAGCTTGTCCAAAGACGGCATGGAAGAGGAAGAGATTGATGCCGCTTTCAACCAGGTTGTTGAGTTTTCGCTGACCAATGCGCTGACACTCGCGCCGCTTTCAGACACGGTGGGAAGTTTTTCGGAACAGCGTGCATCTCAAAAGAAAGCGGCTTGGAAGTGGATGTTGGACAATTATCTGTTCATCCGGATCCCTTTGGTGAAGCCATCGGGATTTTTGAAACGCACGATCAAATTTGTTGAGCCGCTATGGTCGCATACGGCGCTGACCTTCTTTGCCTTGCTGGCGGTTTCGGGTCTTTTTCTGGTGTCGCGACAATGGGATGCTTTTCTCTCATCCTTTCTCTATTTCTTTAGCTGGGAAGGGTTGATTGCTTACGGTATCGGTCTGTTTTTCGTCAAAATATTGCATGAACTGGGTCATGCTTACACGGCAACGCGCTTTGGTTGCCGTATCCCGGCAATGGGGATCAGTTTCCTGGTGATGATGCCGGTTCTCTATACTGATACATCCGCGGCTTGGCGATTAACGTCTCGCAAAAAGCGATTGATGATCGATTGCGCCGGCATCTCTGTTGAGTTGATGATCGCTGCGCTGTCCACTATGGCCTGGATATTCTTGCCCGACGGCATGTTACGAAGCGTCGCCTTCATTCTTGCAACGACAAGCTGGGTCATGAGCCTGGCCATCAATTTGAACCCGTTCATGCGCTTTGATGGCTATTATCTGCTGTCGGATTTGATCGGTGTGCCGAACTTGCAACCACGTGCATTTGCATTGGGTAAATGGCGGCTCAGGGAATTGCTCTTCGCTTTGGGCGATACCGCTCCAGAGATTGTTTCGGACAGGTTAAGGCGCGGGATGATTGTCTATGCCTGGGCAACGTGGCTTTACCGCTTAGTCCTGTTTATCGGTATCGCCCTGTTGGTATATACTCTGTTCTTCAAGCTGTTAGGCGTTATCCTGTTCATTGTTGAGATAGCCGTGTTTATTGCGCGACCCGTATTTTCCGAGTTGAAAATATGGTGGGCCATGAAGGACCGCATTGCCCAAACGCCGCGTAGCCGAAAGCTGTTTATCGGTCTTATGATATTGCTCGTTCTAGGGCTGTTACCATTGGACAGGCATGTGTCCGCACCCGCGGTTTTATCACCCATCGGAGCCGCTCCGATTGTGTCAGGAAATCCGGCAAAGATAACCAATATCCTGATTGAAAATGGCGAACGGGTAGAGGCCGGGACACCGTTGATAGAATTGTCGGCGCCCGATATTGCGCAGGCTCTGGCGGATACGGACATCCGCATTTCCCAATTGACCGCGCAATTGAATAGAGGCGCTGCAGATGAAATCGACTTGTCCAACAGACAGGTTACGCAGCGTGAATTGAAGCGAGAGCAAGATAAGAAAAAGGGGTTGCAAAAGCGTAGCGGAAAACTGTTGCTGAGGGCGCCCATAAGCGGAATCGTAAGCAATATCAGTCCGGAAATGCATGCCGGTCGCTGGATCAACGGAACCGAGAATATTGCCTATGTGATCACTGCGGCGGATTATGATGTTCGTGCCTTTGTGAAAGAAGACGACGTTGCCCGCTTGCGGAAAGGGGGGCAGGGCCGGTTCATCCCCGATGACGCAGCGCAGGGATCAGTAGCCGTGAAATTGGAGCAAGTGTCTCCCAGTGCCTCAGAACGCCTTGATGAGCCAATCTTAGCATCGGTAAATGGCGGTGATATCGCAACCGATGAACGGGATGAAATATTGAAACCGCGAGAGGCGCTGTACCGGGTTCAACTTATCGCAGCCAAACGCGCTTACAAGGTGCAGAAGTTGATTCAGAAGATACCGGGCCGGGTTGAGGTTGATGCACAGCCGCGTTCCTTGCTCGGAACATGGCTGGGACGTGCCTTACGCGGCCTGCGTCAGGAATCCTCGCTGACTGGATAGCAGTGACTTGTTCACGCCGCGAAACACGCCTGTTCCGACGACAGCGCGTGTTTTCATGTTTTTCTGCGTCGGCTTTGGTCGATCAAAACCTGGATTTTCCTATTTCCAGGTTGCGATCAAATCATCATATTCGATCGTCACCGGTTTTGGTTTTTCAACCGCCAGTTTGCGTTTGGGGGAACCGGGCTGGTTCAACCAATAGGTATCTTTGCGCTCTTCATTGAGTTTTGGTCCCAGATCCCCTTGTAGTCCCGATCGCTCCAGTCTGCTAAGAACGCGTTCCTGTTGTTCGCACAAAGCGTTGAGCGCGTCTTGCGGCGTTTTTGTACCCGAGGAGGCATCTCCAATATTTTGCCACCAAAGCTGTGCCAACCGTGGATAGTCGGGAACATTGGTTCCCGTTGGTGACCATTGTGTACGTGCGGGTGAGCGATAAAACTCCACCAATCCGCCCAGTTTTGGGGCGCGCTCGGTGAAAGAACCGTGCTGAATGGTGGATTCGCGAATAAACGTCAGTCCCACATGTGCCTTTTTGACGTCCACGGTTTTTGAGGTCACAAACTGGGCATAGAGCCAAGCCGCCTTTGCGCGGTCAACCGGGGTTGATTTCATCAGCGTCCATGCTCCGGCATCCTGATATCCAACCTTCATGCCTTTTTCCCAATACGCGCCGTGCGGGCTAGGTGCCATTCGCCATTTTGGCGTTCCATCGTCATTGAGGACGGCGGATGCTTCCTCGCCGACCATGTTGGCGGTGAAGGTCGTATACCAGAACATTTGCTGGGCGATGGCACCCTGAGCCGGTACGGGGCCAGCTTCCGAAAAGGTCATGCCTGCTGCCGACGGGGGCGCATAATCGGCTAACCATTTGGAATATTTGGCAAGTGCATAAACCGCAGCCGGAGAATTGGTAGCCCCGCCGCGCGCAACACATGATCCAACCGGTTGGGAGTTTTGGTTTACCCGAATACCCCATTCGTCAACCGGCAGTCCATTCGGTTCTCCGATGGAACCCATGCCCGCCATAGACATCCACGCGTCGGTAAAACGCCATCCGAGCGACGGGTCTTTCTTACCATAATCCATATTGCCATAGACTTTTTTGCCGTCAATTTCCTTGCCAGTGAAAAACTCCGCAATATCTTCATAGGCCGACCAGTTGACAGGTACGCCAAGGTCGTATCCATATTTCTGTTTAAACTCAGCTTTGATTTTGGGATCAGTGAACCAATCATATCGGAACCAATAAAGATTGGCGAATTGCTGATCGGGGAGCTGATATAATTTCTTGTCCGGGCCGGTTGTGAAATCCGTTCCAATAAAGTCTGGCAGATCGAGGTTTGGATTTGTAACGTCACTGCCTTCGCCGATCATCCAGTCAGTAAGATTGCGCACCTGTTGGTAGCGCCAATGCGTACCGATCAAATCTGAATCGTTTACATAGGCATCATAGATATTCTCGTTTGACTGCATCTGCGTTTGCAGTTTTTCAACGACATCGCCTTCACCGATCAGATCATGGGTGACTTTGATTCCGGTAATTGCGGAAAAAATTGGGGCCAGTACCTTGGATTCATATTCATGTGTGGCGATAGTTTCCGATACCACGGAAATTTCCATTCCCCGGAATGGTTTAGCCGCTTCCATGAACCATGCCAGTTCAGCCTCTTGTTCTTTCCGGCTCAAGCTTGAAAGTTCGCCAATCTCGTTGTCCAGAAACTTGGTCGCACTGCCCTGTGGGTCGGACATATCTATTTCAATCTGAGGGTCATTTTTGGTTTCGGACGTATCTGAACAGGACATCGCCACAAGACTGACGCTCAATATTGCGGCTGTTCTAAACATTCTCATTTTTTGATCCGATCTTTTTCTTTTCTCATACCCAGCGAAACACGCAAAATGCAAATAATCCACAAATGATCAATGCGCCATATTGCGGCGCGTCCAGCAAGCCAATCCACGCAAGGTTAACAAAAGCAGAGCCGAGGAGAGTGATGAATAGCCGGTCACCGCGCATCGTTTCAATGCCCAATATACCTACTCTAGATGTGCTTGGATATTTTCTATGCAATAATCCCATGCCAAGCAAAGTGGCGGCGATACCGGTAAAGAATAACGCTGTCGGCAGGGTCCAAGCCATCCATTCCATCTAAGAATATACTCCCATCTCGGTCATCCCTACACGCGCCCGAGGGCAAAGCCCTTCGCAATATGATTGCGCACGAAATATATGACGATGGCACCGGGAATGATGGTCAGTACACCGGCAGCGGCGAGTACACCCCAATCAAGGCCGGACGCCGAAACGGTCCGCGTCATGATTGCGGTTATCGGCTTCGCATCCACGCTGGTTAGGGTGCGGCTCAACAACAATTCGACCCAGCTAAACATGAAGCAGAAAAATGCTGTCACCCCAATTCCCGGTGCAATCATCGGGATAAATATTCTGGTGAAGAACCCGGTAAATCCATAGCCATCGATAAAGGCTGTTTCATCAATTTCTCTCGGAACGCCGCGCATAAAGCCTTCTAGAATCCATACGGCGAGCGGAACGTTGAATAGGCAATGTGCCAGGGCAACCGCGATGTGCGTGTCGAATAATGAGACACTGGAATATAGCTGGAAAAACGGCAGGGCGAATACGGCTGGCGGTGCCATTCGGTTGGTAAGCAACCAAAAAAACAGGTGATTATCACCAAAAAACCGATAGCGGCTAAATGCATAAGCCGCCGGCAATGCGACCAATAGAGAAATCACGGTGTTCAGCGAGACATATATGAAGCTGTTCACATAGCCCATGTACCAAGACGGATCAGTCAGGATGGTTTGGTAATTTTTAAGGGTAAAGTCATTGGGGAAAATTGTGAACGAACTTAGGATTTCCGAGTTCGATTTGAAACTCATGATGACCAGCCAGTAAATGGGGATCAACAGGAACAAAAGATACATGGTCATCACAATGGTTGATATCCGAACTTTCGGACGTAACCGTGATCTTCTTTTTTGCTTTGGAAGCCCCGTTTTGCTCATGATCTGGCCTCGTCTTTATCTGCGGTTATCATGACGGTGTAGAAGACGTAAGAAATCAATAGGATGACGAGAAAGTACATTAGTGAGAACGCAGCTGCAGGACCCAAGTCAAACTGACCGAGCGCCATTTTCACCAGGTCGATCGATAAAAATGTGGTGGCGTTTCCTGGACCACCTCCCGTCAGAACAAACGGCTCTGTGTAGATCATGAAACTGTCCATGAAGCGTAATAGGATTGCGATCATCAGCACGCCTCGCATCTTCGGCAGCTCAATATATCGAAATACACTCCATCGGCTTGCTTGGTCGATCATCGCGGCTTGATAATAGGCGTTGGGAATGGACCGTAAACCGGCATAGGAAAGCAGTGCTACCAGAGAAGTCCAGTGCCAGACATCCATCATGATAACTGTGGCCCATGCATCAAAAGCGTTTTGTGAATAATTGTAGGAGACACCTAAATCCGACAAACTGCGCCCGAGCAGCCCGATATCCGCGCGCCCGAACACCTGCCAGATTGTGCCCACGACATTATAGGGAATGAGCAATGGCAGAGACATTAGAACGAGACAGGCAGAAGCCAATATTCCCTTTTTCGGCATGCTTAGAGCGACTAATATCCCGAGCGGGATTTCAATAGCGAGAACAATGAATGAAAAGAGTAACTGTCGGCCCAGCGCATCCCACAATCGCTCTGAGCTCAATAGCTCTTCGTACCATTCCAGCCCGACCCAGAAGAAGATATTTTCTCCAAATGTGTCCTGAAAGGAATAGTTGACGACGGTCATCATCGGAATGATGGATGAAAATGCAACGAGCACCAAAACCGGAGTGACCAGCAACCAAGCCCGTTGATTGACGGTTTTTTCCATTATGAAACTCCGCTGCCGGCTTCGACATCAATACGCCAGTCATCGCAGAATATGCTGATGCACTCCGGATCAAATGTGACTTTGGTCATGTCTGTTTCAATCTCAAAACCTTCGTCAACCACGATGTTAATCTCTGTATCGAACAATGTCGCGTTTACCAGCTTGTGTCGACCCACATCCTGTATCCGGTTTGTCCGGATCGGCAATCCATCACCGTTGGTCAACCGAACAAATTCCGGCCGTATTCCCAACTGAAGGTCGCCGGTGGGCTCCCCATAATCATACGCCAATTTAATTGCCTGATCTTTTATATGTGCTGTGTTTCCGGACATGGTGACCGGAATAAAATTCATACCGGGTGAACCAATAAAATATCCCACAAAACTATGTGCTGGCCTTTCAAAAAGCTCCTTGGGTGTTCCGATCTGCACGACCCGGCCATCATGCATCACCACCACCTTCTCTGCGAATGTAAGTGCCTCGGTCTGATCATGAGTCACATATATCATGCTATGCCCAAATTCCTGATGG